>JAGMCL010000056.1 GCA_023129165.1 Caldifarciminota bacterium | reverse complement strand
TTCTGCTTTATAGGTAATCCCTTTGTAACTTTCCCGGGTAGCCTTGAAGGTCCCCCCTCTCCACCAAAAGACCTTACAGCATCTCCTGGATATATGGAAATAGACCTCTTTTGGACGGCAAATTATGAAGCCGATGTTTTAGGATATAATATCTATCGTGGAGATGTATCTGGAGGACCATACGAAATATTGAATACATCTCTTGTTTTTGATACAACCTACATAGATACATCTCTTGAAGGTGCCTGGTATTATTATGTTGTAACCGCAGTTGATACACAGGACTTAGAAAGTAATTACTCCCTTGAGATATCTGCATGCCCCATATCTCTTGACCAGGGAATACTTGTGGTCGATGAAACAAGAAATGGAACAGGTGCACCAGGGAGTCCCAATGACGCACAGGTTGATAGTTTTTATAGGACTATACTATCGGGGTATGATTTTACGGAATGGGATGTAGATTCACTTGGTAAGCCATCCATATATGATCTTGGTCTCTATTCTCCAATTATCTGGCATGGAGATGACTATGCATCCATACAAATTTCCTCGGTAATTCCTGATATTAAGAATTATCTCAGCGTAGGAGGCAGGTTATGGCTTTGTGGGTGGAAGCCAATTATGTCGATTATGGGGTATGGGTTCTACCCATTTACGTTCAATGAGGGTGATTTTCCTTATGACTATTTAAAGCTTGTAAATGCAAATGAATCTTTTTCAAATGATTTCACATCTGCGAGAGGTAATCTTGAATATCCTGATATATCCGTTGATTCAACAAAGGTTCCATCTTCCTGGGATGGTAAGATGAAATACATAGATATATTTACACCCTATAATTCAGAACCTATTTATTTCTTTAACTCTGCCTCAGGTGATACATCCTTTCAGGATAAACCCTGTGCCATAAGAAACCTAAGTGGTTCATACAATATTGTATTCTTTGGTTTTCCATTATACTTTATGAAAGAAGATGAGGCTGCACTGCTTGCCCAGAAGGTATTAAATGATCTGGAATTTGGAATAGAGGAGACATATTCATCACCTAAGATATTCGCTCTATACCAGAATTACCCAAACCCATTCAGGGAAAAGACAGTTATCAGTTATCAGTTATCAGTTATCGGTAAAAACCACAAACCGATTACTTTAAAAATCTACGACCTTGTTGGTCGTCTTATCCGTACCTTTAATCTGTGTAATCCTTGCATTACCAGCAGGCAGGCAGACAAATCTGTGGAATCTGTGTTATGGGATGGAAGGGATGACAAAGGAAATAAACTTGTTCCTGGAATCTATTTTGTAAAATTATATTCTGAGGGATTTACCAACACAAAAAAGTTAGTCATTATTAGATAGTTCAAATCCCCAAGAAACTGTAAAAGTTAGTAAGATTATGGAGTGCAATAGCCCCGCCAAGGCGGGGCGCTCCTAAGGCGTGCAAGGTATGGATTACTAATATGAAAGATAAACTGCTTAAACAATATAATATCCGTAAAGATGGAAATAAGATAATAATTGGTCCTGCAAGGTTTAGTCTCATAACTCCATATCTTGTTCGACTGGAATATAGTGAAGATAAGAAATTTGAAGATAGACCAACAATCCGTGCAATTAATCTTTCAAATCCCACAAAAATCAGGACATTAGGGTATGAAAACAACTGGGTCATATTAGAAGGAGAATATGTTAAAATAAAATATCTTCCGAGCGATGCCTCTTTTTCAGCAGAAAATCTGAAGGTCTCGTGGAATGCGGGAGGTATGCAAGGCGAGTGGAAACCCGGTGATGAGGATTTGGACAACCTTGGTGGGATTTTCGTCGGTCTTGACCATGTTGATAAAGGCATAATCGCTACTGGAGTTCATCCAGCTGGCTTGAATAATGAAGATAGATTGGGTGAACTTAATCTCTGGCTTTTATGGAAAAATTCTAAACTATCTATCGCCAAAAAGCAGGGAATAGATGTTTCAGAAACACAATTTTCACTTGAGTACATCATAAAATATAATTTTAAAGAACTCCCTAAGGAGATAAAAAAAGATATACATAATCGTCTAAGCTTTCCTCCCGGGTTTCTAAGCAAGGCAGGTTATTTTATCCTGAATGAATCTCAATCAGCAATTTTCGATCCCGATACTCAGTGGATTGACTCACCTCCTTCAGGAAATTACCAGAACTGGTATTTTTTTGCCTATGGTAAGAATTATTTCCTTGGTCTTAAAAACTTTGTTTCTCTTTGTGGCAGAATTCCTCTGATACCACGATGGGCATTTGGCAGCTGGTATTCCATATGGAAGAATCTTTGTGATTCTGACTATAAAGAGTTGATTGAACAGTACCACAAAAACAAACTACCTCTTGATGTCCTTGTTGTTGACATGGATTGGCACATCAATGGATGGGATGGCTGGGATTGGAATAAAAAAAATTTTCCAAAACCCGAGGAATTCATAAGCTGGCTTCATAATCAGAATCTAAAAATCACACTTAACCTTCATTGTGAAAGTATACCAACTAACGACAGCCATTTTACTCCTTTCTGTGAAAAAATTGGAATTGACCCCAATAAATGTAAAAAACCTTCTTACATATTTGATTTTACAAAGAGAAAGATAGCTGATGCATTCTTTAAAACTATGCCTGAGCCTGATGAGAAAATGGGAGTTGATTTCTGGTGGCTTGATATCTGGCAAAATAGAACAGAAATAGCAAAAGTTAACGAAGTTCTATGGACAAACCATCTCTTTCATACCCATATGGAAAGAGATTTGAACAAGAGAGGTCTCATTTTAGGCCGTTATGGTGGAATAGGTTCCCACCGCTACCCGGCATTTTTTTCGGGTGATGCCCTATCGCAATGGGAAGTTCTTGAGCATGAAATAGATGTAACTGCCCGAGCCGGAAATGTGGGCATAAACTATCTATCTCACGATTTAGGAGGTTTTAAAAGAACCCTTCCTGACGATGATTTACCCCTGCTTGATCCAGAGTTATACATTCGATGGATGCAGTTCGGTGCCGTAAACCCGGTTATGCGTATCCACAGCCATCACGGAATTCGTGAGCCATGGAAATATGGAGAGAGGGTTCTGGAAATCGTTCGTAAGGCATATCAGATGCATATTAGTCTGGTGCCATTTTTTTATCATCTTTCGAGGACAGCCTATGATGAGGGCATCCCAATCATCAGTCCACTTTACCTCTATTATCCCGATAACAAAGAAGCATATAACCATCCTACGGAGTATCTAATTGGAGAAAAAATCTTAGTGGCCCCTGTCTGCAAACCCGGGAATATAAGGTCTGTTTATTTACCCTCAGGACGTTTTTTTTCTATTGCTGATGATAAAATTTATGACGGTCCTAAAAATTTAGATATGTATGTTCCACTTGATAAGATTCCTATATTCATTAAGGCTGGGTCTATTATCCCACGCCAAAAATTTATAGAAAGGGTTGGTTTTTCAGTTCCAGATCCTCTTGTTCTTGATATCTATCCGGGTGCAAACGACCAGATAGACCTGTATGAGGATGATGGTGAGAGTCTTGAGTATCGCATAGGTAAGTTTTCTCGTCTGCCAATAACCTTAAAAAATAAAGACAACAAAATCACCTTATCTGTTAAATCCATCAAAGGTACATACCGAAATATTCCTGCTTATCGTTCCTTTGAAATCTGGCTAAACTTTATAGAGAAACCGACAAATGTAAGATTAAACCATCAGGATGTCAAGGAGGTTGATGATTTAACAACATCTATATCAGGTTATAAATACTTTGAAGAATTGAAACGCCTTGAAATAAAAGTAAAAAGCAGACCTACTTCTAAATCCTGGGAGGTTGAAGTTGAAAATTGATATGATAGAAACCACAGAAGTCACAGAGGAGAGAAAGGAGAAGAGGTATGAGAGAGTAGGGCAAGGCTTTAGCCTTGCGAAAAGTGCTCTCCCTGCCTCGCCAAAGGTGGGGTGTGGTTAAATTTTCGACAATAATAAAACTCAAAAAAGGGGGAATACAATGAATAAATTGGCACTTTTATTATCCCTGTTCCTGATTGCAGGTATTGTAGAGATAAGTGCATTTGAGGAAATAACTCCAGGAATAAGTAAAGAGGTAAGGGAAACTAAATCAGGTATTTTTGAGGAACGAACTATCTATATTCCTCAGATATCAGATGAAACTGAATTTACTCCATCCATACCACTAACACCCACACATTATCTCTATAAGGACGACCCTGAGACCACAGTGGTCTGGGTGGATAGAGCTCACCTGAATGCCATTGCAGAATATTCAGCAATCTCTGGTGAAGGTATGCATATCTTCACCAACTGGCAGTTAAATAACGAGAGACTAAGTTTCTATTTCTCAGCTGGAATTAATGTCCCCATATGGATATATAACGCCCCTGAAGAGTTTGCTCTTGAGATTGGTGAATCATGGAATGCATCTGTTCTCGCAGCCGGTGATGGCGATATTGGATACAGATGGTCACGTCTCTCATCTTCACCTGTGTGGGAGTATGATTTTGGAGAAGAGATGAGGGCAGCATCTGTATCCCATGATGGTTCAAAGGTTGTATTTCTTACTCTTGCTGCATCAGGAGGACATATCTACACGCTTTCAGCAGAGACAGGTGAGGTTCTCTGGACCTATGATTGGCCTGATAGACCATCACAAAGTCTTGCCCTTTCAGAGGACGGCTCTGTAGCAGCGGTACTGACATATGACTCCTGTCATGTATTCGATGAATTTGGGCAGCGAGGTCATGCACTCTGGGTTCGGGGAGCTCAATGGCCATCTCAGGTTGCTCTATCTGGCGATGGAAATCTTCTTGTCTTTGGAGACTATCACCAAAATCTTAGACTTTATGAATGGAGTGGTACAAACTATGACCTGAAATGGACAGCCCAACTTGGCACATCTGGCTATTATGACTGGGTTACTGCTGTTGCCATATCAAGAGATGGTTCTACAATTCTTGCAGGGACCATGGATTTTAATTATCGTAATAACTGTGTTGCCTGTTATGACACATCTTCAAATGTTCCACGATGGACATGTCACAGGTACGGCTATGGCATAAAGTCAGTTGCCCTATCTGCAGATGGTAGAATGGGAATTGCTGGATGCGAGGGAGATGTGGATGTTGTGAATGGATATGGTGACGCTGTTTCTGTATTCGATATGTCAGATTCCATCCCGATACTCTCAATATCAGACTGTCAGGCTGCAGGAGGTGAAAGGGGTTCTATACTATCTGTTGCTATATCCGACTCTGGTGATTGGGCATGTGCATCAGGCAAAGCTGTAAGGTCATATGAATTTGGTAACGGAGGTGAGGTGTATTGCATTCATATAGGCGAGACAATATCAAGTGATGTGGGAGTTACGAGCATGAACTCACCCCCTGATAAATTGATAAAAGACAGCACCTATACAGTAGAGATGACCTGTTTTAACTATGGAGAGAACTCTGAATCCTTCTGGACATACTTCAATATCGATGATTCCCTTGGGGTATCCATCTATTATGATTCCTCAGAGGTGATAAACCTGGCTCCTGGTGCCTCTCACACAGCCTATTTTGTAGATTTTACACCACACTCATATGGCTGGTATGGATTCACAACCTGGACAGCCCTTGATAATGATGGCTATGCAGGTGATGACACACTTTCGATTGTTGCCTGGTGCAGGCATGATGCTGCCTGCGACAATATAAATAACCCCTTTTATGAGGTAACAGTCCACCAAACCAATCCTGTTGTGGCAACGATAAAAAATAATGGAACCTATGAGGATTCAATAATAACAATCGCCACTATTTTAAATTATAATGAAGAGATAGTCTATTTAGACACACTTGAGACCTTTCTTTCACCTGATGAATCTGACCAGTTGTATTTTTCTGATTGGACTCCAGAAAATGTCTGGGATTATACAGTCTTCATAACTGCTTATACTGGTGAAGATTATGACTCCCTGAATAGTATCTGTTCAAAATCCATCTCATCTACATATGAGATAATATATGATGATGGCTTTCGAGATATGTGGTATTATGTTAGCTCTGAATATAATGACAATAAGTTTGCAGTGAGGTTTACTCCAGTTATAGATACACCCATGACACTTGCCAGTGCAAGGGTTTATGTTTCTCACAGTAATCAATTTGCTATTTCTATAAACAGTGATTCGAGTGGACTTCCTGGTCGTATTGAACTTGGTCCAGATACTATTGCCTCTCATGCTGCTCCAGCTTGGGTAGAAAAGGTATACTCACATCCACTTTATACAACAGAAGATTTTTGGGTTGTCTTCCACTGGCTTTCGAATTCACCAGACCATCCCTGGGTAGGTGCAGATTATGATTACCCTTGTGATGAGAGGTCCTGGTGGTATTCCTCTGCAAAGACCACACTCTGCCAGGTTGGATACGAAAAAAACGACGAACTTCTCGTAAGCAAGAAGCAAAAATTCAACGAGAAAGATGGTTGGACAAACGTGGACTATGCTGACTGGATGATACGAGCCCTTGTTATTCCAACAGGTGCAGAACCAGACATCTTTGTATATCCTGATTCGCTCTATTTTGAGATTCTTGGAAGTAAAGATAAAAATATAAAATATATTGGGTCCTCTCCACAATACGTAAAAGAAGCAAAGAGAGTTGTGGATGTGAAAATAGAGGCAAGTCCTGTAACGAGTTCTATAAGTCTAACAAAGAACTCCTATCACCCAATTCCCTCAATCTCTGATCCAGAGACCTTATATTATGATGATGGCAGCTTTGAAAATAGTATAGGATTGACAAGTTCAGGTGGATTTACCCCGGATGATAGTGAGATCTATGGTTTTGCAACGAAGTTTTCCCATACCCCTACAAATCTTTATAGTACGATGCTCTATTTTCCTGAGTTTGCAGGTTCTTCCTTCAGGTTGTATGTCTGGGAAGACAATAGTGGTTTACCCAATTCCGGGGAAACACCAATATGGGTTGATATGAATTTAGCAGCCCCTACAGCAGATGAATGGTTTTCTCTTTCTCTGGACACAATCCCTGTGCCAGACCCATTCTGGATTGGAGTAATATATAATATTATCGGTCCAACTGGTTCCCCTGATTGGCGAATTGGTTATGACGAGAATACTGTAGATACTCATACATTTGGGAATCTTGGTGGTGAACCAGGGGACTGGACCTCGATGTCTGACTATGGATATGGATATGCATTTGGAGTAAGGGCTGTTATTGGTGGAGTCGGAATAATTCATGATACCTCCTTTATGTGGGTAAAAAATATTGAGAGCGGGATATTGTCAGTTACAGACATAACATGGAATGAATCATGGATAAAGGAAGTGACTCCCGAGTCCTTTAATGTCCCTCAGGGAGATTCTGTTCAGGTCACTGTAATTGCTTCAAATGAAGGTCTTACTGGTGGTGTCTACTATGATACCCTACGGATAACGTCCAATGACCCCGATGAACCTGTATATAATGAGCCCTGTATCCTTGTTATTCTTGAGACCGGTGTTGAGGAAATACCGATGAGACTTGATGTCCTTCCAGCATATCCCAGTCCCATGAGGTCAGAGGTCAATATAGCATATTCACTGCCGAATAATATAAAGGCCAATCTCAAAATATATGATATATCAGGTAGACTAATAAGAACATTTGAAAACATAACTAATGAACATTCACCAATCACCTGGCATGGAAGGGATAAATACAAACGAACGGTTCCAGCTGGAATATATTTCTGCTTACTCTCTACTGATAAGTCTAAAACTACTCGAAAGATAGTAAAAATCAAATAGAATGGGATAACCGCTCTTAATTGGAGTATTAAAAAGAATAGGTGTGGGACAAAAGACTAAAATTAACCACAGAGGACACAGAGTAATAGAACAATGTAAAATGTTAAATGAAATCGGAAAGTTTAATATTATAGGTTGTAGTAGTTAGGTGGTAGGAACAACGTCCTCGTTACGACAATAGAAGATAGACGAGGAATTGAAATGTAGGGCAAGGCTTTAGCCTTGCGAGAATATAGAAGGAATAGAGGTTTATCACCTTTCGCTTTTCCCTCTTCGCTTTTCGCAAAATGCCCTCTGTGGTTAGATTTTGCATACTACCTATTCTACAAGGAGGATAAAAAATGAATAAAGCACACTTATTTATTCTTATATTTATTCTACTTCTTGGTTGTGCCAAAAAAGAGAAGCAAGGAATAGAACTGAGTTTACTCTACTGGGGTGATGCAGAGGAGATAAAGATAATGGACAGGATGGCAGAAGCATTCGAAGAAGAAAACCCAGGAATTAGCGTCAAACTCATCCACGCAAACAATTACCAGGATAAACTACAGGTTATGATAGGTGGAGGTATACCTCCAGATGTCTTCTACCTTGAGGCAGTGGACATACCCGCCTATGCCAACACACTTGTAGACATAAATCCATTCTTAAATGATGATACTCTCTGGAATTCCGGTGATTATTTTAAAGTGCTTCTCGAAGGTTTTGAATATAAGGGGAAATTTTATGGTTTCCCAAAGGATTGGACTCCACTTGTACTTTACTATAACAAAGATCTATTTGATGAGTCAGGAATTCCTTATCCCGATGAGTCATGGGATTGGCAAATTCTTTTGGGGGCTGCACAGAGTTTAACAAAAGATTTGAATGGAGATGGTGAACCAGAGCAATTTGGCATTTACTTTCATACATCATGGATATTCCCACTCTTTCCCTGGATATGGTCAAATGGAGGAAGGATATTATCCGAGGATAGAAAGAAATGTGTTATTGACGCACCAGAAACAGTAGAAGCTCTGCAGTTTCTTGCTGATATGCGGTGGAAGTATGGTGTTGCTCCTACTCCTGCACAAATTGCACAAAGAGATTTATTCACTACAGGAAAAGTGGCTATGATAATAACAGGTCGATGGCGCGTTCCAATCTTCAGAACAATAGAGGACTTTGTTTGGGATGTTGCACCAATACCAAAGAACAAATGTAGAGCAACTTCGATTGCCACAGTAGCCTTTGTTATATCAGCTCAATGCAAATATCCCAAAGAAGCATATATGTTAGCCAAGTTTTTATCTAGTGAAGAGGGGAATAGAATAATTGCAAAGATGGGACTTGGTGTCCCTTCTATTAAATCGATAGCCTATTCGGAAGACTTCCTTACCCCTGATAAGCCTCCAGATAATGGTGAGGTATTCTTGAAAACAGTCAAATATGGACGACTGGAACCCACTGTTCCTCAGTGGCGTGAGATGGCGAATATAATAAGTACTGAACTTGACCAGGTCTGGTTAAACCATAAGAGTGCAGAAGAGGTATGTAGAGAGATAGTCCCAAAGGTGAATAAACTACTTGAAGAAGAAATGTAGGCACAAATTCAATTCATACATTTAAGAATATGGAGTGCCTCGCCAAGGCGATGTAGACATCACCTTGGTAATGCATGCAATAGCAAGCTATTGCACTCCAAAGGAATGAAATTTTATGAATTATTGTTTTATTTCATTTTTAAGATTTTAGGAGTTAAAATGATTTTACAATCAATCCTTATTACAATTCTACTACTTAGTCCACAGGATACAATGGTTACAATTGAAGGAAACAATATCATTCTTAAGGTAAAGAGTGAAGAACTTAAGGTCCTTAAAGATCCAGATGCCTGGATAGATAAACTGGATATGGTTTACGAATCTTATACTGATTTGGTCGGTGATGCGCCGTATAATGGTGAGAAGATAACAATCGAATCTGTAGATGAGTATCCAGGAGGATGGGCAGTTGCGGGAAATCCAATTAAATGGCATAGTCCCTGGGTAGCAAAAGAGTTTAAGGATATAAATAAAGGAAACTGGAGTTTTGGTATCATCCATGAGATAAGCCATGACTTCGACCTCGATTATCAATGGGTCTGGGAAGCTGAATTCTTTGCAAACTACAAGATGGTGTATGCTGCTGAGAAGCTGAAATCAAAGATTCTTCAGAGGGATAAATGGTATGATTATACGGATATTAAAGGTTTAACACTCGATGACTACTATGAGGAACAGGCTAAACTTGCTGGTGAGGAAGTATACGTCGAGGACTGGTTCCATCACAATGACCCCTCACTTGATAAATTCTTAAAGGTCAAACAGGATATTGGCTGGGAGCCAGTAAAAAGGACATTTAGAATGTTTACTGAACTTAAGGAAGAGGAAGTTCCGAAGTCACCCGAGAAAAAGTTTAACCTTTTTATATACTATCTATCCGTCTTTTCAGGTAAGAATTTAAATCCAAGATTTGTAGAATGGGGATACCCTATAATAGATATCCAGGATTCTGAATACCTTGTTGCTCTTAATAAACTTGACTGGGATATTACTGTGGAAATCGAGGGAGAAAATATTTTATGCAGTGTCATTGGAGATACCTCTTATGAAAGGGGACTGGGTACCCATGCAAAGTCAGAGATTATTTACAAACTTGGTGGAGAATTTGACGGATTTGAGTCATTTATTGGAGTGGATTGTGAGACAGGGAATAATGGAAGTATCGAATTTCTAATTTATATAGATGGCAAGAAAAGATACAGTAGCGGAATCATGCATGGAGGAGAACCAGCAAAAACTATAAGCATCTCTCTTTTTAGTAGAAAGGAATTAAAACTGGTGGTAAAGGATGGGGGTAATGGTATAACCTGTGACCACGCCGATTGGGCTGATGCAAAGATAATACGAAAAGACGGTTCTGCTATATACCTGAGTGAAATCGAGCCTGTAAAGAGTAGTCAGGAATGGGGAGAACTTGGATTTGACAAAAGCGTCGATAATAATCCCCTGACCCTCAAGCGTGTCTGTAATCTTCCTGTTGAGATAACAGCAAGTATAGGAGACAAGGATATTATGCTGGCTCCAGAAAATGGGATATACAGGGGAAAACTGGATGGTCTTATCCCCGGGAAACATCGTATTCTTATAAAGGCACATAGGAGTCCATATACAATCTATAAAACCTCTTTCTTGAGAATCTCTCCTCCAGGTATAACATTCTTAAGCGACCTCATTCCTATAGAGGTAGAGGGAAGTTTCGAGCCTGATAGGAACTGTCGTAATCAACTTATACATCTTGATAAAAAAACTTATGAGAGAGGTATTGGAGTGCACTCTAATTCTACTGTAATTTACAAATTAGATAAATGCTATAAGACATTCAAAACCATAATTGGGATAGATGATGCAACGAATGGCAAGGGAAGTTGTGTATTTGAGGTATTTGTGGATAAAAAAAATGTATTTGAAAGCAATACAATGAATGGGAGTGATAAACCAAAACCAGTGGAGATAGATGTTATTGAAGTGGATGAATTGAAACTCATCGTTACTGACGGTGATGGGGAGAAAAGTTGGGACTGGGCAAACTGGGCAGATGCAAGACTGGAAAAATGAATGTGTAAACGTATATGTCATATTAAATATTAAATATCAAACATCAAATATTAAATATACAATGCAAAAATCAAATATTTTTAAAAGACTTCAATATTTTACTATATCGGATAAAAGTTGTTAATTAATAAATATTTACAACTAAGATAAAACCTATCAGCAGTTATGGATATAAGGAAGTAGGACATTCTATTAGTTTTGAGATAAATAATATTTTTATAATCTTTGTGCTCTCATGGACTCATCCTTAATTTTTACATTTTTATATGTAATTTTGATATTTACATTTTGATTTTTAATTTAGCTTTATATGCTCTGTGGTTAGATACTTAATATAAATGATAAGCCTATGAACAATATGAAGTCAATAATTAAGATACTTTTTGGAATAATCACCTTACTGATAGCATCTAACGCCTTTTCATCGGATTGGTCTATGCCGAGGAAGGATATCCAGAATATAGCCTATACAAAGGAAAAATTACAACTACCTCTATTTTTAAGATATAAATATCCACAGAAAGAGGAATCTGAAGAAGGTTCAGCATCTATCGCAGTTTCGAGAAATAAATTATATATAGGCTCAAAATGGCTTTCCTGTATAGATGCAAAAACTGGTGACCTCGAATGGAGATATAAGTGTGGAGATAGATGGTACGAGGGGTTTGGTTGCCCTACAATAGATAAAGATAATATATATGTATCAGCTTATGATGGGAATGTATATCATTTTCACAAAGATAGTCTGGTGTGGGTATACAAAACGGAAATTGGCATTAGTTCGTCAATTCTAAAAATTAAAGATAGGCTTTATTTTACTGCTGAAGATTGTATATACTGCCTATCTCAAAATGGAAATCTAATCTGGAAAAATAGTAATTTGAGTGGACGCATTTGTTCATCACCTGCCATATCAAAGAATAACCTGTTTGTGGGAGCAACTGATGGTATTTTGTATTCTTTTGAGCTTTCCACTGGAAAGGAGATATGGAGATATAAAACCAGATTTCGAATTATGGATACTCCTGCAGTATCAGATAATACTGTTTTTGTCTGTTCTGATAAAGTATACGCTGTAGATGCAAAAGATGGAATTCTGTTATGGAAAAGTGATTTAGGGAGTATCGTGAATACATCTCCTGCAGTTGCTCACGGAATGGTGTATGTGGGGTGTGATGAGGGGTATATCTATGCAATCGATAAGAAGACGGGTGAGACTATATGGAGATACAAGACAGAGGATATAGTCACCTCATCTCCTATCGTTGCAGGAGACATAGTCTTTGTGGGTTCAAGGGATAAAAAGGTATATGGGTTGGATGCCCTCAAGGGAGATTCTCTGTGGAGCTATGAGATAGGAGAATTCGTCAATGGTTCTCCGGTTGTTGCTGATGGCTTTCTATATATTACTGCAGATGATGGTTATCTGTATGCATTCTCAAGTAAACAACCACTTTATAGTATCGATTATAATGATGTAGAAATAAATGAGACAATAAAAGGTTTAACACCTATATCACTTACTTTAAAGAATACAGGAAAAAAGAAATGGCTAAAAGAAAAAATGGAGATTGTTTGCTCATGGATGGATAATCGTAAACTTAATGTAAAGAAAGACACATTTTCCTTATCATCGGATGTTGTTCAAAGAGATACAATAGAAATAAAACTCACTTTAAAACCACCAGAGATTCCAGGTGACTACTCACTCATAATAGAACTACAGAAAGGAAAGGAGGTATCAAACCCATTATTTAAAAAGGTAACAGTAGAGCCTGAAACTTTAAAAAATAAACCATTCCTTGGTGCCTATTTATATACTCCTTACTTTGCATATAAAGATACCTCTTTTGAGGAAAATGTTGTCATACTCGCTGATATCTCATTAAAAGATTCCCTTGATATAAAATTAAGAGAATATAAAACTGATGTAGAATCCCAGTTCCCAGCACATCTAAGAATTTACTACGGGGAATGGAGAGAACCAGAGGAGGTACGTGAATTCCTAAAAACCTGCTATACAGAGGATTCAATAACAGGCGCAGTCCTTGTGGGTGATATACCGACACCAATGTTTAAGGCATCTTATGGTAAGTTTCCTATTTCACTTTATTATGAGGATTTAGAGGGAACCTTTACTGATTCGACTGGTGATGGGTATCTTGACCATCATTTCTGGGGTAAAAAGGGAGAACCACAGATCTGGGTTTCATGGATAAGACCCCCAGGAGATAAAATAGAAAATCTGAAAAGGTTTTTTGATAAATGTCATAAATATTATATAGGACAACTTGTCCCTCCACATAGGGCATTAGTTTGGTGTGATAATGACTTCAGTGGCTCTGCACTTATAACAGGTAAGGTGCTTGCCTCTTTCTATGGGAATGAGAATGTAGAGACTATTGGCTCAAGATGGCTTTTTGCCCCTGGAGAAGACTATCTCAAAAGATTGCGTGAAGGATATGAGGTTGTGGAGATATTCACACACGCCTCAAGTCTCTTCCATCAGACAAACAAAGACCCGAACAGGAACATTTATTCCTGGAGGATAAGAGAGATACCACAGGGTGGATTAATGATATTTATATGGGGATGTAGTGCTGGAAATTTTGTTGAGGTAGGTAAGGAATATTCCCTTCCAGCTGCATATCTGTTTGGTAATTCTATGTCACAATGCGTACTTGCTGTAACAAGACCTATGGGAACAGGTGATCATGAATACATTTATACAGGTTTTGAGAAGGGAATGACCTTAGGTAAAAGTTATCTTGAGTATAAAAAGGAGGCTTACAACAGAGATCAAATACATAAGATATGGACAAAAGAAGAACCGACAACTCTAATCGTAAGTATAACACTATTTGGCAATCCATTCATTGCTCCTTTAAGACTGCCCGGCAAGGGAATGGTTACTTCTCCCTACTGGTATGAACCAATTGAGAATGTAGAAATTGAAATCCTTACAAAAACCAATAAACTCATAGATGTAAAAACAACGGATGAAAATGGAATCTTTGACTATAATCTTTCACCAGGAAGATATACCTTCATGGCATCAAAAGAGGGATATGAAATAAAAGAAGAAATAATTGAGGTTACATCCACTTATAGTCCGTCTATAAACATTGTATTGCAAAAGAGGTTTATCAAACCCTTTAAAGGGGTATTTTCTATCCCCTTTTATCTTGAGTCAGAAGAGGTGGAATCCCTGAAACTTAAGACATGGAAGAATGACAATTATGAGGAGGTAACGAGTCTTTTGCCTGGTAAAAGCTATTTAGCTGATACCCTTGTTGAACTGGAGATAACGGGTGTACCTCCGCCATCCAATATGTCGTTCACTATTGACCTCCAGAATGGCTGGAATATGATAGGAAACCCATTCGACTTTCCTGTAGACTGGAGTCAAGCATATTGTAAATGGATTGACTGGGCAGTCTTCTCGAGGGAAGCAGACCTTTCCTCAGCACAGGAAAATAGGTGGATGGAACCGTGGCTCTGGGAATTCAAAGATGGAAGTTATAAACTCACAGACAGATTCCTACCCTGGCAAGGTTACTTTGTCAAGGCTGCGAAATCGTGGGGTTACTATAACCATACACTAAAAATCCCCCCTGTCCCAATTGAGAAGAGGGAAGAGAAGATAGGAGTGCAGTGGCCCCGCCAGAGACGGGGTAAACTTGCCACTGCAAAGAGAGATGGGTGGTATATTCAGCTTATCTGTAAAGCTGGAGGAATAGAAGACAATGAGAACTTTATTGGGGTATCTTCAAATGCTAATGATGGGTTTGATTTCCTTGATGTTGAAAAACCACCTCTTCCAGATACATCCCTTGCCTTTGTCTATTCCTTCTTTCCCCACCCTGAATGGGGACATGAGGAAGGTAATTATGCATACGATATAAGAGGAAAATCTACAGGGAGGATGGTTTGGAGTTTTATACTAAGGACTAACAAGGTTGAGGGAGATTGCATACTTAAATGGAAATCCCATAATCTTCCGGGAGGATACAAAATCACTCTCGTTGATTTAGACGAAGATGAGAGAATCGATATGCGGAAGGAAAAAGATTATAGGTTTGAAAGCAACAAAACAAGAAAATTCTGGGTATTATTGGAGACAATATAACTGGAGTGCATCAGCTTGCTGATACCTTGGCTTGAAATGCATTACCTTGGTAATGCATTTTCATCAACGCTCTTATTGGCGTTTTTACAAATGAAGTCTGAAAAGGTTCAAAATTTAAGTAGGCAGTAACAAGCTACTGTACTCCGAACTCTTGCTTAGGTTTTAGATCCGCAAACATGAGCGAAAGAAATTATAAAAATCCTGGCAATCTGCGAAAATCCCTGCCCCGCACCTATGCATAGGTGCGGGGTGAACGTGCTAAAAATTTTTCAAAGGAGATTCTGGATATGCGTTTCGAAAAGGAAGTAGGATTTATTTGGGATATAGACGGTGTGGTTGCTGATTCTCCACACGAAGAAGCGTGGCGTGAGACTCTCAGATCTCATGAGTGGGGTATAAAGGACTTTACTTCAGAGTTTTATATGAATTGGGTTGCATCCCGCCCACGCTATGAAGGTGGTAACAACATACTTGAACACTACGGCATCTATGAGAAACTCGGAGCCGGAACAGAAAAGGAGCGTAAGGAGATTCTGGAACACTTCTGCTCGCAAAAGAACAAGCTCATAAGACAATTGATAGCAAAAAAGCAATTTGGCGTATTTTACGATGCAGTGAAATTAATTCTGGAAAGCAAAGCACACGGAATAAGGCAGGCGGCTGCCTCATCCTCAAAAAACGCAAAGTCGATGCTTGTAAATATTGATCTTAAAACCTTACAGGAAAAGATAGGTAAAAGATATGATTTTATTGCTTCTATTGATACACTATACTCTATATTTGATGTAGATATCTGCGGTTTAAAAGACAATAAAATGGAATTACTCAAGTATGCTTCGACAAGATTGAAAGAAAGTTACAGTACAAAACATTTCATTGTCTTCGAAGATGCACCCATCGGGATTATTTCAGCAAAGAATATTGGGATGTTTGCCGTGGGAGTAATAAGGATGGGTAGATTTCAGGATTTATTAGAAGCTGGTGCCGATGTGATAGTAAACAATCTAAATGAACTAACATATGAAGATCTAAAACGGAGATTTATCGAAAAGGGAGGTGTAGATGTTGGGACTATCCTATGATTCATGGTGTATTACCCAAGAAAGATATGAACCCGAGAAGACGCAATTCTACGAGACTCTCTTTACTCTTGCTAATGGCTATATTGGGGTGCGTGGAAATTTGGTATGGGAGACACGATATGGTCATCCAGTAACATATTTTGCGGGTGTCTTCGATCGAACATTGGAGGTAAAGACTTCCCTTGCTAATGCCCCAGATTGGACCAACCTGAAATTAACGGCCGATAACGAGACAATCAGTTTTGAGAAAGGAAAACTTTTAGAATATAAGAGGACATTGGATATGCGCCAGGGAATCCTGTACGAAAGGATAAGATGGAAAAGCCCGAAAAGGAAAATCACAAGGGTTGAAACGGTGAGGCTTGTACATCTTGAAGAAAAACACGAGGGTCTCGTTTATGGGAGATTGATGCCAGAAAACTACAGTGGCAATATAATCATGGAGGGAGGAATCAATGGATATGTCTTCAGCTCCACTGGGTTTACCAATCAGCTCAAAAATAAGCATTTTGAACTTGTGAAGCGAGAGGAAGCAGGTCATAGCATATACCTTGAGATGAAGACCCATGGCAGTAATATCATTGTTGGAGAAGCTACAAATATTAGCTTGAATACGACCTACAGACAAGATGTAAAATATGATAGGGATTACATATCCAATGTGCTGACTTTTCATGCAGAAATGGGAAAAGAATATGAGTTTTGTAAATATGCTACCTTTTATACCTCACGTGATACAAAGGATGTAAGAAAGTCAGCGTTAGATAAATTGGAAGAGATTGTGGTTCGTGGATACAGAGAGATTGAAAGTACACATGTTCTTGCATGGTGGAAGAAATGGGAGAACGTATCTATAGAGATTGAAGGGAATGAACTTGCGCAAAAGTCTCTAAGATTTAACCTATTTCATCTTATTCAATGTGCAAATCCTGAAGATGAAAAAGTGAGTATTGGAGCCAAAGGCTTACATGGAGAAGGGTATTGGGGTCATGCTTTCTGGGATACTGAAATTTATATGTTGCCGTTCTTTATCTACACAGATCCTACTACTGCAAAAGCACTTTTGATGTATAGATATAATACATTGGATGGCGCACGAAAGAATGCTAAACTCAGTGGTTTCGGAGGAGCACAATTTGCTTGGCAGAGTGCTGATGAGGGAACTGAAGTTTGTCCAAAGGAACTCGGATCTCCATTTGGTGAAACCATTACAATTCATATACCAGAAGAGGAACATCATGTGGTGGCTGATGTAACTTATGGAGTTGAGTATTATTATAAAGCTACACAGGATAGAGAATTTTTACTACATTATGGACTTGAGATTTTAGTTGAAACTGCCAGATTTTGGGCTTCACGAGCCCATTTTGACAAAAAGATAAAAAGGTATGTTATCGAAAGGGTGATAGGCCCGGATGAGATTCACGAGCACTGTAATAATGAGGCTTATACCAATTTTATGGCTAAGTGGAACCTGAAGACTGCGGCAGATTATGCAAAGAAATTCAAGGCCTCTGATGTTGTGAAGAAACTCAAAGTGACATCAAATGAAGTGGAAAGATGGCATGAAATTGCGGATAAAATTTTGATTCTTTATGATGAGAAAAGCGGAATCTATGAGCAATTTGAGGGTTATTTCAATCTAAAAGAGCTACAGTTAGAACCATCCCGAAAGGGATTTCCCAAAATTCCATCCGAGTGGAGGGATTGGGGAAAATTACAAAGGACGAGAGTAATAAAACAACCTGATGTGGTCTTACTACACTATCTTTTGGGCGATCGATTCTCTACTGATGAGAAGAAAAGAAACTTCGATTTTTATGAGCCATACACAGCTTACCGCTCATCGTTGGGTCCAAGTGTCTCTTCCATAGTGGCGAGTAAGATTGGATACCCAGATATTGCATATCAACATTTTCTTAAGAGTGCCCGTATCGATTTAGATGATTCCCATGGAAACACTGCATCTGGCTTTCATGCAGCCTCTGCAGGGGGCACATGGCAGGCGGTAGTAAACGGATTTGCTGGTATGCGTATTCAAGGTGGACATTTATATTTCGACCCTCACCTACCTAAGGAATGGCAAAAACTCAAATTTGGCATAAGATGGCAAGGTAAAGGGATAATTGTGGAAATAACTCACAAGACCTTGACAGCATGGACAAAAGATGGAGAAGAAGTAGAAATTGGTGTTAGAGGAAGTATGAAGAAAATCACAGGAGAAAAAATCACGACACCCTTATGTCAGTCGCAGTAGCAATTAAACAAAGTGGGCCAAAACTGGAGTGCCTGCCTACCGTCAGGTAGACATTACCTTGGTGATGCATGCAGTAGCAAGCTGCTGAGTTTCTGCAATATGGTGAATGGAAAGGAGGGAATATACGAAAACTACGACGCCATTACCGGTGAAGGATATTGTGACCCCGCTTTTACCTGGACATCGAGTGTCTTTTTGCTGATGGCATGTGACCTTTTACATAGATAACATTAAATTATGGTTCTTTTTCTTCTCATACTAGTAACATTCTATCGTGAGGGAGAGATTAGGATAGATGTTGTCTGGGATCAGAGCTATAAGGTCTGGTGTGAGGGGCGTGATGAGAATGCATTTGTGTATACGGACAAATTTATGAGTAGGGTAGACTCTTCCCTCGAGGATGAATTGGGCATCGTAGTCAATATAGAGCTTAAAGGGTGCAGGTGGGTCGTTTCAGACACCACCGACCTACTTGCGGACCTATCGAGACAATTCCCGGACCCCAAGGGAATAGTCCTTGGAATAACCGATATATATGATGAACACAATGGCATAGCCTATCTTGGGGGTAAGTATTGCCTTATAGATCCAAACCCAAAATGGTGGCTTTGCGATTGGCCCGAGGCAAATATTACCAAGCATGAGATCTGCCATAACCTCGGTGCGAAAGACCACAAGAACGGAACAAGATGTGTTATGAATAAGTCGATACCATTCTTCTGGACATCCGGTGTATTTAATCTGAACCTCTGCGACGATTGCAAATCCGAAGCGAAGAGATATTTAACGGGGATTAACCGCGTTCTAAAAAACAAAACACATACAATCTCCGCTCACCAGAGATGATTGTAACCAGTTAACACATCTTCAGAGAAGATGTTATTTTCTCACATTTTAGTTGACAAGCAGTATTTCTTGGTATAATATATATATAGAGAATTCTAAATCTCAATATAACTCAGGAGGCCCTGATGGAATTGAAAAATCTTAAGGATGGAATAAATTTAATAGAAGGGAAGAAATTCATTTTCGAGGTTCCTATACTGGATGTTGCTATAATATTCACATCTTCTGGTTATAAGAGACTTCCCTGGGGATATGAATTTGAAACAGGACCTCATAAGGGTATTCCTCTCATACTTTTCCTTTCACGAGATGAAAGGGTAAGATTTGCTATTGGACTTATTGAACAGGACAGACATCTTAAGGTAAAAATATCTCTAAATGAGGAGAATGGTAACTATAAAATTGAGATGAATATGAGGAAAAAGGATAAAATTCACATATACAAAACAGAAGACAGAAACTCCTGGATTTACTCTATTAAAGAATATAGAGAAGCTGTAGGAATGAATCCACCTCAATTTCCAAAAGAAGCTTATGAACCTGTCTTTTGCAGCTGGTATGGTATTCATCATACAGTAAATCAGAATTGGTGCCTTAAAAATGCAAAAATCGCAAAGGAACTTGGACTAACTACCTTTATTATAGATGATGGATGGTTTTTTGATAAAAGGGGAAAATGGGGAAGTTACGCTCAAACAGGCGACTGGATGGTATCAAAGAAAAAATTCCCCCAGATGATTAAACTTGCAAGAGAACTCAGGGATATGGACATGAGACTCCTTCTGTGGATTGCACCGTTTATGGTGGGAAAACAATCGAAGACATATAATAATTTAGGCTCTCATCTCATTGGTAAGGAGAGTTATGGAGTAAAATGGCTCTCCCCTGCCAAGAAAAAGGCGCTGAATTACATCCTTGACAAAATGAATTCTTTATATAACGAGAATAAACTGGATGGGTTTAAAATAGACTTCGTAGATGCCCTACCAGTTGGAGATGGGCTTTTAGATTTTTATAAGGGACTTCCGAAAATTGGAAAGAATCTCCTATTTGAATTCAGACAGAATTACGCAAATCTTTTCGGTCTACAAGTAGGCGCAGTATATCGTGGGTTTGATACACCACTAGACTTCGAGAAAAACCTTGAAAACTGTATACGCCTTAGAGCATTTACACCAGATGTTCCCACGCATACAGACTATATTTACTGGCATAAGGACGAAAAATTAGAAAATATAGCTAAGCATATGATATTTTCTGTATTTTTCGTACCCACTATATCCATAGATCTTGAGAAACTCACCGGAGAGGTAAAAAATATTATCAAAAACTGGGTTGGTTTCCACAGACAATACAGGGATATACTATTTGGTGATTTTGATGCGTCCATAGATGGTTCATATCTTGGAGCAAGGAAAGGAAAGAAGGCAATCTATGCCCTTTACAAACCAGTATCATTGAAATTCGTAAATTTAAAAGAACTTTATATTCTCAATGGAACAGAGGCAAATAAAATCTATCTCGAAATTCCAGACGATTTAAAGGTTATGGAGGTATATAATAGAGATTTCACCCTCAAATCTAAGAAAAAGTTCTCAAATCCTGTTCAGGTAGAGCAGGGAGGATTTGTAAAAATTTTGGACGCAGATTCACCCTGTTAAATAAATGTAGAATTTGATTAAGCGATTATTGGTAGCAGCATATTTAACAGGGTAAACGCAGATATACAGGATAAAAAAATTAATACATTTTTAAATAATTAAAAAAAAGAAAAAAAATCTTAATAATCTTCGAAAATCTGTCACCGCCTCTGGCGGGATCCCGCCATCGGCGGGACGTCCTAAAGAACATTTTTGATTCTTAATATTACTATGGAGCATGCAACCTGGACAGTAAGAATACTCTTATTTGGAATATGTTTTGCCATACTCTATAAGATATTTTCCGCTAAAATAGGACGCAAACTCTTTTTACGTCGACTTCCAGGGCTTGAGGCAGTTGATGAGGCAGTAGGTCGAGCAACAGAACTCGGAAGTCCTATTTTATTCAGTCTTGGTCTTGGAAGTTTCGATGCCCCCACCCTTGCCTCTCTCTCTGTTCTATCGCGTGTGGTTAAACTTGCGGCAAGTTATGGTATCAAAACCATTGTTCCAATATTCAGACCCGAAATCTATCCGGTTGTTGAGGAGTATGTAAGGGATGCTTACGAATTAGGTGGTAGACCTGATTTATTCGATGCGACTAACATCAGATTCTACTCAGATAACCAATCAACATGGGGCTCTGCAGTGGCAGGCACTATGATAAGAGAGAATACAGGAGCACACTTTTTCTTTGGCATGTATGGCTTTGAATCTCTTATTATTGCTGAAACAGGTAGAAATTTAGGAGCAATCCAGATAGCTGCATCTGACTCATATTTCCAAATCCCTTTCTTCCTTGTAACCTGTGATTATACACTTATAGGCGAAGAATTGTATGCTGCATCTGCATATCTTTCTGACGAACCTATTATAAAAGGAAGTGTAGTGGGACAGGATATAGGAAAGATCGTTGTATTTATACTTCTGGTTATAGGAATCATATTTGCAACAATTAGTTCTGGATGGTTTGTAAAATTGCTATCTTTGTAAATATGTTGGACGCAGATGAACGCAGATATACAGGATAAAAATTTAACTATAAATAATTAACTATAAAAAACATAATTGCCTCTTTTTTTTTATAATTGTAAATATAGTATATAATAAATTTTAAGAAATATAAAAAATCTTAATAATCTGCGAAAATCTGCGTCCTGAAAAGATAAAATATGAAAGTGAAAATAGTAAAAATAATCACCTTTTTAGGAGGACTGTACTACTTCCTGGAGTTTGTGCTACCCGAACAGATTAATGGTCATTCCACATATCTCTCTTCCTTCATAGTTCCTATGGGAAATCTCATCATGGTATTAGGTGCATTTGCCGTTGGGTTGGGTCTTATTAACCTTTCTATATCTCATGGTAAAAAGATTAAGAAACTGAAACCAGGTTGGATATATAGTGCAGCGTTCTTTATTGCGATGTTCGCAATGATTATTGCTTGCTTTACAGATACTTATCACCCCACATCTCTAGTAAAGCGTTTTTATGGAATTCTTTTCACTTATATGTATATGCCTATAGGTGCCACAATATTCTCATTGCTTGCCCTTTTCATGGTTACTTCTGCATATAGAGCAATGAGAGTAAAAACCTTGGAAGCAACAGTGATGGTAGTTTCTGCCTGTATAATAATGTTGGGACAGGTCCCCATCGGATTGTGGATGACAAAAGCCTTACCACCTGTTATCCAACTTCCAAGGGTATCTGCATGGCTTCTCTGGATAGCCAATACTGCAGCATATCGTGCTGTTATGTTCGGCATATATATGGGAATGATTGCAATGGCTTTGCGTATATGGTTATCTTTAGAGAAAGGTATGGAACTGAAATGAGAAAATTCCTTGTAATACTTGGTAAAATCGACAGAAGGCTTATATACCTTCTGGTCGTTATTGCAGTAGTTTTACCATTCATTGTTAAGATTCACTTTCCAATATTTATAAGTCGGGAAACGAATGGTGTATATACAATAATTGAGCAATGCCCTGAGGACAAAATCATTCTCCTTGACTGTACCTGGGATGCAGGAAACAGAGGAGAGAACTGGCCACAAACAGAGGCGGTAATGGAACACCTTATGAGGAAGGGTACTAAATTTGCTATTATGTCAAGAATTCCCCAGGGCACAGGATTTGGTAGAGAAGTTGCACAGAAGGTAGCAAAGAAATATAAGAAGGAATATGGAATAGACTGGTGTAATTTTGGATACCTTCCTGGTGAAGCAGCTATGATACAGGCACTGGCAAGGGATATCGAAGGTGTAGTAAAAAAGGATATAAAAGGAACTCCAATTGACAGCATCCCGGTAATGAAAGATATAGAGGATATCCATGATATCTATATGGTTTGCGCAATTGCCTATTGGCCATCTGAAGACTGGCTTAGATTTGTACAGGGTGTCTACGGGACCTATATAGGATTCTGCTCTTCTGCAATAGTCTCTTCTGCTATGTATCCCTTTCTCGATTCTAAACAGCTCTGTGGATTACTTGTAGGTGTGAGAGGGGCAGCAGAGTATGAACGACTTCTAAATATTAAGGAGCTTGGTACAGAACTCATCGTTCCCCAGTCTATGGTTCACCTTCTTATTGTTATCTTAATAATCCTGGCAAATATAGGATTCTGGGCTGAGAGAAGGGAGAAGAAAATAATCTCTAAATAGTTGAAGCCACAGATTACACAGATTACACTGATTGAATTGACTTATTAAATCCGTGTAATCAAAAACTATGAGGCAAAGGAAAAAAGAATTTCTTTATGAAGAGCTAACTTATAAGATCATTGGTATTGGGATGAAAATATACAGAGAACTAAGCCCGAGTTTTCTGGAAACACAGATTGCACTGGTTTTAAGTGATTTTACTGATTAAATAAATCTGTGTAATCAGTGGCAAACGTAATCTATTATGGAAACATTTGAAGTCTGGATAGCTGCTATATGCACCCTGGCGATATTTTCATTTCTTATTAAGGAAAATCCTTTCTATCGCCTCTTTGAGCACATCTTCCTTGGTCTTGCTATAGGATTTACTGTTTCAAAGACCTGGATAGATGTCCTTAAGCCGAAATGGTGGGACCCAATGATTGCCGGATTTCAGGGAGTAACACCCTATGGTTGGCTGTGGGTATTTGCACTATTGGGTGGTCTCCTCTGGTATTTCCAGTATTCAAAACGATATCATTGGCTCTCAAGAATTGTGATTGGTTTCACAATAGGTGCAGGAGCAGGTATGACATTCAAGGGTGTATTTGTTGTTATGATGCCCCAGATTACTTCTTCCTTCAAGCCATTAAACTCGTTCAACAATATATTTTTTGTTATTACTCTACTATGTGTTCTCTCTTATTTCTTCTTTTCCTTTCAATATAAGTTTCGTCCCATTAAAAAGGTATCCGAACTTGGTAGGATTCTACTTATGATTTCCTTTGGAGCATTTTTTGGCAATACAGTAATGACAAGATTTGCTGTCTTCATTGACAGGATACAATTTCTCTTGAGAGAGTGGTTGAAAATCGGGGGGTAATATGGAAAGAATTGACGCAATCGATAAATGGTTAGAATCTCATAGTGAGAAGGCATCACTTGCCAGTTATGAGAAATATATCAAGATAAAAGACTGGGATATGAACAAATTTGATGATGAGTTGAGAGAAAAGCTCTTCGAACCTGGTCTTCTTAAATACAGTCAAAAAGTAGCAGAGTCTTCTACAAATTCTATAGTTAAGAGAAGAGGAGAAGTCCTCTCAAAATTATTACTAAGAGCATATATAGACTTAAATCCTGAAGTATCAAAAAGAAATAACAATCTTAATGATAAATTAATGAAATTCAAGCCAAACATAGCAAGAAAAGAGATGCAGCGAACTGAAGTTAGAGAAGTGATGCGGAAGGACGAAGATAGAGATGTGCGAAGAGAAGCTTATCTCTGTGACAACCCCCTTGGTGAATTATTAGAAGATGAAGGAAGAAAATTATTCTCGATAAGAAATAATCTTGCGAAAGAATTAGGGTTTGAAAATTATCCCCAATGCATTCTTTCACTTTTAGGAATTCCACTCGATAGACTTCTTTCGATTTTCGAGGAGATAAGAGAGAATACAGAGAAACAATACAAAAATTTTTTAATTTCTGCCAGGCAAGAACTGAGTGTTAAGGAAATTATGCCATGGGATATTTCTTTCATGCTGCAAAGAATGACCTCCCTACCGGATAAATACTTCCCAAGAAATAATATAATCCCGTCTCTTAAAAAAACAGTTGAGGGCTTTGGTTTAAACTTTGACCTCTTGAAAATAAACATTAGATTTGCTGATATACCCTATGGTGGTCTCTGTTTCGGTATTAAAATTCCAGATGATATGAGGATATTGTTAAATCCAAAGGATGGACATGTATGGTATGGTGCCACATACCACGAATTTGGACATGCTATACATGGTGCCTCTATTAAACAGGATTCCTTTCTCCTAAGACAATGTGAAGGAGCTTTCTCAGAAGGCATGGCAGATATATGGGGAGTCATTCCTTCTCTTCCTGAGTGGCTTAAATCACACACAACTCTCCGCCATGCTGAAATTAAGAATTTTATGGAATCTCGTATAACTAATCTAATACAGGGAATGAGGAATATAATTATGTGGTCAAATTTTGAGATTGAGGTTTATAAAAATCCCGAATCTGACCTGAATGAACTTTGGAATAGAATGTTCAAAAAATATCTACTCATCGAAGCGAATGGTAAGAGCTGGGCATCCAACTATTTTGTACTTACATATCCCATGTATTCACATAGCTATGTTATTTCTGGTTTGATAAAGGAGCAGTTATACACCTCTTTAAGAAAAAAATTTGGTATGATTCTTGGAAATCCTGATGTTATAAATTACATCACAAAAAATCTGTACAGTGACGGATGTCTAACTCCCTGGTTTGAGAAGATCGAGAAAATTACAGGTAAACCCTTTGGACCTGATGACTACATAAAATCCATAAAATCATCATCCTAAATTAATTTTCAAAGTCAATAGTTACATTGCAAAGCAATCCCATACTGACAATCTGTCATTGCGAGCGAATAACAGGAGCGTGGCAATCTCATATTTCTATAACTATCTTTGCTTAAATGCGATTGCTTCCTCGTCCGTCAAGAAATACAACAGACTCCTCGCAATGACGGAATAGACCAGTGTTTAGGACATCGTTTTATTATTTATAGGAGTAATCTTCATGATAACCGACAACCAGTTAATAAATAAGTTTGAAGAATTTTTCTTGAATAAGCCTTCAATCATTGTTAAGGCTCCTGGAAGGGTGAATCTCATTGGTGAGCATACAGACTACAATGAGGGTTTTGTGCTTCCCATAGCCATCGATAAATGTACCACTATATTAGCCTCCAAGAGAGAAGATAAAAAGGTAAGACTCTTTGACTTGAAATATGGAGAGGGTGACGAATTTAACCTTGACTCCATTGAATATGTGGAGATAAATAGATGGAGTAACTACCAGAGGGGTATTGCAAAGGTTCTTATCGATGAAGGGTATAGAATAGGCGGTATAGACGCAGTGATATATGGAGAGGTGCCAGAGAGTGCAGGTCTTTCGTCATCCGCATCAGTAGAAATTGCCACCCTTCTGTCTTTTAAAGAATTATATGGGATTAATATACAACCACTGGAGATAATAAAACTTGCGAAAAGGGCAGAGAACGAGTTTGTTGGCGTTGAATGTGGAATTATGGATCAGTATGCATCCCTCCTTTCAAGAAAGGGATATGCCCTTTTTATTGATTGTAGAACATTAGATTATAGCAATGTTCGAGTATCTCTTCCGGGTTTTTCATTTCTTGTCTGTAATTCAATGGTAAAGAGAGAATTAGCAAATTCTGCCTATAATGAAAGGCGAAAAGAGTGCAGCGAGGCTTTAAAATTCCTACAGACTTATTTACCAAAGATAAATGCGTTACGAGATGTGACAACTGATGATATAAAGAAATATGGCTCTTACCTTCCCCCTACTTTAATAAAAAGAGTTATGCATGTTGTCTCAGAGAATGAAAGAGTTATAAAGGCTGTAGTAGAACTTGAACATAGGAAAACAATAACATTTGGAGAGCTAATGAACCAGTCTCATCAAAGCTTGAAAGAACTTTACCAGGTTAGCTCAGAAGAACTTGACTTTCTGGTTGAAACTGGTAAGAGTGTAGATGGAGTCTTTGGAGCAAGGTTAACAGGTGCTGGATTTGGTGGTTGTGTTCTCTTTTTGTTAAAAGAGAGCAGTATGAAACCATTGAAGGATAAAATTTTTAAAGATTATATGAATAAGACCGGGTTAACCCCTCAATTCTACGAAGTAACTCCTTCCAGGGGTGCATTCTCTGAAAATAATATTTCTTAGACTTATCTTAAGAAATCTACTTAAAAAGAAATAAATATCTCTTTAAATCTCTTTAAATCCCTGTTTAAGAAATATTTTCTATCCAAGTTCATCGAATTGATAATAAGTTTTTTATCTTGATTTTTTCGAAAAATTGTGGTATAATTAAAAAACATTTATGCAGGAAGATGGGATTATAATTAAAATAGATGGACAGGATGCTCTTGTAGAGGTAAATCCTGAAGGCTGTATAACCTGCACAGCAAAGGCTTTCTGTAGTGGTGGAGAAAAAAGGATAGTAAAAGCTGAGAATAAAATAAGAGCTAAATTAGGCGATAAGGTAACACTAAAGATACCACGCAGAGGCTTCTATCTATCTTTATCCCTTATATTCATCATCCCAATAGTACTACTTTTTGGTGGATTTATTATCTTTTATCGTCTGCTTGGCGAAGGGATAGCTGGTCTCATTGGATTAATACTACTTATTGCGTGGTTTATAGCTCTAAAATGGATTGATAAGATTCAAAGAGATAAGAAAACATTTAAACCAAAAATCATTACGATTTATGATAAAAATACTTGATGAAGATACCATACAGAAGATTGCCGCTGGTGAGGTCGTTGAAAGACCATCGTCCGTTGTAAAAGAACTCATTGAGAACTCCATAGATGCTGGGGCAAAGAAGATAACTGTATCCTTTTCAAGGGGTGGCAAGAACTATATCTCTGTAACAGATGACGGTGAAGGTATGGCTGAGGAAGATGCAAAATTATCTTTTAATTCACACACAACAAGCAAGATAGAAAGTATTGATGACTTGAAAAATTTTAATACACTCGGATTCAGGGGTGAAGCACTCTCAAGTATAGCAAGAGTATCAATAATGGAAATACATACAAAAACTGAGGAAGATGATGCCATCTACTTGAGAATAAGAGGAGGAAACCTCGAGGAGATTATGCCAAAACCACGTGAAAGAGGAACAACAATAATTATAAGAAACCTCTTTTTCAATGTACCAGCGAGGAGAAAATTCCTTAAATCCGATTATATTGAGGGAGATAAAATAAAAAAAACTATAATTAACCTTGCTATTGTATATCCTGAAATTTCATTTTCTCTTTTTCATGATCAGACATTAACCATTCACTTTGAAAAAAATAGTCCTCAGGACAGGATAAAAGAGATTTTTGGAGAGGAGATTACAAAGGAGATGGTATACATAGATTTTCAGAAAAATGGTATAAATCTCAATGGTTATGTTTCAATGCCAGAATATATGAAAGAGAAAGGGAGAATTGAATACATATCTATCAACAGACGACCAGTGCGGAATTACCTCATTCGAAGCGCTATCAGGAATGGTTATGGAATACCAATAAAAGATAGGTCACCGTCATTCGTCTTAAATCTCTCTCTTAACAGAGAAACAGTGGATGTAAACGTTCACCCAAGAAAAGAAGAGGTCAGATTTTCTGATGAGAATTTAATATATGGAGCTATATTTGATACAATAAGGAAAAGGTTAGGTATAGGAACTGGTATGTTTATAAAAGAGACTGGTTATGAGTGGGAGATGGAACCCACAGCCTTCTGGCAATTACATAATTCCTATATACTTGCACAAACAAAGAGCGGTGTCCTTATTATCGATCAACATGCTGCTCATGAGAGAATATTATATGAAAAGATTATGAGAGGAAAACCCTCGTCTCAGAAGCTTCTCTTTCCTTTGATTATCACTCTCTCTCCAAACGAATATGAGATTTTTAAAAAGGTGCAGAGTACTCTTACAAAATTTGGATTTGAAATAGAGGAATTTGGAGAAAGAACCGTCAGAATAATAAGTATCTCTTCATTTATAAAAGACCTTTCTGAATATGAATTCAAAGAAATACTCTATGAGATAAAGGATGCAAAACCGTTTTCCGATGTAGCCAAGATACTCTCCTGCAGAGGAGCAATCAAACAGAGTGATAAGTTAACTCCTGAGGAAATGAATACACTAATAGACAAACTCTTTGCTACAGAAAATCCCTACTTCTGTCCACATGGAAGACCTATAATGATAAAATGGAGCCTGGAGGAACTTGCAAGGAGATTTGGGAGATAATATGAGATTTTACGCAGACCTACATATACATTCTAAGTACTCAAGGGCAACCTCAAAAGAGATGATACTACCAAATATAGCAGAAGCAGCAAAAAATAAAGGGTTAACTATTGTCGCTACCAGTGACTTTACACATACGCTCTGGAGAGAACATCTCAAATCTGAACTTACCCAAAATCAAAATGGACTTTTCCCTTATAATGGTTTATATTTTATTCTTGAAGTCGAGGTTTGTAATATGTATGCAAAAAAGGGTAAGTTTAGAAAAATACACAATATAGTTTTTGTGCCATCGTTTGATGATGCAGATAGGGTATCAGAAGCGCTTTATAAATACGGGAAACTTGAATCAAATGGCAGACCGATTCTTTCCCTCGATTCAAGGGATATGGTTGATATAATACGTCAGGTATCGAAAGATGCCTTTATTGTGCCTGCACATATATGGACTCCACATTTCTCACTCTTTGGTGCCTTTTCGGGCTTCGATAGTATCGAAGAATGCTTCGAAGACTATACAGATGAAATATTCGCTCTTGAAACAGGTCTCTCATCAGATCCCCAGATGAATTGGCGCAATTCAAAACTTGACAGATTTACACTAATATCAAACTCTGATGCACATTCACCGCACAACCTTGGAAGAGAGGCAAATTGCTTCGATTGTAATATAGACTATTTCGAAATTATGGATACTCTGAAGAATAAAGATAAAAAGCGATTACTCTATACTATAGAATTTTTTCCTGAGGAGGGCAAATACCACTATGATGGACACAGAAAGTGTAATGTAAGGATAGCACCTGACGAGGCAATAAACCACAATAACATATGTCCAAAGTGTGGTAGAAAGATTACTATAGGAGTGCTTCATCGTATATATCAGTTATCTGATAGAAAAGAGAATCAAATACCTGAAAACGCAATTCCATTCAAGCATTTAGTTCCGTTGAGAGAGATAATAAGCAAGGTACTTTCCGTTGGCACTGAAACATTGACTGTAGAAAGAGAATATCGTAAGCTTATTAACAAATTTGGTAATGAATTTTCATGTCTGATTGATGCTCAATATGAGGAACTTGATTCTCTTGTGGGAGAAAGACTTGCTGAAGCAATAATCAGAGTTAGAGATGGTAAGGTTACAGTCTTACCAGGATACGATGGAGTATATGGCGAGGTAAAGATTGTAGAAGAAGAAATAAATGAAGAGAAGCAATTATCACTATTTTAAAATTTATATTTTAATTTTTGATTTTTAATTAATTATGATGCATTTTTGGGGGGGACATATGAGATGGCTCGTTAGTAATGATATCGGTATAGACCTGGGTACGGCAACAACCTTGATATATGTTAAAGGAAAAGGAATTGTTTTAAACGAGCCAACAGTTGTAGCAATCGATGTATCCACAAATAAATCAATAGCAATTGGTCTCGAGGCAAAAAGAATGCTCGGTAGAACACCAGACAGCATAAATGCCGTAAGACCTATGAAAGATGGTGTTATTGCTGATTTTGAGATGGTTGAGGAATTATTAAGAGTGCTGTTATCAAAGGTTCAAGCAAGAAGACTCCTTATTAGACCAAGGGTTGTTGTGTCAGTTCCTTCAGGTATAACAGCTGTGGAACGCCGTGCAGTTAGAGATTCTTTAGAACATGCTGGCGCAAGAGAGGTTTATCTTGTTCCCGAACCACTTGCTGCAGCAATCGGTGTTGCCTTGCCTATTGAAGCTCCCTCTGGAAATATGATTATAGATGTTGGTGGGGGTACAACTGAAATAGCAGTTATCGCCTTATCAGATATCGTAACTCAAGTCTCTGTAAGGGTAGCAGGCGATGAAATGAACGATGCTGTCGTGCAATATTTAAAGAAAAGGTATAATCTGCTTATAGGAGAGACAACTGCCGAAGAGGTAAAAATAACCATAGGTTCTGCACTCCCAACCTCTGCAGACGATGAAACGCAGGTTAAGGGAATAGACCTGGTTGCAGGATTACCAAGAATTGTTAAGGTAAATGCTGAGGAGGTAAGGTCTGCACTACAGGAACCATTGAGCAGAATAATCGCATCTGTTAGAGATGCGTTAGAAAAAACGCCACCAGAGCTTGCATCAGATATCGTAGATTCGGGGATTATAATGACAGGAGGGGGTGCCTTACTTCGAGGTCTTTCAGAACTCGTTTCAAAAGAGACAGGTCTTCCAGTAAAACTTGCCGAGAGTCCAGTAGAGTGTGTAGTTATAGGCACAGGTAAGATATTAGATAACTTTGAACACTACTACAAAATACTTTCAAGGGGAGGAAAGTAAAAGTGAGTTCAAACAGATTATTTTTGACTCTTATATTTATATCGATACTCTTAATAATATGGGGTAGCACAACATCCGGTGAAAGATTTCAACTTGCTTCAGCCAGAATAATATCACTTTTACAGAGACCAATATTCTATTCCATATCAATATTAGATGCCAGAAGGGAAAACATTACTTTAAGAAAAAAGCTCGTAGAGGTAACAATAGAGAAAGAATTACTCAAATCGTACAAGGTAGAAATTGTAAAACTTAAAGAGCTTCTTTCTTTCAAAAACAACTCATCTAATGATGTTATAGCTGCTGAGGTAATAAGTATTTCCCCATATCCAAACGAGGGCATTATTCTTATAAATAAAGGCTATAATGATGGCATTACAAAAGGAATGGTTTGTATAACTGCTAAGGGTCTCCTGGGTGTAGTAACAGGTGGAGATAAAGATATTTCTGAAATTGAAACACTTAATGAACAGGGTTTTACAGCATCTGCTATGGACTCCCGTACAAGTGCTGTTGGTATACTACGTCAGAAAAACGGACTCTACCTTTATAATGTACCTCTAAGCTCATCAATAAATTCCGGTGACACTATAATTACCTCTGGTCTCGGTGGCATTTTCCCAAAAGGTTTACCTATAGGAACGATAAAAGATATAAAAAAATCACAAGATATGCTATTTTATATAGCAAGTGTCAGTGCATTTGTTCCATCTGTAGTCGAATATGTATTCATAATAGAAGACGGAGCATCTGAAGAAGTTCTACGACCCCCAACTGCTCCCAGGGTAAAGATAGAAAAACCAATAAAATCAGAAAGACCAGCAATTGAACCTATAATTCCAGAGCCCAAGATAAGAGATTATTTTAGAAAAAGTGAATAAAAAAGACATCCTATAAAGATTAGGATGGTGGAAATCAATTACTTTCATATTTAAAGGCTTCTAAACTTCATACTGGATTATTAGTTATCCGTTAGCTAACGGATTGGTAATAAAAGTTGTCAGGTAAAGAGATTTGTAAATTAATCTGAGTAATTTTTTCTTAACTAAAGGTGTTGTGTAGTTAATATCTGGGTAATCAGGTATAATGAACATTATACCAGGGGGGTAATATGATTGCAGTTCTCAGTGATAGTACAGGAAGTTTGACAAAAGAGATGGCAAATAAGTATGGTATAATCTTAGTACCATATTATGTAATATACGGTGGTCGGTCATATAAAGAAGATTTTGGCTTCGATTATACTGATTACTATCAAAATATCATGATTAAAGATGTGTTACCAACAACCTCTCAACCATCAACTGAGGACTTTGCAAAAATTTATGAAGAGGTTCTGAAAACTCATGATAATGTAATACATTTCACGATATCAAACAAGTTGAGTAAGGGATACGGTAACGCCAAAAAAGTTAGTGAAAGATTCGGTAAAGATAAGATTTATGTATATGATTCGCTAACTGTACTTGGTAAGCAAACTCTACTTGCAATGGAGGCGGCACAGAGAAGAGATCGTGGAGAAGGGATGCAAGAGATCATAGATGGCGTAAAGAGTGAGGAAGAATATATAGATATTTTTGCGGTATTTGATACACTTAAATATCTGGCAAAAGGAGGGAGAATTGGAAAAGCACAGGCACTTGTAGGAGGATTGCTCTCAATAAAACCAATTCTAACTACACAAGAAGGTCTAACTACACCTGTGTGTAAGGTAAGAACACCTGCTCAGGGATTAAACTGGATAATCGAGAAAATAAAAAAGGAAATAGAAAATACTGGAAGAAAAAAGGTTTTTGCGATAATTGAGGATGCATTAAACGATGAATGGGCTAATAAGGCAGAAGAGAGGTTGAGAGATGAATTTGATATAGTAGAATTAATCAGAACAAGAATGAGTGTTGTAACAGGAACGCATATAGGACCGAAGGCATGGGATATAGCATATCATCTCTTACCAGAATAATAATTTTATGTAATTATAAAAGATCCAACACTAAATTATTAGTTATTATTCTATGGGATAATATCTATCCTTCCACTCTACTCCCTTTTCTACTACCCAGAGTCTAAACGAATTTATAAGAATTAAAAGAAATATTATACACGACAAAGGATGTAATAGCCCTAAAAATATGCTTGTATTAAATCTTATGGCTAATAAGATTTTCATTGCTGAAATAATCGTCACTTGGAAGGCTGATATAGAAATAAAATTTTTGGTATTCAATGATTTTATAAATAAGAAATACGGATATATAAATAGAAAGTAATTTACTGTAATAGTGATTAAAACTCTAAAGGGGGAATTTTCAAACACACCATATGCATTTTTCGAAAAACCTTTCCATATCTCTTTAAATCCTCTATAAAATCTAACCTCTAAAGTATCAGAACCATCTACAATTGAAATTTTTCCCATACTCTTTTTAACATTCCTGGCTAATATAATATCATCCACAATCTCATTCTTAATGTATTTATGACCACCAATTTTATAATAAAAATCTTTTCTGAAAAACATAAAGGGACCTATTCCCAGGGATATCCTTGGGTCTTTTAACCTGTTTATTAATCCTAATGGAAACAAACACAGAAATGAAAAGTGCATGATTGGCAAAATTAATCCCTCTGACAGTTTTTTCGTAATTAAACCCGGGATATATGTAACAAACTGAGAATCATTTTTTATGGCTACTCTATGAGCTGAAGAAATGGAATTCGGTTTATGAATTGTATCTGCATCAGTAAAAGCAAGCCATTCTCCTTTAGATGCCTGAAAAAGCTGGTAACATGCCCAATTCTTACCTGTCCAGTGCTCAGGGAGTACCTTTCCTTTTAAAACTTTTAATTTTTTATTAGCCTTTGAAATCTCTTTTACTATCTCATATGTTCTATCTTTTGAGTTATCATCGAGTACAATAATCTCCAGATTCGGATAATCCTGTTTAAGAAGGGATAAAATACAATCTTTTATCTTTCTCTCTTCATTTCTAGCCGGAACTAATACAGAGATTAGAGGATAATCTTTATCTTCAATCTTAAAATTTGCAGGTTTTTCCATTGTCTTTAAATTGTATACTAAATTTAATAACAAACAAATTAAACAAGTGAGAATTAATATTTGAAATGTAATTAACATTATTTCCCCTTCAACATGCGATTATTTCAACTTTTGTTTGCCTTGACAGGATAGAAGATGTCATTGCGAGTGAATCCCCCTGTCCTTCTGGAATTGGGGATGAGCGTGGCAATCTCATTCTTTGTTAACAATTATCGTTATATGCGATTGCTTCGTCGTCCGTCAAGAAGTGCGACGGTCTCCTCGCAATGACATGAGTAGTCCTCTTTCATTGCGAGCAAATGTAATGAGCGAAGCAATCTCTTCCCACGATCTGTCATTGCGAGTGTTAGCGAAGCAATCTCTTCTTTTTATTGTAGGAGGGACTTCCCAGTCCCGACACTATAGATTGCCTGTCCTCCGACATCTAAATATACCACCAGCCTGACAGTAGGCTGGATAGGCATTACCTCGGTAATACTATTCAGTAATCTTGTCCTTTATTCTCGCATACAAAAAACTTTAAAAAACCCATATCTCTTAGAAGCTTCTTCGATGGGTTACCAAAGAAAAGATGGGATTTATCTCTCACCTTATCTGTTGAACCAAAACCATATACAGGAATCTCAAGTTCAGTCACTAAAATCCTTGCAACCTCACTCTCTTCTTTCTCGCCCACCCATATATCTTTTACCTCTGCGCGTTGTAGAAAATAATCTATATGCCAGAAAAATTTCTTCTCCTTTTTCAAGTGTCTTTCTATCCTTTTGTTTATATTTTTCTTACCAGAACCCACATATGTATAGCTGCCTTTAAAAAAATGGTAACTTCCAAGTTGACCAATAACAATGTTGCTATCTGTATCAAGGTATATAAAAAGTATATATGTTCTACACTGGTTTATAATATCCTTTTTCCCCGAATTCAACATATATTATCTTATTATCTTTTTGAAGTATATCCAGGTATTTTATTACCTCGTTTGGATGGACGCTTAAAGATGTAGAAATATCCGAAAGGGTGCAGGGACGTCTTCCTATGAGTCCAAGTATTTTATTTCCAAGATCTTTTCGTTTACGTCTCTTTGAACTTATCCTGGATTCTGCAATAATCTCACAGTTCTTACCGAAAAAGCTCTTAAACCTTGTCAATTCATCTTCTGGTACTGGTAGACAATACTTTTCAGTTGGTGGGCGTACTACAGTATTCAAGTGAATTTTATCAGGTACTATCTTGGATATAATTGATTTGAAGAGACCTATCTCTTTGATGGTATCGTTTATACCTTTGATAAGCATCACCTCAAGCCAGATTAATCCCTTGAACTCTTCTCTGAATTTTAGCAATCCATTTACCATCCTGTCAAATTCAATAGAGGAATCAGAACGATTAATTCTCTCAAAGGTCGTTTGTAATGCAGCATCAAGGGAAGGGACAACAAGGTCTGCAGGATTTAGTTCATATCTTATCTTTCCATCACTCAGTAAAGAACCGTTGGTAAGTACTGCAACCTTTATCTGTGTCATCTTTTTAATCTCTTTTATTAAATCCCCGATCGATGAATTTAGTGTTGGTTCTCCAGAACCAGAGAATGTGATGTAATCGATTTGTTCGTCGCACTTGAGTACTTCATCAAGCTGTGAAAGTATAATATCCTTATTCACATATTCCTTCCTTTCTACAGTTTTGTTAGTGGTTTTACCCAACTGACAGTATATACAGTCATAGGAACAGGTTTTATACGGTACGAGGTCTAATCCCAGGGAAAACCCAAGCCTCCTTGATGGAACAGGACCATATATATAACTCTTGTTTATTGACATATTAATTCCCCCCAGAAAATAAGTTATTTAGTCATTGAGTTATTTGTCATTGGTTATTAGTTATTTGTTATTGGTTATCAGTTATTTGTTTACCCTACCTGTCCTGTAGTGTAGCATACTGGGCTTACTATGCTTGCCATGTGTAATGTTTCAATTCCCCGTTTCTCGTCCTATTTATCCCGCTTGCCATATGTAATTATTTTGTTCATATTACATCGTGGCCTGCCCTGTAGTAACAATGTACGGGGTGGAATGTTTCAACTATTCTATCGGGACGCCCTATTTATCCCGTGAAATGCGAAGCATATTTCACTGGGACGCCCTATTTATCCCGTGAAATGCGAAGCATATTTCACTGGGACGCCCTACTGTTCTTTGTCTATGGTCTGTTGTCTGTTATCCGTTCCTTTCAATATTATATCCCCATTCTTGACTCCCAAATCTCTTGCTACTATTGGACATTTTACCTTTAGGAGGAAAAATATAGGTCGGTCTTCTTTTGATAAAACCTCATAGTTTCCCTGCCCCTTGGATATTATTATTTTAGCTTCTCTGTAGATACTAATAAACTCTTTCAAACAGTATTTGAGAATGGTTCCAGGAGCATCACTTCCGGTTGATATAATCTCAGCTACCTCATGAATACCTGCGTCTTGAGCATCTTCAATTGTTGCATCATTTATAATTGATTTACCCTTCACTGCATACTTTACAGGTTTTTTAAGCTCTTCTATTAATATTTTATCCATCACCGTTTCGCCTGCATTATCAGCAAGGTAAAGAATATAGTCTGTATTCTTTAATGTACTTTTTAATTTATCATAATCGAATATTGCGAATTGATAATCGAATGCCTTTTCTATCTCTTCTTTTATCCCAATAATATCAAAATCTGGATTGGAACCAAAATCTATAACATTTCCTGCTATTGCAAGCCTTATCGCTGAAAGTAGAGGGTCAGAAGAGGATTTTACCCTTTTCTTTATATCATGATAAAGTCTTAGCATATACCTTGTATGCTCCTTTTTTATGTAATAAAATAAGTCCTCGTTGCCCATTACCCTGTTTATAGTCTTATAAACCTCTCTCCCTATCTCAGGTGGTGAAGCGTCAAGAGAAATTTCAGTAAGAATGTGGCAAACCTCATCAAGAGCCTTTCTTATTAATACCTCATCCTTTGTGGCAACACGAGCAGTTTGAAGTGTCTGCCTGAGAAAACATGGAAAACAATCAAGATAAGTCTTCATATATAAAAGAAAAATTAACCACAGATTACAGAGAACTCTCTCCCACGAAAGACACGAAGGTCACGAAAGTTCTATTTTATTTAGTGTATTCCGCCTGCCCCGTATGGAGGAACGACTGTATCAGGGTGTACTTCCTGCCTACCGGCAGGCATGCGTGGGCTATTTTAATCATTTTCGCATAGCCTCATACTCTACTCTTTAGGCCTACTACCTACTGTGGTAATATTGAGAACTCACTCCCACGAAAGACACAAAGTTCACGAAAGTTCTATTTTTATTTATTTAGTGTATTCCGTGTACTTCGTGGGCTATAATATTGGGGTCAGGCTCAACTATTTACATTATTTTCATCTTCATCAAGGTATAGTAAGCAATCTACTACAAGATGAGCTATTTCACCGAGGTTAAGACCCGTTCCCACCTTAAAAACTGAAATCTGAAGACCTGACCCTGATTCTTTTTGTTTTTGGTCTTTTTGAAACCGATCTATGGGACAACATTTAAATTTATATTCGTCCCATATTCGTCCCATATTCGTCCCAATTGTCTCATTTAAGAATATAACGAATACTTTTACCTCTTCCAATCCTTTTAACTATTCCCCTCTGTTGCAAATCAGAAATTTCTCTAATTACAGTGTTTTTTGATACACCTAATAGGTTAATACAATCCTTTCTGTTTATCTCTTTATGTTGCTTCAAATAGTCTACTATTTTCTTCTGCCTTTCGCTAAGTTTTTCTAACATTTCTTCAGAAACGTGGTATTTCCTAAATGTTACAACAAAATCTCCTGCTATATATTCAAATATAGGTTCTGGTAATCCAAAATCTAGACACATATTAATTATATCATTAGTTCCTGTTCCCCATTTTTCAATAAATTTTATCAAAAAGAAACAATTGCCTATCAAAGGATTTCTCAAAATCGATTTGTGTTTCTTCTTCAAATCATCTGGGATCAAAGGCTCAGGTAAAGCGCCACAGCCCCAAACTTCTATTCTATCGTCAAAAACTCTAATCTGAACATTACTGGATGGCTCATAATCTCTATGACAAATAGCATTTACTATTGCTTCTCTGATAGCATCTGGTGGATACTCATATTTTTCTTCTCTTTCAGCCTTTCCAACAAGATAAACCTTCATAGGTATGTGTTCCAATACAAAATACAAAGCTTTGTCTACTTGTTCAATTATATCTCCATCAAAAATTTTCATGTCTAAAAACGGTTTTACTGGCTCTGTCCCTTTAAAACGAGCACACCTTGTTTCTGCTTGCAAAAAAAATCTCTGAGGTTTTTTAGCAAATAAAAGAATAGCAGCATTTGTTAAACTTCCATTTTTAGCCAAATCTAACCTATCCAATGCCTCTTTAACTGCGATTCCAGGTTTAATATCATAGTTTCTCTCTGTTTCAGCTCTTTTTAAAAACTGCTTAACTTTCTTATCATCAATATCTTCCCAACAAGCTTCCTTACAGATTCTGTTGTCAAATCTCAATTCTTCTTTATGCTTTTCTATAATTATTCTCTCATATTCATCTTTGGACATCCTGATAGTAGATTTGCCCACCCTTTTGAAAGGTCTACCGAATGCCAAAACCAGTTTATCAGTAGATTCATTAACTTCTATTACGATAACATTTTTCTCTCCAATTTTTTCTGCTGCAATTTTGGGATAAACTTTTGGGTCGGTATTAACTACAATTTTATTAGTTAAATCTTCAATTGTACTTTTCCCTATTTCCATTCCAACAATCTTTCCAGACTTTGATACGCCAACAATTATCCGTCCACCATTTGTGTTAGAGAATGCAGCAACTGTTTTTACAATCTCTTTCCACTCTCCGACAGATTTTTTAAACTCGAGGTTTTCTGATTCTTTCTTATCAATGAATTTTGTCATGTTTCTCTCTCATAAAAAACCTAATAGGAATAAATAACTCAAGCTCAACTTTAATGCTTACAAAAAAATATCCAATCTACCTATCCATAGAATTCGTATGAATTGTCAAACAGCTGCTAAAACACAATTTTCCCTTAAAAACTGAAATCTGAAGACCTGACCCTATTTTTTTTTCTATTTTCTCAAACAGTGACTTGTAAGAGACTCTTAAGAGACAAAGAGACAAAGAGATATCTTTATCTTTTGGTGACCACTCTTTTTCACCTCTAGATTTCCATGGACAAGAATCTATAATATAATCTCTATATCTTACTCGTTTTCCTTCTGACATATTTCACCTTATAATCATGGGTTCATATTTTTTTATTTTTTTCTTGACTTTTAGTAAATTTTATTGTATAATTGATATGTCTCATCTACCAATGGTAGAAAGAGCTCTTTCGCCGTTTGGATTTTTCCAGGCGGCGATTGCCTTTTATACTGTAGTCTGTACTCTTTTTTGATAACGCCACATTAAATCTCTTTTCTTCCTTCTCGCCATCGACAAACCTGCCTGCCGGTAGGCAGGTATTATTCCGTTATACCACCAATTTCTCACAAATAATTCTTATTTTTCAGTCCAATCCCAGTCTCCTCCTTTCCACACTGTCGTAAGATATGTCGCAAGTTTGTCGTAAGATATGTCGCAAATTTATATCTTTAGAAAGTAAACCAATTTGTTTGTTGCACCTTTCCTTATAATGAACTCCTTTTCCAATAATTCTTTTATATCTCGCTGTGCGGTTCTGTGGGTTATATCTGGATTAATTTTCATATATTCAGCAGGTTGCATCTGTCCCTGCCTGATAAGGAATTTGATTCCTCTTAATTGTCTTTTACCGAGTCCAAATTTTAATGCCCTATCTAATAAGATATCCTTTTTAATCACCATTTCACCTTTGTTTTTCACCTCTAACATTTGACTTTTCAATCCATCAGTAAAATACCCAAGCCATTCAGTCATATCCATATTATTTTTTCTAACTGATTGAATAGCATCATAGTATTTTCTTCTTTTTTTATTATAAAACTCAGAAAAGGAAAAAAGTCTTTTAAAATCATATCCATTCTTATATAAAATGAGCGTACAAAGAAGACGAGCAGTCCTTCCATTTCCGTCAAGAAATGGGTGTATATGGACAAATTGGAACTGGTTAATTCCCGCTCTAAGCACGGGTGAAATATTAGATTTCTTATTCAACCAAACAACAAATTCCTTCATTAAAGAAGAAACTCTTTCTGGAGGAGGTGGAGTATATATAATTTCTCCTGATATAGAATTGATTATATAATTCTGAACTTTCCTATAATTTCCAGGTCCTGCTGAATTACCTCTTACTCCTTTTACAAGGATTTTATGAATATCACAAATAAGATTTTCAGTTATGAAATCCTCTTTTCCTAAGTATTTAGAGACAAAGTCGATTGCTTCTTTGTAATTAAGGAGTTCTTTCCTATCATCTGGATTAACACCTGCGACCTTTTTACCGGTGAGTATTTTTCTTGCTTGAGATAAGGTAAGTCGTGTTCCTTCAATATGTGTTGATGCATGGGATTCAAGAATAAGAGCCTTGCCCTGCATATTTCTTATCCAACTTTTTTTTAATTGAGCAGCATCAAGAAATCCCCTTGCCCTCTCAATCTCAAGAAGAGAATTATTTATGTTGTTGGTAATAAAGAATTTTGGTTCAAACATTTTTTTTCTTGTTAAAATTCCAATCTACATATCCACAGGATTCGTATGAATCATAAAACAGGTGTAAGACCCGTTCCCACCTTAAAAACTGAAATCTGAAGACATAAACCTAACTTTCTTTTTTCCCGTTATCCTTTTGTATTAAGAATTTTTCGGGTATTTTAATCATTTCCAATCTCCGCTGAATTAGTTTTTTATCGGGCAATTTTGTAGTAAAAGAAGATATTTTTATAGGTTTATACGCCTTACTTAGAGCAAAACGGACAATTCCTTGTTTTTTGGAGCGACATAGAATTAGACCAACAGATGGATTTTCCTTAGGTAGTTTTATTAATTCATCGAGAGCAGCAAGATAGAACTGCATCTTACCTATATATTCAGGTTTGAATTCACCAATTTTTAATTCAATAGGTATAAGACATTTAAGTTCTCTGTGAAAAAAGAGTAAATCAACTCTAAATTCTTCATTATCTATAACAAGAGGATATTCCTCACCCACAAATGATAGGTTTTTGCCAAATTCCAGAAAAAAATCACGCAGGTTATCAAGAATTGCCTTACGAAGTTCCTTTTCTGAGAATGTCTCTGATAAATCCAAAAATTCCAAAACATACTCATCTCTCAAATGTTTATGAATATCTTGAGCTATCACAGGTAGTTTACTCTGTTCTATTTCCATAAGTTTTTCTGGTTTCTGTGATAACATAAATCGTTCATAGTAGGCAGAATCAATCTGTCGTAGTAACTCCCGGGAAGACCATCGTTCTTTAAGACACATTTTTAGATAGAATTCTTTTTCTTCAATCGTTTTGGTCTTATCTAAAATAACCACATTATTTGTCCAACTAATTTCTGCAGGCAGTGCCTGCAGTTTTTCACATCTTCGGTAAGTTCTATAAAATCGTTTCATATTCCAGAGATTACGTACAGAAAATCCACTTTGATTGGGATATTGCATCCTCAAATCCTGTGAGAGTTTTTCAACAACACCATCCCCCCATTTACTTTTTTCCTGAAGTTCTGTAATACTTTCGCCAATATACCAGTAAAGTTCAATGAGCAGTTTATTGACGGTAGTAATTGCCTTATGTTTACTTTCTTCGACCTTCTTGATAATTGAAGAAAGTGATTTCTCGTAAACCTGTTGCTGCTTTCTTGACATATCTATTTCTTTCTCTTTAGCCATCTTTTCCTCACCAAGAAAAAAGTCCAATGCCTGCCATGTGCTATATTTCACTTTTTACCATACACAATTGCACCTGATTTGTTTCCAGTCCATTCCTAATTTTTCCCACATTGCTCTTGTTTCTTTACATAGGGCAATATTATTGTAAGAATATTTATTTTTCAGGTATTTAATTATGGTTTTATAAATTCTGTATCTTGTGGTAAATTCTATTTTTTTACCCCAGTTAGAACTTTCTTTTAAGTACTTAACCCAGGTGGTATCATTTGTGCCATTGATTGTGCTCTGAAGTCCTCTTAGAGAACCTAAAGTAATTCTCTCGGGGATAATTTTTGAGAATAACTCATCTATAAGATGTGTGTAGTATTCTTCCCAACCTTCGATTGGAACCATTGGGTCAATCCTTATTCTAATCTCATAACCTTCATCAGCAATTTTCTTTGCTGCCTCTATTCGCTTTTTAACAGGAGGTGCTCTTTTTTCCCACCTTTCTGCTACTGGAAATGCATTGAGACTGAAACTCATTATAACCTGTTTATGAGAGGGTGTTTCTAAAAGATTTTTTACATTTGTCGATTTTGTAACAAATAAAACCTTATGTTTGCTCTGTATTTCGAACATTGGAATAATAAACTTAGAAAATGGGCTATCTCCATTTTCATTCATTAAAGAATCAGCAATTTCTCCGGTGTTAAGTATTTCTGGTGTTTCTATTTCTTGTAGAAATGTTTCAGTATGCAATTTAATCTTTTCAAGAGGCTTATATGCAGGTTTTATACCTTCAGGTCTGAATCGAAAGGTTCCTTTTAGATAACACCAGGAACAATCAAATGGACACCCATATGCCCATTTTAGTTCAAGGAAATGGGGACAAACCACATTAGTAGGTTTTTCAGGGTAAGGAGTTTTATCAAATCGTTTGATAATTGAACCATCTGCAACTTGCTTTACTAAGGTTCTTGAACAACTATCTAACATCTTATACTTTTCAAAACGCACATTTATCTTTTTTCTATATGTTCTCTTTTTCACTTGTGGATAGAGAGAAATTGATTCTCTAATTATATGATTATTTGTATTTACTTGAGTTGTATCTTTAATGTTAGACCAGGGTCGTTTACCTTTAAAAAATGTATCTTCAGTAGTCATTTTTCTTCTCCTATAATATATAGTTAATGTAGCTTCTCATTGATACCTCGTATTTTATAGCATTACAATGAATTGATAATGTTCATCATCTTTCAAACTAAATACATAAGAATTTCTTTCCGTACAAAACAAAACCTAATAGGAATAAATCACTCAAGCTCAACATCAATGCTTACAAAAAAATATCCAATCTATCTGTTCACAGAATTCTTATGAATTGGCAGAAAGTTATAAAACCCGTTCCTACCTTAAAAACTGAAATCTGAAGACCCAACATTACTGATATTACTCAGATATCCATCCTTTATTTTGCCATCTATCTTTTGCTTTTAAAAATTCACTCAATCCCTGCTTTTTCCAATACGTTACAGAACCAATTTCCCTATCAAGTTGTTTGCCCTTGTATGTTAAACCAGAAATACAACCTTTTGTGAGTTCTATTCCAGTCTGCTCTTTCACAATTTTCCTTATAGTTTTATTAACATCCGAAATTTTACCCTTAATTCTCATTTCTATGGCTCTAATGTATAAAGGCCTAATGTATTTTTTGAAAAAAGGCTGATTTTGCTCCCAAGATATTCGTCCTTTAGGCGATCTTACCAGCAGCACTTTACCAGGTAATTCCTGTAGTTCAACTTTTTCCAGCGATGGTCTCATCTCAGGTGAAATTTTGATCTCGTATAAAGGTTTAAATAGATGAGCGTGAACAGTTGAAGCACCTTCCCTTCTAAAGGTTTTAAACTCAACAATCTTAACATCGGGAAAATCATCAAAAGCCTCTCTCCAGTCTCCAGTTACCTCTTCAAGCACTATTAGCAGTGTAAGATTATCAATGGTAATTAGGTCTGATAGAAATTTATGGATCTCACCGGAGCCAATTTTATCTTTGATCAATTTCTCCTTGATCATGTCTCTCTTAACCTCATCATACATAGCATCAACAAGTTGTTTTCGTGTTTCAGAACTTTGTATCGCATTCTTAAACTTTTTTGCTTGAGGTTCTGCGTGGTCATAGGGCGAATGGCGGGAAAGTTCCACCTCTATAACATACCAATGTGGAGTATTATCCAATACTATGGCAAAGCCATCTGGTATTGAACCAATACCTCTCGGTGTTCTTATTTTCTGTTTTGTGAAGAAGATCGCGTTTTCACTCCCCAAAATATCTGCTATGTGTTCCACTACAATTGGTTCAAATTCTTTTACCTCATCTTCAGGAGTCCACAACTTATATTTTACACCATCCATAAGTATTCTTTCCTCTCCCATTTTACACCCCCTCTTTTCTAATATCACTTTCGAAAATGTTTAATATTTCTCACCCCAACACCACCATTCTCGACGGAGAGACAAAGTGCTTAGTTCAATTATAATCTAACTTCTTAAATAATTCTAATTGTACTATTCCGCCCCTGACAATCGAAATTCTCTCCTTTCAATGACCATTTAATCTATTAAAAAGTCAAATAGTTGAGCCTGACCCCAATTCCTTATTTGTTTTTTTATCACAGACTAATTTGCTCTTAGGCATCTGACGAACCCACGTCAGAAACCTCTATTTTTAATTCTCTCATATCAAAAATATTGTTTAATTTTTTCCCAAATCGATTGGCATATGTTTTTCCTTTATACTTTCCCTTTTCATATACATAGTGTGGTACATTTAATACTATTTTGTCTTTTTCAATGTGAAGGGAAAAATTCTCTTGTATAAGAAGCTTATTAATCTTCTCATCTTCTGGCTTGGGAAGTACCTTATCCCAGTCAGCTATATGGTCGCATAAGATTAGAAGATATCCAAGCGAGCAAGGATATTTAAGCTTTAATTTACCATAACCGTAGAAAGATTCTTTAACAAATAGATGCTCATAAGTATTGTGTAAAAATATAGCTGTTGCTGCTTCTACAATATGATAGTAAAAACCTCTTGGATTCCAGTTATTGTTTTTGTACATTATATATGCTTCTTTTAGTATAATCAATGCACCAAATAAACCATGGTCAACAATACCCCTTTCAAAACACTCTTTTACATATTCAAAGAGAACTTCATGCATTGTATCGCAAGTCAGTATCGAAGGTATCGATGGTCGCCCTTGGGTATTGGTTAAAGAATTAGCGATTAATTTCAAGGCAGTATCTTTTACATAGTCCTCTTGTAGACAGAATCCATCCAAGGAAGGAAGCTTCGGAATGATGTTAAGCGGGACTATCGTATGAAAGTTTAATCTCAAAGGTATTATAGGTTCTTTCCGCTTAGCATATTTATCAATTAATTGCTTGAAACTTATTATTGACATTTCTATTGGATAGGCAACATCATGTAGACATGCAGCAATACACCATCTAAGTAGAAATTTATTTCTCTTTTCTTCAGAAGACAACTTTGAAAATTTAGGAAATCTTTCTAAGTTTTTTCTTAGTTTATCCAATTTAGAATAAAGAACAAGTCCTAATAAAAAAACATTTGCAGAGTGTTTATAGTGATTTTTATAATCGAAAAGTAAAAATCCCACTTTTTCCTCATAACTTTTTAACTTGTCAAGAAGTTTGAACAAACCCTGTTTTTGATAATGTTTACCTAAATATTCAAACAGTTTTTTTGAATTACAATCTGAACTTTGTAGGAGATAATCATTTATCTTGGATTTCATCTCCCTATTGAAATCGCTTTCTTGAATATACCTATTTATATCTAAATTTATACCCATATCATTGTTACTTTAATTTCTTGCTTTATAACACCCACTTAGTAAAATTGCGATTAACAAAATATTTATTATAAAAAGCATACTGATAACCCATTTAATTCCAGACTCTTACACAGAATTATCACCTTTTTTCTCTCCAGATGTGATTACCTTTGCGGTGGTGCTCCAATTTGCCTTAAAGTCTCTCTCCATATTCTAAATGTTCTATTAGCAACAAAGCTATAGAGAACTTCTGCTGCTGTATCCTTTTTTTTCTCTTTTAAAAGCTGCTCAACTTTTTGGCATTTTATTATATCTTCTTCATTTAAAAAGGGATTGGCTCGTATTATGTTTTTTGTATAATAAGGGAATTTTTCAGAAGGTGGTTTGTCTCCAAACATCCGATTTGCATGTGCATCAATTCCAGAAAAATTGCCTATTTGGCTAACCCAATACATATGGTCCCAATTCACCTTCCGACCTATCTTAAATCTATTCCTAGCAAAATTATATGCTATTAAATGATCCCAGTCGATATTTAATTGATTAAAAGGAATTTTTTGGCACAAACTAAGAAACAAGGACTTATTGCCAGCTGTCAAATCAAATATTTTTTGGGCATTGGTGGACCCAGATTTGAGAAACTGGATATGAGGGTTTTGCGGCAGTTTGGGTTTTATCCTATCGTAATCAAAGCATATTTGCTGTAAATCTTCAACAAACCATGGAAAAGCATCTCCATTCTCTCCTGTATCCCATCCTAATTTGAATGTCTCGCGGTCAAATTTTCCTCTCCCATATTGATGACTTCCAAATACTTGTGTCCAAAATAAGAAAGCGATAATTGGCCTCTCAAGTCTACTATTTTTACGCGAAGGTAATCCATAATTTTGATCATAACGATATGCCCATGCCACAACTGGCATAAGTATAGAAGGATGAATTAAAGTTGAAGTAAAAAACAATTGTTCCCTTGCAACTTTTGTTATCCATTTGACAGCGTTAATGAACGAATTTGTTCCCCTCATGGGTGTTAGTTCTCCCATTCTGACAATAAGTGGATAGTGTCTATTCGTTGCACCATGTGTCAATTGCCTTAATCCTATACGATATGGATCGAAAGGATTATCTTTCTCATTGAGCGACATGCCAGCACAACGTGCCAAAAGAGTGATGGCATGTTCTCTCTTAAATATGGATGCTTTACCAACAATTCGGCGTAGATGTTCTTCCGCATGAGACCAGTATTTCTTGACACCTGCAAAGAAAGCATCTACTGGACCAAGAGGCATTCCAGCTGCATTAATGCGAATGAAAACTTGATGTAAGTCTTCTATATCATCGTCATGCAATGAATGAATTGGTATTGTCTTTTCATTAAGTGTCTTGCGGATTCTTTTCAAAATTTGTTTAAATACTTCAGTTTGTTCTGGAGTTGCCTGTATATTAAAATGTAATACGGTTTTCTCAAAAAAGTCGTCTTGTTTGAAAAACTCAGAAGATTTTCCCGTAACAAAAGAAACTAATTTGTAAAAACAAACCCAACCATCATCAAGTGATTTGATTGGTAATTTTTCGTTTCTTTTCTGGTCAAAGCTTAATTTATTAAGATTACTAATGCTACTCCAATGAAACAAGTATCGTTGACCCCGCTTTTCATCGAATTCTTTCGCCTCAGGGTTTCTTAGTAAGACGTTTATCCATAAATGCTTTTTCTTACCTGATTCTTGATCATGGAGTCCCCCATTTGTAAAAGTAGAAAGGATTGAAACACAACGTTGTTGACCATCTAAAATTTGTCTTGTAATTTTTTCGCCTTTTAGTATTGCCTTACGTAATTTATCTCGACTATTTAATTCATAATAGGCTTCTTTGGTGTCACAAATTAAAATTGTTCCTATTGGAAACCCGCGAAGAAGTGAGTCTACTAAGTTTGTTACGTGTGTTTCGTCCCATTCAAATGAACGCTGGGGTATGGCAAGTTTCCAAGTAATACTGTCTTGTTTTTTGCTATACACACCTAAATGCTCAAGCAACTCACCAATCGATAATATTTCATTTTTTGTTGACATTTTGCTTTTATATTCTCTTCATTGCATCAAGTTCAGCTTCCAAGTTTAAAACATAATCAGGATCATCTATCTTCTCTTGTTAGCTCCTTTTTCTATCATTCCCTCAACTTTTCTTTTTGCTTCTTTTAAAAGTCGCTTCGCTTCCTTTCGAGCAGAGTGGGAACGTTGGACCAAATCAGCAATTTCTTGTTGGATAGAGAGAGATAAAAGAGGAATTACTATTTCTTTCAGTGTTTCTTGGTTTAATCTTGGTTGAACACTTCCTCTACTTTCTCTAATCATTAATTTTGAACCGATTCCATTAAAAAACAATGTTAAGTAATAGGGATTCAATTTTTCTGAAGGAAAATTTAATCGAATCAAGTTGTCACTGAAAGTTCCTCCTTCAATTTCTTTGGGAAGTCTTGCAGATATACCTATTGTACCCACCCTTGTAACCACAACATCACCTTCTTTAGCTTTTTTAGTTTCTATTTGCTTATTTTCTGATATATAGACAAGATTATTGGTTTCAATAGTTCCATTAGAAATATCAGTTCCTCTGATATAAGGTTTACCTTTTTCTTCATACTTATCGCAATATTGACCAGTAGTAACTTTGATAAATTCTAAACTTTTTATTTTTTTCCCCTTAAATTTTTGAACAAAGAGATCTGTTAATCTCTCATACTTAGGTTGCCAGTATTCAGCATCAAAACGCTGTTTTTCTTTTGCCTCTTTGGAGGAGACTGTATAAAAAAGGTCTTCGCCTAAATCCAAATTCCTTATTCTTAATTCTTCTAAAAGCAATTGCTCGGCTTGAGAGTAAAGAGATTTAGAATTGTAACGTGATTGTTTTGCTTTGAGAACAATTGAGGTTATAACTTCTTGTTTCTTTTGTGAGGGGATAAAAATCGGGAGTGACTTAAGGTCGTCAATATTAAGCCCTGTTTGAACAGTACCACGGACACAGCGCTTCAATAGATTCTGTCCATAGAGCGAGTTAAGATAAGCAATAAAATAATGAGGATCGATTGCATTAGTGCGAAAAGCGGTACTTTTACAACTAAAGATTGCTGGTATCGCAGGTTTATCGACGATAGCGGAGTTTCCGAGCGTTCCAACAACTGAAATTAGAATGTCATCTTTTCGTAACGAATATTTTTTAAGTCTTTCAAAATCTTTATCTGGTATATAGACATTATCGTCATCAAGTAAAAAGAATTCTTTAACATCTTTACCACGGATATATCTATATTCAGTATCAGAGACATAATTTTCAACATTGAATTGTGAACCAAATGGTCCCGTAATAAATTTTCCGTTAATATTTTCCCAGAGTTTATATGTACCAGTTCTGTATAATTCCTTCTCTAATTCCAAATACTCTGGCTGGTAATATTCTGCATCCAGCCGATGTGCACCTTCAAGTTTTGATTTCTTGATAATAGAGTAAATAGTCATTTTTTATCTTGCAAATCTCTAATAATCATATTTAAAACTTCAACTGCAATTTTTGCTTCTTCTGGTTCGATTTTTAAACTTGATCTTAACTCGTTGCCAGGATGAACTAAATTTCGATATTTTCTGACGGTATCCGAAAGCTTCTCTGCACCCGGATTTATCAATTCTATATCTACTGCTACATCTAATAACGCACCTAAATCCCATTTTTTAAGGTTGCTTTTTAGAGAAATCGCTTTTGATGAAGATCTTGCTTTGTTTTCATCTTTCAATAATGAATCTAATAATAAAGCTTCTATTAAACCGCCAGCCAAAATAATCACCGCTTTCCATACTTTTACTGCTAAACATTTATTGAGCCCTATGTAGTCTCTTTCTATGATTTTTCTTAGATTGCTATCACTTACAGAAGAAAAATCTTTAGTAGGTACTATTGGTGAAGTTTCTTCAAAGTCAAGTTTCGTTTTTAAAGCTGCGATGTCTTTTATCGCTCTAATCAATAAACCATCAATTCCAAAAGACATCTCTTGGTTTAACAACCCCTTAAATATTGAACCAAGAGGTATATAACTTGAAGCATCAAATTCATCTAAAACACCAGGAATTTCTCTATTGAATATCTCAATAGTTTTCTCATATTCTCTAACTACGCTATTTCCAACAACTATTTGTTTCTTTCTCCACATTTCAAGTGTTCTCTTGAAATCGGAAACAAAAAAGTAGGTATCTTTAATCTTTTTAATCTGGTCGTTAGTAAATTTCATATTATTCCCTCCAAAAATCTAAGTCTTGCTCTTTTGCAAATTTTATAAATCCTTTGGCAATGTCGTCAAGGTCGTGTTCAAGAATTGGATGGCCTTTTTCATCTAAAATTTGATTGCCAAACCTATCTTTTTTGTAGATATACTCTCCAGAATTATCTTTGCCAGGCTTTTTTGAAACTGCCATAAAAATAGGATAGTCTTCAAGAGGCTGTTCTTTCTCATTCCATTTTTGCAAAAATAAAATGCTGGTTTTTGTCCCTGTATGCGGTTTAAAGGTGTTTCCATGAAGTCCAACTACTGCTAAAATCCTCGCTTTATCAAAAAGCCAGTTGCGGATATATTCGGTGTTAGTATTATTTAAAATCCCTTGAGGTAAAACGATTGCCATTCTGCCGCTATGCTCCAAAAAATCTAAGCATCTTTCAATAAAAAGGATATGACGCTCTACTTTATTTTTTAGATGCCCCTTTTTATCCTTACTAAAGAAATACTGTCTCAGCATTGCCTGGTCTCTGATTTCCCCTGCAAAAGGGGGATTGGTTAAAAGTAAAGAAAAGTCAAAATAACGAAAAGTCTTTTGATTATCTTTTTCTCGTTCAGAATTGCCGAAGTGATGCAAGAGCGGTCGGAGTTCTGACCGCGCCTTTTCTTTTTCTTGCTCTTCACCCTGCCAATCCCGAGCATCAAGTGAATTTAATTTAAAGACATGTGAACGTCCATCTCCTGCGATGAGCATTAAGGCTTGAGAAATCTTTTTCATCTTATCATCAAAATCTAATCCAAAGAGATATCTGTTGGCATAGGAATATTTAGCAGTTTGAGTAGCATTTTTATAATCTCTTTCCCAGACCCAATACATAGCATGAATCAAAAATCCTCCAGAACCACAAGCAGGGTCAATAATATATTTTTCATCTCTGGGATTGAGTATTTTAACACACATTTTGATTACATGACGAGGGGTAAAATACTGTCCTTTTTTGGTCTTTGCCGCCTCGGGCATTAAATATTCAAAAGCAGTATCAATTACTTCCAAATCAGAACCAAAAAGTCTTGTATTTTCTAAAAGGCCGATACAGACTTGAAGATGCTCTGGAGAAATATCTATCTTTTCTATCTTATTGAATGTGCCATACCACTCGTCAATTGATTTCTTAAAGAGTTCATTGATTTCACTATAAGTCTTCTGTGGGTCCTTATATTTTCGGAATTTTACCTCTCCACCCCGACGTTCTTGTGCCATCTTCTCATCATAAAGTTTAGCATAGATTAACTTGAAAACTTCACTAAAAACATCTACACCAGCATTAGCCAAAACTAATTCCTCCATTCCTTGAATAATCCGTCTCAAGCTAAAGCTTCTTCCCCCCTTTTTATCAATATCAGTAAGGGTCTTTTTCTCTGTAAAGAGGTCATCAATGGTCTGATTTACATTTGGTATATCAGAAAGGGTGTCACTAAACTCCTTAGGATAAGGACGGTATAAAATCACCTTATCAATACCATTTGACCAGACACCAATTTCGCATCCCTCAGCATTCAGATAGCCCTTTAATTGCTCAATGGCTCGTCTCTCATCAGGATTTTTTAACTCAAAAATAATATAGGGAGTAATTCTATCCTTTTTATAAACCACAACATCTGCTGCCTTTTTGTGAATTTCCCGACCAAATTGAACAGATTTTTCTACCTCTATTCTTTCTATTGGATAGCCGTATTCTTTAATTAAATTCTCAAGCCAGAGTTGACGGATTATTTCTTCAGGAGCAGCTTTAACGGGGGAATAAACTAAAATGTCTTTATCCCTTTTTATACAACGAATATAAAATTTGCCTTTCTCCTTCTTAAAAATTTTCTTTGCGATGTTGGCAATAGCTACCTTCGGAAATTCTTTAAGTCCATGTTTAACTGAAGCGTCTTTAAAGACTAAATCCAAAACTTCTTCAGTGCCAATTTTCTCTCTTGGCAGCTTATAAACTATCTTTTTCATATCAATCCTTTTTCCTTAAAACTCACAAATCCATTTTTTGCAACGATAATATGGTCAACTACTTCTATTCCTAAAATTTTACCAGATTCCACTAACCTCTTATTAATCTCCAAATCATCTTCTGATGGTTCAGGATCGCCAGAAGGATGGTTATGAGCTAAAATAATTTGCGCTGCTAAATTCCTGACCGCGGGCTCAAAGACTTCCCGAGGGTGAACTAAATTGGCGTTCAGCGAGCCAACCGAGATAATTTCTCTTTTGATTTCTTGATTTCGGGCGTCAAGATAAAAAACCACAAAATGTTCTTTTTTATGGTTTCTTATATCTTTGAGTTCCTTCCAAATATCTTCGGGTATGAGGTAAATTTGCGATTTTTTATCTTTAAGAAATCTCTTACCTAATTCAAAACAAGCAACAATCTGGCAGGTTTTTGCTTGCCCCAAACCAAGTGTATGTCTTAAACTATCATAGCTAACATTTGGCAGGTTATCCTTGCCGAATTTCATCAAAATCCTTTTCGCCAACTCAATTACATTAAGTCCCTTCTTGCCCGAGCCCAATAATATTGCCAAAAGTTCAGAATCTGTGAGCTTATCTGGACCGTATTTGACAAGCTTCTCTCGCGGTCTTTCTATTTTGGGCATCTCTTTAATTTTCTTTCTGACTTGGATAGTCATTGTTTCTCCCTATCTCATTAATTCCTTGTTAAAATCTACCTTATTATCAATCTATTGTAGTCAATTGGTTTTAATTCTCTGCAAGTTCTTATATTTCATAGCATTACGCCGAGACTTTATATAATAATAAGCTTACTCATTACTTGTTTAATTTCAAACTCTTACACAGAATCGATACCATTTTTTTGGACTAATATGATCTAAATTTTTCCTCTTTCTCTTCTCTTCTTATGTATGATTTTATGCTTGCGTGCCGATATCACTCTAATATTTTTGGGTGTATCTTTTCCGCCTTCAGTAACAGGTTTAACATGATGTACCTCTAGTCCCTTTTTCAGCTCCTCTGGTGAAGGAAGTGATTTAGCGAACTTTTTAGGCAATTTCTTTGTTAATCTATATTTTGAAACTCCTATCGGTTTTCTAATTCCACGCAGGGCATATTCCACCACCAAACGGTCTCGGTCTTTACAAAGAATGATTCCTATAGATGGGTTTTCCTCGGGCAAACGAACAAGATCATCAAGTAAATTTAAATAAAAGTTCATTTTGCCAGCATATTCGGGCTTAAATTCTCCTATTTTCAAATCAAATGCCACCAAACAGCTCAAGTGCCGATGGAAGAACAAAAGGTCAATATAATATTCTTTGTCCTTTAATCTCAGAGAATATTGACTACCTATAAAACAGAATCCTAAACCAAGTTCAGTAATGAAATTCTTTAGATTGGAAATAAGCTCTCTTTCCAGCTTTCTTTCAGAGATTGGCTCGGCTATATCGAGAAAATCAAGAGTGTAAGTATCTTTCATCGTCAAATCTGCCTGTTCAGCCAAATGGGCAGGAAGAGTCTCAGGAAAGTTATGTATCTTTTTTATCTTTGTTTGTTTATAGGCTTCAGCCTCAATCTGATGAACAAGAACATTTCTACTCCAACCAAATTGTATGGTTGCTTTAATGTAGTATTCCTTTACTTCTGGTATTTTAACCCTCTGCATAATTACTATATTCTGACCCCAGGGAATTTCTTGCACAAGCTGTGCAAGTTTTAGATTATCTTTATAAGTTAAATAGAAATTCCTCATCCGCCAAAGATTATTTGGCGAAAATCCTTCCCTTCCCTTAAACTCAGCTATAAGGTCTTTTGATAATCTCTCAACAACACTTCTGCCCCAGCCAAATTTTTCCTGCCTTTCTACAATATTTTTCCCAATCTCCCAATATAATCTTATTAGCTCTCTATTCAATTTACGATAAGCACTAACACGAGCAGAGATAATCTTTTCCTTTATCTCTTTCAGAAATTGAAGATAATCAGATTTTACTATCCCCTCTTTTTTATTTGCCATTATTTTCATCTTCATTAGAACTCTCTCCCACGCCTGCCTACCGTCAGGCAGGCGTCAGGCAGGCAGGCGTGGGCTATAATATTGGACTCAGGCTCAACTATTTGCATTAGAGCGTCAAGTTTTGTATTCTCTACGAGTTTACAATATCAAATAGTTAAATGGAGTTAGTGTTCAAGGTTTAATATCCTTTATGTAATCACAAAAATATAATACCTTTTTTGAATCACCGGGAGTAAATAGAAACGGTTCAGTTTCTTTTGCTAAGCGTTTAAAATCTAAACTCTCGCATTTCGACAAAAGTCTGGCCTTTAAATAATCCATATTCTTGATTTTTAATTTTAACTTCAGATAGTCAAAGTTTGGTTTTGTCTTGCCAAAAAGAAAGACAGCATCGTAGAAGTCCCTGCCCATTGCACGCCTACGTTTAAAAATAGCATATATTTTCTGAGCCAGTAATATATCAAGTGGCACAACATTTATCCGTATAAATACATCAAATTTATTGATGATTACCTTTCCAGGTTCATATTCAAACTCCTGAGGTTCAGTATCAAATTGTATTAATAACTTTTCTTCTTTATGCCCGGATAGTCCGTATTCAAAAAGCACATCAATAATTCTTATGTAACTCCTGTATGCACCTTTAAAAACATTTTTAATTTCTGCTGTATAGCCTTCCAACTTCAATTTCCTTTGTATTAACTCAACCAACTGCTTAAAGTCTTCTTTATTCAAACCTAAATTATCAAAATCTAAATCTTCTGAAAACCTTGTGTGTGAATGTATAACTCGGATGGCTGTTCCACCCATAAAAGATAGCTTTTCCCCAAACTTTGAATCATATATTATTTCGAGTATTTTATACTGTATATACTCACGGAGAAGATTTTTCTTAAAAGCTCTTAAATACTCTGGATAAAAAGATTCTATTTGTTTTATATCAAACATTTTTTAACCTCTCTATTCACAGGATTCTTATGAATCAGCAGATAAGAATTCCAGAAAAGAATTTATTCTTTTGTTTAATGTTTTCTTTTCAAACTTGTTTATAAATTTATAAAATTTCTCTTTATCTATCTGTTTTAAAAATAAATCCTCATTAATCCGTAAACTAACAAAATCTGACTCTTTTTCTATCTTCGGATTTAGATAAAAATAGTCCAATATTGCCTTCTCCATAGTAGCTATCTTAAAGTATTTATTGTTATACTTAATAAGGTCATAGCCAAAAAAGAAATCAGGTTTTATTGTTCGATATGTAAATTTCGCTATAGGAGTTTTAAAGTTATAAGTTCGACGGGTTGAAGCAGAGGTCATACCATATACACTTTCAGGAATCAAATGATAATAAGAGAGCGCCATTTCAAAGGAGATATAAGAGGGACTATATATTCTATTTGCAATTTCAAAAATTACATTCTCATTAAGTTTTAAATCAGAAAAGATGTAATAACCTTTGATAATCTTCTTTATATAGCCTTTATCCTGCCATTCATTTAGCCTTCTCCTATAGAAATCACTTTCAATTCTTTGAATATCAGTAAGAGAAAAAACTGTAAAGTCTTTTAAAGCCTCTTTTAATTCTAAGTACTGCATTCTATTTCTCCAAAGTGCTATTTTCAGCACTAATACGAAATATAATTATAAATTCCAAGAAATGAATATAAGAGTTTGATAGTTAATTTTAGTTTCTATATTATAACATAATAATAGATAGGTGTCAAGTTTTTTTTGGTGAGATGTATCAAGGGGGGTGAAGAATCGCCCCGCCAAAGGCGGGGCTCCTAAGGAAGAGTATCAGGATATCAGTATAACAGTGATGGGCTTCTTAACCAATAATCTCATTGAGACGGTTAAGAAGTAGAGGGAGATTTACATCGTACTTCTCAGCGGTTTCTTTAACTGTTCCCCATAGGGGTTCGCCACAAACAAGGCAGGGAACTTTAAGCTTAATAAACACCTTTACTGTTTCTGGATATTTATCCAGGACATCCTCAATAGTCATATCTTCGGTGATTTTTTTCATTTTTTAAACCGCAGAGTACACAGAGATATTATAATTTATTTTCTTCCTCTAAGTGAACTTAAAACCTTTATATTTTTTCTTTATTAACAGGGATTTGAAGGGATTTGAAGAGTTTTTCTTTATTATTTCCTGTTTTTTATCTCTTAAGTTCTCTTTCAATCCCTTCTAATTTTATTTTAACTCAGCGTTCTTCCTGCCCTGTTAGATATAGAATTATCTAACGGGGTGAACGTGCTCTGTGGTTAAAAATTCTTAGGCTCTTTATGGTTTCCCCCCATCTCCCAGCTCAAATACAGCGCCGCAGCCGAGGTCATAAAAATTCTCTCCCCATGCCTCTCTAAAAAGTTCTATTGCTCTTCCTCCTGTGCAGTGGCTTGGAGCGATTTTCTCAATATCCAATTCCTTTAAATCTTTGATAATCCCATTTACCTCAGCCTCAGAATATGCCATTAAATGAAAACCACCCAATACCATATATACATTTTTATTCAACACTTCTTTTGCTTTCTTCACAATATTTACTACTCCAGGATGTGCACAACCAGTAACGACAATAAGACCTTTTGGAGTATCAATTATCAAGGACTGTTCCTTCAACCAAATCCCTCCCATCTCCCCTGTTGAATAGATGTCTTCATAAATCATTGTATCTTTTTTTATTGAAACACACATGGCTCCTGTAGTTGTTATTCTGTTTTTGAAGTCCTCTGGAAAGGACTTGGGTAAATAGACAACAATGTTTTTGTTTTCCTCAAGAAAACTCCATAAACCATCTACATGGTCTGCATGAATATGAGAAAGAATAACTATATCAATCATCTTTGGGTCAATTTCCAATTTCTTCATATTATCAAGCAATATCGAGCCATCACCTCCTGTATCAAACAATAAATACTTATCTTTAAACTCAATCAGGCAGGACATACCCCATGCAGTAGTCAAATTCTCATTATAGGGAACATTGTTATAGACTATAGTAAATCTAACATTCTCATTTGCACTTAATGGTTTGGTGAATATACTCAATAAAAGAAATATAAGAAATTTATTCATAATAAAACCTCCAGGTAATGAGATTGCTTCATTATATTCGCAATGACAAAAAGGTAATGAGATTGCTTCATTATATTCGCAATGACCAGATGGTAAGTATAATTGCGAGCGGCCAACTGTAGTGTAGTTCTTTTTGATTTTTAATATTACCTTTGCGACCTCTGCGGTTAATTTTAAGTTAACTTCTTTATCGCCTTTTTAAGGGTATCTGATGCAAGTAGTACACAATGCTTATCTTCTTCAGGCAATCCACTACAGAACTTTATGATTGTATCCTGATTGATCTCCATAGCCTCTTTTATATCACTACCCTCTATAAGCTCAGATACTATATCCCCACATACAACACTTGCTATACAACCATCGGTATCAAACGTACATCGGGTTATTCTTTCATCTCTGACTTTTATTGAAATATACATTGTATCACCACAGGGACCTGTTAATTTAACAGAACTATTTGCATCACCAAGGATTCCCCAGTGTTCCGGATTTATAAGATGGTCTATTACAACTCGAGAGTAAATTTTCTTCAATTCTTTCAGGTTTGTACCATAGAGAAACGCAGTTAATTTTTCTTCATCAATCTTCATACATTGCTCCCTGATATGTATCTCTCCTGATAAGTTCCTTGTCAATAAGGTTTAAGACCTCGTGTTTTTTAAGATTCCACCTTGGAGATATGAGTATTTTTTCGTCCAGGACATCACCCATCAGCCGCTGAATAACCATATTCTGAGGCAGTAATTCAAGTACATCTACTACAAGAGATTGGTACTCATCAAACGAAAGTGTATTAAATTTCCCCTTCTTGAAATCTTTAGCCATCTTTGTATTTTCTATGACCTGTAAGTGATGAATCTTGATTCCGTCTATCGGCAGATGTGATAATATACTTGCAGTTTCAAGCATATCTTCTCTCGTCTCACCAGGAAGACCAAGAATTATATGAGTACAGATAAATATGTTCCTATTCTGGGTTCTATAAACCGCATCCTCAAACTGAGAAAAACTATGACAGCGATTTATAAGACGAAGGGTTTTGTCGTGGGCAGATTGTAGACCATACTCAATCCATACGTGGTAGTTCTTTGCATAAGACTCAATAAGCAAAAGAATTTCATCCGATATACAATCAGGTCTTGTTCCTATGCAAAGACCAACTGTTTCATCATCCTGTAATGCTTCATCATATAACCTTTTTAATGTATCTACATCTGCATAGGTATTTGTAAATGGCTGGAAATAGACCAGAAATTTTCCGCCCTTTTTCCTCTTTCCAAGCTGTATCTGGTCAAGGATACTTACTTCTTCCCTCAAGGTGGGTGGGCTAAAACTGGGGTTATAACAATAGGTACATCCTCCATAGCCAACTTTGCCATCTCTATTTGGGCAGGTAAAACCTGCATCTACAGGTAATTTATAAACCCTGTAACCAAATCTCCCCCTTAAGAATTGGCTAAACGGATAATATCGTTTACTACCAAAGTGATGAGAGAGCTTCACCATTTATTCGTTATTGAATTAAATACTGAATAACATTGAATAGTGTATCAGATGATCAGAATACCTGCCTGCGGCAGGCAGGTCAGTAGGAAGAAAATCAGAGTACCAGCACATCAGATTAGGGACAGTTTACACCTGATACTCTGATAATCTGATATTCTGCATACTGCTCCACTGGTACCCTGATATGCTTTGAAAATACGGAGAATCGGACAACCACGAGGGTTGTCCCTACAAGTTCTTCTCACTATTCCCCCTTTCTCCTTAATAATTCTCTCCTAACAGCTCGAAATATGCCTTTGGATGTGCACAGGCAGGGCATTTCTCTGGTGCTTCAGTTCCCTCATGTATATACCCGCAATTCCTGCATCTCCACCTTACAACTTTTTCTCGTTTGAAAACCCTATCCTTCTCAAGGTTTTCAAGCAAAACAAGATATCGTTTCTCGTGCTGTTTCTCTGCTACTGCTATCGCCCTGAACACTGCTGCTATCTCCAAAAAACCTTCTTCCTCTGCAATCTTAGCAAACCCTGGATACATCTTTGTATGCTCGTAATTCTCCCCAGCAGCCGCTGACTTGAGATTATCTTTTGTCTCACCGATTATACCGGCAGGAAATGAAGCGGATATCTCCACCTCACCACCTTCAAGGAATTTAAAAAGCCTCTTTGCATGCTCCTTTTCATTATCAGCTGTCTCAAGAAATACTCCTGCTATCTGCTCACAACCCTCTTTCTTTGCCTGTGATGCAAAGTAGGTATATCGGTTTCTTGCTTGTGATTCACCGGCAAAGGCTGTGAGTAGATTCCTCTCTGTTTTTGTTCCTTTCAAACTTATCATAATTTTACCCCCTTATTTTTTTGTTATATCTTCAATTAACCTAATATCTTCTTATCTCTCTCGTTTATCAGTATCTAGTTCCACAGATGTAATATTAAAAATCAAATATTAAAATTACAAATCCTATCTTCAATTTATGGTCCAACATGCATCATGGGCCATTCAGCGTCAAAATCCTCAAACCTCAAGGCATTTTCTCTCTCAACCTCAAGTATCCTGTAATGACTCATCTCCATCGATGCAATGTAGAGAAGCATATTTTTTACTTCAGGTTTCTTGTCAAATTTAGCAGCAATACGATTATAATAATTATGTGCTGCCCATTCAGCCTGCATTGCACTTTCCATAATATCACTCAAGGGTAAATTCTCTGTGTCTATCTTTATTTCCGGTAAGGGAACAGGAGTCTTCTCTGGCAGCACAATCTTTTTATCGGGAAAGTTCTTCTTAAACATCCATTCAAAAAATTTCCTGTGTTTTTCCTCCTCTCCTGCAAGAAATCGAAATCTATCCTTTAACATAAAATTTTTCACAGTATTGGCGATTTTTGAATAAACATTCTTGCTTTCTATTTCACTCATAATTGCAGTTAGTATTAAATCCTCAAGGTTATATATTTCTATATTCATAATATCTCCTTCGCTACAAGGTGCCATCTTTCACCTTAAAAAATCAAAATATATAGCCAGAAGTAAGGCTACAGCCGATAATCCAAATATAAAAAGATAATTTATTCTCTCTTTCCTCGACCTCAGACTGCAGAGAATGTCACCTATCAAGCTATAATCTTCTCCCGTCAGTTCTTTCTCGTCCGCAACTTTATCCATGAGTTTTTTCTGCTCAATGAGTTTTGCTCTATTTTGATTCACCTCCTTTAGTCTATCTATTATGATTGTTCCAGCTTTTCCCAAATTTTCTATCCCCTCTATTTCAAACTCCTTATTTGCAATCTCTTTATGATTGTTATAATTCACGAAGTTCTTATCAAAGCATAAGGTTCAGGTTCTATCATGTCTATGGAGACTGCTTTTTCCTCTTTCTTTTATAATCTTTAATTGACTCGTGAAGTGCATCTGCTGCCAGATTTGAACAATGCATCTTCCGTGGTGGCAGACCATCAAGCTCTTCAGCCACATCATCACGTGTTATCTTCAAAGCGTCGCCGATATGCATCCCCTTCACCATCTCAGTCACCATGCTGCTCGTTGCAATTGCAGAACCGCAGCCGAATGTTTTAAACTTTATATCTATGATTATATCATCTTTTACCTTTATATACATCTCCATGAGGTCTCCACAAACAGGATTTCCTACCTTTCCATACCCGTCAGGATTTTCTATTGTACCCACGTTCCTCGGATTCATAAAATGTTCCATTACTTTTTTACTATAGCCAATCTGTACCATATATATCACCTCTCTTATAGCGGTGAAAGTTTCCTCAACTTTTCAACCGTCTCCTTTACTGCCTTTGTAATTATAGGTATTTGTTCAATCTTGTTCGAGTGTCCAAGAGTTATAACCATTGAACCATGTGCTTCTTCATGTTTTAAACCTATTGCCAATAGAACATTTGAAGGTTCCAATGTTCTTGAATAGCAGGCTGACCCGGTGGATATCTGTATATTGTACAGCGTATCCATATTTAAAAGTATGCTCTCACCCTCTATACGACTAAATCGGAAACTTGCATGGTGTGGAAGCCGTTTTGTGGGGTGACCCGTGAGATATGATTCGTTTATTTTCAATATCTCAGTGACAAGTTTATCTCTTACTACCTTTAATCGATTGCTTTCCTGAGACATTTCAATCTTTGCTATCCTTGCCGCTTCTCCCATTCCACTAATAGCAAATATGTTCTCTGTCCCTGACCTCAGCCCACGTTCTTGTCCACCACCCGGCAGTATCGACTGTAGTCTGATACCCGGCTTTATATACAACGAACCAGCACCTTGAGGTCCATACATATCGTTAGATGATAGTGTTAACAGATCTATTCCATCATTTTGAACATCTATTGGTATACGACCTGCAGCGGCTGTTGCATCCACATGTAAATATAAGCCCTTTTCATGAACTATTTCACTTATCTCCTTTATAGGTTCTATTGTTCCTATGTCGTTGTTTGCATACATTATCGAGGTTACTGTGGTATCTTTGCTCAAGATACTATCAAGTTTATCAATATCGACAATACCCATTGAGTCAACCGGTATGATAGTCAACTTGAAGCCGCCTTTTTGAAGCTCTTTCATTGGATTCAGAACTGACATATGTTCTATGGCACTTGCTGCAACCTTTTTCCCTTTTGCCATGTTCCTTATTGCTGTTCCTTTGATAGCAAGATTGTTCGATTCGGTTGCACCACAAGTGAAGATAATACAAGTCTCCTTCTCTGCATTAATAAGTTCTGTAATTTTCCCTCTTGCCTCTTCAATAGCACTTTTTGCTTCCAATCCAAATGAATAGAGGGATGAAGGATTCCCGAAATCTTTTTTAAGATATCTTTCAGCAAACTCCAATACCCTCGGATCAATGGGCATTGCCGATGCGTGGTCTAAATATATCCTCTCCATGTCAAAACCTCCGTTTTTATCTCGATACCCACAAGCCATGGATGCTGCAATGTTCTCTTACAGTAACTATCTCTTCTATCGGTTCAAATTCTATCTCAGGTGCATCACCTGGTTTTAAGAACTTTCTCCTAATGCCATCCCTTGTTACGACCTCTACCCATTCTATATAGTGTTTTTCTTCCATCGGATGAGGAATAGAACCAACTTTCACTTTTATTTTGTTATCTATCCTCTCAATCACTGGCACATGCTTCTCTTTACCCTGTTCCTCAGTCTGCTCTTCCAAGAGTTTCATTGGCTGACCACAACAGACGAGTTCACCCACTCCTGTGTGTAAAACCTCCACGATATTTCCACATATCTCACACTTATAGACCTGCAATTTCTTAGTCATCTTATACCCCCTTAGTTACTGTGCTAAATTATACGTTAATAACACCGAAATCACCTAATAGTTACTGGTAATCTGTAGTCAGTAACTTTCAAAGTATATCAGGATACCAGTAGATCAGCATGCAGAGTATCAGATTATCAGGGTATCAGAAGTAAACCATCTCTAACCTGATATACTGATGTCCTGATTTTCTTCCTACTGACCTGCCTACCGCAGGCAGGTATTCTGATCGTCTGATATACTATTCAGTGTTATTAAGTGTTCAATGCATAATCTGGGATTACTTCATTACTTTTTAAGTTCGGATAATTTCACAAAGTGTCTCCGTTCCTCCTCTATTATACCATCGATTAAATTACGCTGGCTCTCGGGAATGAAATTCTTCATTTCTAGAAAATAGAGAATAGAATCAAGCTCTCGCTGTATAGCAAAATCAACTGCAGAGATTGCGCCCTTGATTTTTGACATCTCCTCTTCTAATTTTCTCTGGCTGAATATGATATTATCTGCATAGGCGCGTAGATACGTAAAATACTCTCCTGGATAACTCTCAGGAGGTTCATATTTCTCAATCTTTGACACCATATTTTCAAATGTCTTCTTGTGTTTAACCTCTTCATTTGCAAGAAAGGTAAAAACCCTTTCCATATTTGTGTTTTCAATCTTTTGAGCCATATTGCGGTAAAACCTTTCGCCATTTTCTTCTATCCTTATAGCGAACTGAAATATTTCACTTGCTTTGAAGTTAATCATTTTCTTACCCCCTTTTTTAGCCACTGATTTCACAGATTTCTATAAGACTTTTAAAATATGTGATGTTACTAACTTCACGATTACGAACCCAACATTCGCTTGATGTCTTCTTCCGGATTACCTATAAGACGCAAATCATAATTCTCTGTTAATACCTTAAGAATATCGTCATTCACCCCGCCATCGGCGGGGCAGGAAGTATTGGTCCTAAATAAATACCCTTTACACCAATTGCCAAAAGGCTCCAGAGGATAGCTACAGCCTTTTGTTGTAAGCAACAGGTTATCCTGTAAACGTGCTACTGTAGCCTCCTTTCCACATACACCTCTTATAGTACAACCAGTTCCCTTTGCAGTCTGTGAGCATTGATAGCAGAACATATCCAGTTTTTCGTTCTTATCCATTTATTACCTCCTAAATACCAATACTAACGTTAAGAAATGAGATTGCCACGCTCATCCCCTAATTCTTGTAGGGGTCGGATTTATCCGACCCGTTTCTTTTTTGGGTTCGATAAATCGAACCCCTACCTTTTTGCTTTCATATTATTTCATATTATTTTTGATAGTATCTAATATTCACTACACCTGATTACTCAGATGTTAACTACACAACACATCTAATTAATTTTGGTGGCTTTATCTCTATATAAAAATATTATTATAAATATACGCTAATACCAATATCTGTGGAACAGTAATAACTGGCAGCCAGAGTGCAGCCCTCTTACCAATGTTTGACCATATTAATCCTATCTCTGTGTAATCCGTTGCCACTCCCGCCATTAAAAATACAAAGCTGTTTCCAAATGCTCCTGTCTGTCTAAAAATTTCAAATGCAAGTGGAGAACTTCCCTCTGAACATACCTCTATAATAGTAGCAAACAATAATGTTACCATCAATCCTATAAAGGTTGGTCCCATAAAATTCGTAAAAAAACGTTGAGGTACATACGCTCGTGCAAATGCTGCTATTATCATACCGATCAATAACCACCACAAAACCATCTTAGTAAGAGACCAGGAGCCAATTAAAACTCCTTTTATGGCTTCTATAACACTCCCTGGTGAAAATTGGCATTCTCTCCACCTTCTCTTGATATCATCTATAATTGAAAAATCGGTCAATACAGGTATATCTTCTCCCATTTCACACTTATTACACTCCACCAATCCCTTCCTTTCTAACACCTGGTATATCAGCCCAGTTGTAATTGCAATTACAAGTGCTGATAAAACGATGAATATTGCCTTCAATCCAAAGAACCCAAATAGAAGAATCGTTATGGGCAGATTAGCCCATGGAGATGCCAACAGGAATGCTATAACTGCAGGTGTACTCGCTCCCTTTTTATAAAGCTCCATTGAAATTGCCAAAATACCATGGGAACAGGCAGTCATAATGAATCCAAAGAATATTGAATAAATTATCGTCCGTTTTCTGTGTCGGGATAGATACTTTTCTATATACTGTCTCGGGACAAAGAAATCAATAATTCCGCCTATTAGAAATCCAGCAAGGATTGCCCACCAGATCATCCTTAGATAATCTATAAACGCAAAAGAGAATGGTTTTAGCAACGGTAAAAAATACCCCAGAGCTAAAAGAATTATTGCAATCATTGCTACTATGAATACCCTTTCCCTATACCATGTTCCTACTTTTACTGCACACGAAATACATTTTTCTGATGAGATATTATTCTCTTTCTCGTATTTTAAAATACATCCTTGAGAACAAAAATAGTGACCATGTGCCTTAATTTTACCATCCATTCCACAGATGGGACATTTTTCCTTCATTTAGGCTTACTCCTCAAATTATTATTTTTTTATGCTTTTTAAGGATTTCATCTGCCAACCTATCCAGGGATCTGAAATCTTCCTCCCTGGGATAACCCTTTACAATAACAGGCTCTATAATCTCCACTTTGAGATTACCAAGCATTCCGGTAATCTGTTCAAGCATCTTTCCACCCCAACCATATGAACCAATAATGGATGCAAATTTTACCTTGGGTCCCAGGGCATTTGCAAGATATGTAGCATATACGACACTTGGATGGGGACCAACCAAAACTGTAGGTGAGGCAATCACTATAGTGGCGACATCTACAAGAGCCATTGCCAGCTCACCAATATCTGTTCTTGTCAGATTAAAGGGTTTTACTATTATATCCCGTTCCATAAGAGCATCTATAAGATAACTGACCATCTTTTCTGTACTTCCATGCATTGATACATAGGGTATGAGTACCTCATTCTTTACTTCCTCAGAAACCCATTCCTTGTAAGCCTCAAGGATAAATTCAGGTCTATCGTGAATCGGTCCGTGGCTTGGTGCTATTATCTCTATATCCAGATTATCTATCCTTTCCAGATGTCTTTTGATACTGTTTCTGAATGGCATCATTATCTCTGCATAATATCTCTTTGCTGATTCATAGACCTTTGCTTCATCACTGGCATAGAGTTCACTTGTAGCAAGATGAGAACCAAAAAGGTCACAGGGGAATAAAATATTTTTCTCTTTTAAATAGGTTAACATTGTCTCAGGCCAGTGTACCCAGGGTGCGTAAATGAACTCCAGTGTTTTGTCTCCTAAAGACAGGTTCTCCCCATCATCTACAGTCATGAACTTACTCTCTGGGATTAGAAGAAACTCTATAAGTAAACCCTTACATTTCGGATTGGTTACAACTCTTGCTTCTGGGAAAAGCTCAAGCATTTTTGGTATTGTTCCAGAATGGTCCTGCTCAGCATGATTGGAAACGATATAGTCGATATCATTGATGCCTAATTCCTTAAGGTTATCTACGAGAACATGTTCTTTGGTAGGATCTACAGTATCTATAAGCGCTGTCTTTTCACTGCCTTTTATCAGATAAGAATTATAAGTTGTTCCATCTGGAAGGGGTATGAGTTCATCAAACAATCTTCTATCCCAGTCTATTGCTCCAACCGAATAAACCCCGGTTAGTATTTCTCTTGAAGCCATCTCAATCCTCCTTTTCAAACTGGTCTTTTCCTACACCGCAAACAGGACATACCCAGTCATCGGGTAATTCTTCAAAGGGTGTTCCGGGTTTGATACCAGAATCAGTGTCACCATTTTCAGGGTCATATATATAGCCACAGACTTTACATTTATACCTTGCCATTTTACCCACCTCCTTTTGTTTTTCTATCCCCTTTACTTTTTTTATATATGTAGGTGCCGATTTCGGTGTCTTTCCTTTCTTTACCTTATGGTAATAATCATAGGTCATTGCATTTTTATCACTTATGATTGCAGCATCCAAAACCTTACCTACAAAAATCGTGTGTGTTCCAACATCCAGACTATCAATCACCTCACACTCTAAGTAACCTATGGTATATTCCAATAGTATAGGTGCACCAGTTGTACCCAATTTATATTTTACATCCTGGAACTTATTCATGTTCCTTCCACATTTAAAACCAAAGCGACCTATAAACTGCATTGGTGTCTCTTCAGATAAAATAGATATAGTGAAAACCCTGCTTTTATTTATCAACTTATGTGTATAATTGTCTTTGTTTATACTAATGGCTACGGTTGGTGGTTTTGATGTTACCTGAAAAACTGTATTAGCTATCTGCCCATTGATTTTCTTATTCATCTTTGAGCTAATAACATATAAACCATAATTTATCTTACGAAAGGTTGTAATATCCATTTTTTAGTATGAGATGATATGATTACACCTTTGTAACGATAACATATACTAATTATAACACGTTTTGTAAAAAAAGTCAAGGAAAATATTGCAGTTATACTTTTTCTAAGCACTCACTACAAATGCCTTTGAGGTATATATGGTGTTCTGTAATTTTATGACCCTCTATAATTTCTTTATCGAATATAGGGCACTTAAGGTGTATATCATACACGCAGCCGCACTTAATACATTTGAAGTGTACGTGTGGTTTTGTATTATAGTCATACCTTATTTCACTTTCATCGATTGTTAAACCTGATACAATTCCCTTTCTTAGAAAAAGATTTAAGGTATTATAAACGGTTGTTTTAGATAGAGTTGGTATTTCTTTTGAGAGGTTTTTGTATATCATATCAACTGTTGGATGTATTTTATGGTTTATTAGATATTTCAAAATCTTCAGACGATGATATGATGGATGGATATTTTTTCTGTCGAGATATTCCTTAAGTTTTTTCATTGCTAACTCTTTTTCATTGTTCATCTATATTTTCCTCATTTTCTAATCCTTATTTAAACATACTATATCAAACATTTTGTAATTCTCTCTCTATAGCATTTTGGTCGAAACCTACAATAATTTTATCATTTATTTCAATTTGTGGAACACCCATACTTCCAGATTTTTCAATCATTTTCCTGGCAGCTTCCTGATCAATAGATACATCTATATCCTCAAATTCAACACCCTTTTTCTTTAGAAAATCCTTAACCATAGAACAATATGGACAGAATGGTGTCGAATATACCTTTATCTTCTTTTTTTCTTCCATTACTTAGCCTCCCGTTTCTTATAATAATTTAGAAAATCGAATATATTTTTTATAAATTATAGGTTTTTATAAAATACAACCTGAATGATTATACAATATAATTTATATTTTGTCAAGTAAAACTTCTTTTTTAACAGGGACTTGTTTGCCCTAACTGCCGTCAGGCAGGTGTACCTACAACCTCTATACCAATTCTTCCAAAAATGCGATTGCTTCGTCGCTCTCACTCCTCGCAATGACAATATTCATCACATGTTGAACGCAGGCATAAAGCCTGCGGCTACTAAGTTCCCCAATATGAGATTGCTTCATCCGTCAAGAAGTGCGGTGGCCTCCTCACAATGACAGAAATTAGTGGCTGTCATTGTGAGTCCCGATAACAATCGGGACATAGCAATCTCATCACATTATTAACTTCTAATACCTCTCTTTGCCTTAATCCTCTGTATTATCGTTTCAAATACAAAGTATAATACAGGTAAAAAGACCAGTGTGAGAAATGTAGACGTGGTTAATCCGCCCACTATTGCCCTTGCCATGGGTGTTCTCATCTCAGATGCTGTTCCCATACCTATAGCCATTGGAATCATCGCAAATATAGTAGTAAGAGCAGTCATCAAGATGGGTCTTAGTCTTCTTCTACCACCAAGTACTATTGCCTCTCTGAGTTCCACATTTTGCTCTCTCCGCAGAAGGTTTATATAGTGTATTAGAACTATCCCATTATTAACCACTATACCAACAAGAACAATTGCACCCACAAATGCCATTACAGAGAATGTTGTATTCGTTAAGAACATCAACCATATAACACCTATTATAGCTAATGGTACAGTAAACATAATGGTAAATGGGTCTATAAATGATTCGAATAGCGAAGCCATTACCATATAGACGAGAAATACTGCTCCAATCATAGCAATTGCCAGCCACATAAATGACTTCCTCTGTTCCTCTGCTTGACCCCCAAGATTTATACTATATCCTTTGGGAAGAACTATATCTTTAATTTCCCTTTGTATATCTCTTGTTACACTTCCAATATCCCTTCCGGTAACATTTGACATTACAGTAATTACCCTCTGCTGCCCTTTATGTTCAATAGCTCTGGGACCAAATGCAGGATTTACATCTACAAGCTCCTGCAACCTTACCACACTCCCAAATGGTGTACGAAGAGGAATTGCCAAAATATCATCTATGGTCTCCCTGTCCTTTTCTCTAAGTCTCACCCTTATTTTATACTCCTCACCCTCTTCCCTGAATATACTTGCCACTGTCCCTCTCACATTATCATTTATTGCGTTTGCAATCAAAAACACAGGTATTCCAACACTCTGTGCAACCTTTCTATTTATTAACAGCTGTATTTCTGGTTTTTTCTCCTCTCTTGATATCTCCACATCCCTTGTGCCAGGGATGCCCTCTACAATGGACTCTACCTCATTTGCAATCCTATCAAGTTCGTCAAAAGAAGTTCCGTATATCTCAAGTTCTATAGCACTGCCAGTAAAACCCATCATAGCTCCAGACATCTCTTCAGTAAATACAAT
>JAGMCL010000055.1 GCA_023129165.1 Caldifarciminota bacterium | reverse complement strand
CCATTTCTCTCGCAAAGGCGCAAAGACTCAATATCAAAATTTACAATTCGACGAGTTTAAGTCATTTAGTAACTGAGTCATTATGTCATTAAAGAAATAGTTTACCCTATGAAATGAGTATCTATTTCATCGGGGCCAATTGTCAATAGTCATTAGTTTACCCTGTGAAATGAGTATCTATTTCATCGGGGTCAATCAACATGTAACATTTAACATTTAACACTTAACTTGTCTTTTTACCTTTGCCTTTTTACATTTGACATTATTAATCCGTTATTATTCCACCTGCACAGATATTTTCTCCTTTTACAAGGACAAAACGACCCAAGGGTGGTAGTACACTAAATGGCTGAATTACAATAGGTTTCTTTGTTTCTATGATCACCTCACCAACCTCAAGGTTTTTAAGTTTATCAGCATTCTCCTCTATAACCTCAAGGGATGATGAATCCATTCTCCTTATAATCCTTGCAATCTTGCATATTACTTCCTGTGTTGCCAACCTAAGTGTTATTCTTTCATCCTTAATGAAATCCTCTTTATGCATCCAGAATATATTCGCTCTGAATGTATCTACAATTGGTGGCTCTTTACCTAACTCACAGATAACATTACCACTGTCTAAGAAGACTGAATCCTTTGTGGTTATACCTATACTCTCACCAGCAGATGCAGAAGTTATATTTTCCATGAATTTTTCGATAGATTTAATCACAGCCTTTTTTTTATCTGGCATAATATTAACCTCGTCACCTTCCCTTATAATTCCTGACCCTATCCTCCCCACTGCTATTCTCTTATTATCGATTTTATAAACATCCTGTATAGGAAATATTAGCGACTTATTCTCAAAAGGAAGTTTATTGTTTAAAGAATCCAGACTCTCCAGTACGGTTGGACCATCATACCATGAGATATTTTCGGACTTCTTAGCAACATTACCTCCCTTCTTCGCAGATATTGGTATGTAATAATCAGGAGTGAGGTTAATGGAAGATAAAAAACTACTTGCAGTCTTCTTTACAGACTCAAATCTTCTCTGATCATAATTTATAAGATCCATTTTATTAAGCACAACAATAACCTGCGAAATATCAAGCATACTTAGAATATTTGCATGTCTTTTTGTCTGCTCCTTCACACCCTCTTCTACATCAACAATCAATATTGCAGCCTCCGCCTGAGATGCTCCTGTAAACATATTTTTAACAAATTCTACATGCCCGGGTGCATCTATTATCACATATTGCCTTTTATCTGTTTTAAAGAAAACCTGGGTGGTATCGATTGTCACACCCTGCTCGCGTTCCTCTTCAAGATGGTCAAGAAGAAATGCAAATTCCGTTTCCTTACCGAGACTTTTTGACGTCTTTTTAATCTCCTCTATCTTATCAGGGGGAAGAGAATCTGTATCATAAAGAAGTCTTCCGATAAGTGTAGATTTACCATGGTCTACATGACCCACGATAACGAACTTTAGATTCTGTGTGTCCATATTTAAGCTCCTGGTATAATATCTCTCGCAAAGGCGCAAAGGGCGCA
>JAGMCL010000054.1 GCA_023129165.1 Caldifarciminota bacterium | reverse complement strand
GCATCTCAGGTATGCTATTCCACCGCCAGGTACGATACCCTCATCCCGGGCAGCTTTTGTAGCATGTAGTGCATCCTCAACTCTTGCCTTCTTTTCCTTCATCTCTATCTCTGTAACAGCACCCACATTAATCACGGCAACTCCACCGGCAAGTCTTGCCAATCTCTCCTGAAGTTTCTCTTTATCATAATCGGATTTAGTCTCCTCTACCTGTAACTTTATCTGTGATATCCTTGCCTGAATATCTGACTTGGCTCCCAGACCCTCTACTATGGTTGTATTCTCCTTATCAATCTTGATCTTCTTAGCTTTCCCGAGATCCTCTATTCTCGTTGCATCGAGTTTCATACCCTTTTCTTCCGAGATAACCTTACCACCAGTAAGTATTGCTATATCCTCGAGCATTTCTTTTCTCCTGTCGCCATACCCTGGTGCCTTGACTGCACAGCACTGAAGTGTTCCCCTTATCTTGTTAACCACCAGTGTAGCGAGTGCTTCTCCCTCGATGTCCTCAGCCACTATGATTAAGGGTTTACCTGCCTGTGCTGTTTTCTCTAATACTGGAAGGAAGTCTTTCATCGCAGAGATTTTTTTGTCGAATATCAGGATATAAGGTTCCTCAAGAACGGTTTCCATCCTTTCTGTATTTGTCACAAAATATGGGGATATATAACCTCTGTCAAACTGCATTCCTTCAACAAGATCCAGTTCAAATCCAAAACCCTTACCTTCCTCGACAGTTATAACTCCGTCTTTGCCTGTTTTTTCCATAGCATCTGCAATTATATTACCTATCTCATCGTCGTTGTTTGCAGAAATCTTACCAATCTGAGCAATCTCTTTTTTCCCAGTAATGGGTATGGAGATCTTTCCCAATTCATCCACAATCTTAGTTACTGACTTCTCTATACCTCTCCTTAAGGCCATCGGATTAGAACCAGCAACCACATTCTTCATACCTTCTTTATATATTGCCCAGGCGAGTATTGTGGCGGTTGTGGTTCCATCACCTGCTACATCGGATGTCTTTGAGGCAACCTCTCGAACCATCTGAGCACCCATATTCTCAAATGCATCCTCGAGCTCTATTTCTTTCGCAACTGTAACTCCATCTTTGGTAACAGTTGGGGCACCAAATTTCTTCTCTAAAGTTACATTTCTTCCCTTGGGACCCAATGTTACCTTTACTGCCTTCGTTAGTTTTTCGATACCACTTTTGATTTTAGCCCTTGCATCTTCACTATAAATAATCTCCTTTGCTGCCATAGTTTCACCCCCTTTAATTGTCTCGTTGTTCTATAAATTTATTATCGATTTGTTAATAATTAAACGATTACACCAAGGATATCATCCTCCTGTATCATAAGATATTCTTTATCCTCAATCTCTATCTCAGTACCTGCGTATTTACCAAATAGTATTTTGTCTCCCTTCTTAACCTGAATAGGCTCTTCATCTTTGCCTGGTTTGGCTACAGCAATTACCCTGCCTTGTTGGGGCTTTTCCTTTGCTGTATCAGGAATTATTATGCCTCCCTTCTTGATTTCTTCCTGCTCAAGACGTTCAACAAGCACCCTTCTTCCGATTGGTTGTACCTTCATGATAACACCTCCTCGTGCTAATAGTGATTATATTAAATATAAAGTAGCATAGGTAAGACCGAAGATATAAGACTTTATAGATAATCCTTTGATGATGTATAAAGTGGCAACTTACTACGGTCTCTTGTAAAACACTACTGTTTATGTATAACTTGTAAATTTTATAACTTTAGATTATACCATAAAATTTCGATTTTGTCAAGGAAAAATTATGCAATTGCCTTGTATTTATTTTATCACTTTTTGCTTGACAAATTTATCATTTGATGTTATAATAAAAAGGTATTATAAAGTGAGATTCCGTATCCTTTCCATACATATCCTGTAGAATGGCTCTTGAGATTAATAAGAGGTTATAGAGGGGAGAAGAGAGATGAGTGAAGAGCGTCCCGATAGAATAACTGCGCATTCTACGGGATAAATAAGGAGTAAGGCGTAGGACGAGTACCAGAGTATATCAGGATATCAGCAGATCAGTAGGCAGAATATCAGATTATCAGAGTATCAGGAGGTAGGAGCAACCTCCTAATTACTTTTCCCTCTTCCCTTTTCGCAAACCGCTCTCCCTGCCCCGCCAAAGGCGGGGTATGGTTAGATTTTGCACACTACCGAATATTATAATTAGGAGTATAGATGAAGGGTCTCATCAAGAAGATAAAGGAAACAGAAAAAGAGACTGAAAAAATAATTAAAAAGGCATATGAAAGGGCAGATAAGATAGTGAAAGAAGCCGAAGAGAAGAAAGAGAAAGCTCTTATTGAAAAGGAGGAAGAAGGAGAGAAAATGATGCAGAATGCTGTTGGTAGGGCTGAAAGAAGAGCAATGGAGAAATGTAAGGAAATAGATAAAGTCCTAACAGAGATGAAGACTAAGATAGACAAAATGTATCAAAAAAAGGTAGAGAAAGCAAGACACTTAATTTTAGAAGAGGTTCTCAGAAAATAAAAGATTTATACTGGATTTAACAATAATGACCACGATTGTAATCCTTGACCCTCGCAAGGATTCGATGGTCTAATTTTTTATTCTACACTTTTATTATGTCTATATCACAAATAGAAAAGGTGTTGATTGCCTTTCACAATAACGAAAGAGAGAAATTCCTATCGAGATTGCAAGATGAAGGCATTCTACATATTACAGAGATAAGGGAGGAAGGAAAATTAAGCGGGGAGGAGAATATTGACCTCAATATTAGTATTGCATCGCTTGATAGGGTGATAAAATATCTCCGCCCTTACAGAAAGGAGTCCTTTATTGACAACCTCTTTGGAAATAAAACAGTGGTTGACGGTGAATTTTACAGAGATACCATGTCATCTCCCAAATATAAGAAGATAGTCGCTGTTGTTAAAGAGCTCGAGAAGAAAAAGACTGAGCTGCAGAGAGAGAAAACACTGTGTGATGCACAACTCGAAGAACTACTACCTTGGAAATCACTTGACATTGAGCTCAAGGAACTTAAGAAACTTAAAAAGGTTTCCATAGAAATAGGTTCTATTTCTAAACAACCTAAAGACTTCAGTGAGAAGGTATCTCAACTACCAGTTGAGGTGGAGATTATTAAGCGAGAAAAGGATAGAATCTATTGTATCTTTGTGTATAGGATAGAGGTAAAGGATGAGGTACGGAACTTTCTAACCAACATTGCATTTGAACCTGCAAGACTTGAAGGCTTCATCAGGAAGCCATATGACATTATAGAAGAATTAGATGCCAACCTAAAAGAGATTATAAAGAAATTGGAGAAAATAGAAAAGGAAAGTTACAAAATAGCTGAAGATATAGAGAGGATATTCATTATCTATGAAGAGGACTATAATGCAAGTCTTAGAGATAGGGCTCTTACAAATGCATATCTGACATCAAGAGCTGTCTTCATTGAAGGCTGGGTGAGGAAGAAAGACAGGAAAAGGTTGACAAGACTTATAGATGAATTCTTGACAGTGACGATAGAAGATATAAAACCTGATAAAGATGAAAAAATTCCAGTGGAATTGGAAAACAGAGGTCCGATTAGACCATTTGAGGCACTTACCAAACTATATGGAACACCTCATCCAAGTGAGATAGACCCATCTCCGCTTGTCGCCCCATTCTTTGTTTTATTCTTTGCACTCTGCCTTTCCGACGCAATGTATGGGCTGATTTTTGCCATTATATCCATCTTCTTTATGAAAAAAATAACTGGCGACAAGAGGCTTTTAAAAGTGTTAATGGCAGGAAGCATAGCTACTATTATCATAGGAGCGCTTCTGGGGGGTTGGTTTGGTGATCTTCCCCAAAGATTATCAGGAATTCTCCCTGGATTCGCTGTATTCAGGGAAAGAATACTTCTATTCGATCCAATGAATGAACCTCTTTATTTTTTTATTCTTTCTCTGGGTATTGGTGTTGTTCAGATACTCGTTGGTTTCTTCGTAGGTTTCATCAAGCTATTAAGACAGGGACGGCCAATTGAGGCGGTTTCTTGTAAGTTATCCTGGGTTATTTTCTGGTCCTCACTACTTCTATATGTGGGTACATCATTTTTGCCTTCAATTGAGGGGTTGAAGCCTGTTTTCCTTTCTTTCATCATAATAGCAGCACTTCTCGTCTTATTTGTATCAGGATTCCCATCAAGAAATTGGATAACCCGCATTGCAAAAGGGCTTTTCAACCTTTATCAGGGTATAATGGGTACGGTTGGTGATATAATATCATACTCAAGATTAATGGCTTTGGGACTTGTTACTGTGGGGCTTGCTATGGCTATAAATATTTTGACCGAAGTTATGTTACAGATACCTGTGCTCAAGTTTGTACTTGTTCCTGTTGTTTTTATAGGTGGACATCTATTCAGTATTGCTATAAATGTTCTTGGAGCCTATGTTCATACCCTCAGACTACAGTATGCTGAATTTTTTACAAAGTTCTTTGATGGCGGTGGAGAACCCTTTTATCCATTGAAGAGAGAGACCAGGTTCGTGGCAATAGAATAGAAAATGTTGTGTAGTTTTTTTTTAATAGGAGGATAGTATGCTTAAAAACTGGCAATTGTTGGCAATTATTGTTTTACCTATTACTTTGTTTGCCGAGGTAAAAATAGGTTATATAGATTCACAAAAGATACTTACTAACTATCAAGGTCGTTTGGAGTTAGAACAGGAACTTGAGACAGCCCAACAAAATTGGGAAAATGAGGCTACACAAATGAAACAGGAGATAGAACAGATGGTAGCAGAATATGAAAGCCAGGCTGTTATGCTGTCGGAAAAGGCAAGGATAGAAAAGCAAAATGCAATAGGAGGAAAACAACAAGAATATCAACAATTCATTCAGCAAATCTGGGGGGTTGGGGGGAGAGCGGAATTGAAACAGAGAGATGTAATGCAGCCCTTTGTAGATAAGATAAGTGAGATAATAGATGCAATTGGAGAAGATGAGGGTTATACGATGATATTTGATATTGCTAATATGGGTGTTGTGTATGCTGACGAAGAGCTTGACCTTACACAGAGGATACTGGACGAATTGAATCGTGAATATATTGTTATCGAGGAGGAAGTTTTTACAGGTTTCGAGAAGATTGAGTTTTATGTTTTCAAATTGAAGGAGATGAATAAAGAGGCTCAGGATTTTGGATTAGGCCAAACCTTGAAAGAAAAGATAAGAGCTGCGATTATTAAAATGGAGAGTTATGAAGAGGTCAGAGCCACTACGATGACAAATGCCTTTATTCTCACCAATATTACAACAACAGAAGATGAACTGATTGAAGAAGAGGTTAAGGCAATTGGAAGAATTGCAGATGCTGATTTTATGATTACGGGAGAAGTGGAAAAGACCGCCGATATAATCACGGCTAATATATCACTACTGGATGTGAAGAAAGAGGAAATAGTAGCAACAGCAGAAGCTAAATCAGCAGGAGACAGGGAGGAGGACAAAATAATCATGGTTTCCGATCTGGTTGCAGAGATTCTGCCCTATATGCAGACAGAAGATTAATCCGATCTCTAATATATACTATACCTCTGATTATGAAAATAAGAAAGATAGCAAAGCTTCTTTCCGGTGAGATTAAAGGGAATGAATCAATTGAAATTACAGGAATCGCACGGATTGAAGATGCAAGAGAGGGTGATATAACCTATATATCCTACCCAAAATATGAGAAATATCTTTCAAAGACAGATGCCTCATGTATTATAGTCTCCAGAGAAAGTAGCCTTAGCTCTACAAAAACACTACTTCTTGTTAGTGACCCAACAGTTGCGTTTATTAAACTGGCTGGAGTCTTTGTAAAAAAGATACATCCTCCTGCTGGGATATCCCCGCTTTCAGATATATCAAAAGATGCAGTTATAGATAAAACTGCATCAGTAGGAGCATTTTGTGTTATAAATCATAGATGTAGGTTGGGTAAAAATACTATTTTGTATCCTCAGGTATTTATTGGAGAAGGCTCTGTTCTTGGGGATGACTGTATAATATATCCAGGGGTTATCATACGTGAGAATGTGAGAATAAAAGACAGGGTGGTGATACATCCTGGTTCAGTTATAGGTGCCGATGGTTTTGGATATATTGAATCGCCGGAGGGAAGGATGAAGATCCCACATCTTGGGGGTGTGGTTTTGGAAGACGATGTAGAGATTGGTGCAAATTCAACAATTGACCGTGCAAAGTTGGGAAATACGATAATAGGCAGGAAAACAAAAATTGACAATCTTGTACATATAGCACATAATGTGGTTATCGGTGAGAATTCTGTAATCATTGCCCAAGTTGGGATAGCAGGTTCAACGGAGATCGGTAGAGATGTAATTATAGCAGGACAGACTGGAATAATTGACCATCTTAAGATAGGAAACGATGTGAAAATAGGTGCTAAATCAGGGGTGTCAAAGTCTGTAAAGGATGGTGAGACTATATGGGGTTATGTTGCAAGAGAACACAAGGCATCAAAGAAGTCATATATCCTACTTATGAAACTTCCAGAGATATATGAGAGATTGAAAAAACTTGAAAAGAAATTAGATAGAGAACAGTAGCTTCCTACCTTTTCTTATAATACAATTCCACACAGGGTCTATAAAAAATGGAGATCAGTGAAAATACACCTGAAAAAATTGAATCATTGCCATCAGACTTGCAAAAACTGGTATGGAGGGCTTTGTTTTATAAATCACAGGTATCAATATACGAAAAGGAGTATTCGTTAAAAAGGGATAACAAGAACCTGGAGAAACTTAATAAATATCGAGAGGCATTTAAAAATATTAAAAGAATATTTACTAATAAATGCAAGAGCAAGGGATTAAAAGACATTACAATAGCAGATAAATAAAAGGAACTATAATCAGGATTCATATACTTCGAAAATGTATTATCCCCCCTCAACTTTTTCTATTTGGTCAGCCTTTTTAATCTCCTCTTTCAATTTCTCAATAGCAGATAAAATTTCTGATATTTCAAAGGGCTTTTTTATAAAGTCCACAGCACCTATTTCCAATGCCCTCTGTCTTGCACTTTCATCCGCACTTACAAAGAGTATCTTTATTGAATGGTCAATCTCCAGCATCTCGACTGAAGTCTCAACTCCGTCCTTCTTTGGCATACGGTGGTCCATAATGATTACATCGGGTTTCTTATACGAGAGAACCAATGTTCGATAAATTCGCAGTGCCTCCACACCATCGTATGCATCCCCCACCACCTCATGACCATATAATTCAAAGATGTCCTTCATGAGTTCGTGGAGTACGAGTTCGTCATCTACTATTAATATAGTCATGTTTTAATTTATAATTTGGATTGCTGTGACCATGTTTATCCTGTAGAGGAATACTCTGTAGGGTCACAGCACGCATTAACAAGGTTAATGCCTGCCTGCGGTAGGCAGGCACTCCATAAATAAATTAATATTTTGGAAGAAGCACAATAAAATTACTACCTTCTTCTATCTTCCCCTTTACCCTGTCCTCAACCCATACCCTGCCTCCGTATCTCTCGGCAATAGCCCTTACAAGGGCAAGACCAAGTCCAAGACCATATATAACCTTATCTTTCCACCATGCCCTCAAGAAAATTATCTCTTTCCTCTTATCCGGTATACCTGGTCCTCTATCAACGAACTCCAACCTCCAGAACTCATTATCCGAGGAGACATCTACATCCACGAGTACCCTTTCGTGCCTGTCAAACTTGACTGCATTATGGAGTATGTTATAGAAAAGGTCAGCTAAAAATTTATCGGCACCTACAAACCATTCTTTCTTTTGCGATTTGAAGTTGACCTTTATATCTCTTTGAGGAAAATCTTTCCCGAGTTGTGAGATTGTAGTCTCCAGGACTGGCTGGATATCCATCTTTTCAAGATGTGATTCTTCTTTTGTTAATGTTGTAAGTTTCTTTACATTAGAAATCAGTTTTGCACTCCTATGAATCTGATCTGTTGCAAGTTTACTATATCTCTGAGCCCCATCTGGTAATTTCTTATCCCTCATCATCAATTCAAGGCTTGAAAGAGTCATCTGATTTATATTGGTCAGATCATGGGACATTAAATCTAAAAAGAGTTCCGATTGCTGTAGACTCTCTCTTAGTGCTTCATCCATCCGCACTCGCTCAGTAATATCCCTATCAACACCCCTGTATCCAAGCAAATTTCCTTTATCATCAAGCATCGGAATACAACTCGTTTCAAGAATAACCGTATGTCCATCCTTATGAATATTCCGATTTATAAGGTTCATAAATGGTTCTTTCTTTTTAAAGACTTCAAAGGCAGCTTTTTTCAATTCTTCACGCTCATCTGGAAGGTAAAAGTCGTAGAAATATCTTCCCAGCACTTTATCAGGTTCATAACCTAAAACTTGTTTAACAACAGGACTGCAGTAGATATAGCATCCTTTTTTATCTGTCTCCCAGATCCAGTCACCTGTGTTGACTACTATGTCTCGAAATCTTCCCTCAGATGCCCGCAGGGCTTTCTCTGTTTCTGTTACATCTTCTAAAATGCTAAGGAGTGATTTTCGAGATTCTTCTGATTCTGCAAAAAGCCTTTTAAGCTCTTCCTGGCTGGAAATAAGTTGTTCCGTTTTCTTCTTTAGTTCCACTTCAGTTTTTTTCCGTTCTGTGACGTCGACAGCTATACCTATTAATGCAATTGCTTTACTATCGTCATCTTTCAAAATTGAAGTAGATAATTCAACTTGAAACTCTGTCCCGTCTTTTTTTCGGTTAATAAGTTCACCCTTCCATCCTCCTTTAAGTGTTTCGGAATGAATCTTCTTTCCAAGTTCTTTGGTTTTATCAGGTGAACTGATAATACTGGTCGATTTCCCGATGATTTCATAATCCTTATATCCATATTTATCCAGAAATGCCTGGTTAACAAAAATGATTTTTTCATCCATATTTGTAATACTAACATATTCTCTCATGCTGGTTACAGTTTGAGCTAGCATTTTTAACTTTTTATTGGTGGCTATCAGTGTCTCCTCTACCTGCTTTTGCTTGGTAATATCTCTACCAAAACTGACAGTTCCGATAACCTTTCCATCCTTATACATAGGCGCGGTATTGACCGATAAGGTTAATATATTTTTTTTGCTATCATGAATTCTTACTTCGTAGTGGTGAGGTTCTCCTTGTATTGTTTCTTTAAAGACCTTCTTCACCATTTTTAAATCCTCATCAAGAATTATTGGTACGAATGATTTTCCAACCCCCACCTCTTTCTTGTATCCGCTTACCTCTTTTGATTTTTTGTTCACATATAAGAAATTTCCTTTTTCGTCAAGAACCCATATCATGTCATTGGAATACTCAATCATTGTTCTGTATTTTTCTTCTGATTCCCGTAATTTTTTGGTTCTTTCCTCGACATTCTTTTCAAGTTCAGACATCTTTAGATTAGCAATACTTGTAAGTTCCCATTTTTCACTCAGGGCATAAGCAAGCTGTCGTACCTCTATGTTATCAAAAGGTTTTTTAAGGACGAACAATTTGTCTGTATACCCAAATTTCCCAACTATTTCTTCCCATGAATAATCAGAATAAGCAGTGCAGATAACGATTTGTAAATCAGGATATACTTTCCAGATTCTGGAAATTGTTTCAATACCATCCCAGCCTGGTGGCATCCTTACATCGATGAATGCTACAGCATAAGGTTCATTCTTCTTGAGAGATTCTTTGACCATCTTCAACCCTTCTTCTCCCTGAAGTGCACAATCTATAATGAATTTTTCATATTTTAACTTCTTTTCTTCTCCCAGGAGAGCTTTTTCTAACTTATCCAAATCAGTTCCTATTTCTTCACCAATAAGGAGTATTTTTTTAAAATCCAGATGTATCTGTTTATTATCATCAACTATAAGTATCCGTCTTTTCTTGGGGTTATTATTAATAGTCATTATTACCCCCTTGTTATTTATTTGTAATTAATTTACCATAACGACTTTGCCACAAAGACACTAAGGCACTAAGTTTTTTTATTCTTTTAATTAGAGGAATCTCGTATTTTTTCTTTTTGACTTCGTGCCTTGGTGGCTGAATAGTATTTAATTTTGTTTAGATAATTATATCATCAAATTTATTGAATGTCAAGAGAATTCTTTACCTAAAATTCATATTAATCCTTTGTGTCTCTGCCTACCGGAAGGCAGGTTGGTGTCTTTGTGGCTGTATAGTCATTTTTGTTTATTGGAACAATCACAGTAAACTTTGCACCCATTCCTTCACCCTCACTGTAGGCTAATATCTTCCCTTTTAGTTCAGCCATTGTCAAGGCACTAGTATGAAGACCAAGACCACGACTATCTCTCTTGGTAGTATATCCATATGAGAATATCCTGTCGAGATTTTCCTTTTGAATACCAATACCAGTATCAATTATCTCAACTATTTGACATTTTTTTCCTTTATCTTCAGAAATGTTTATTGTAATTACTTTTTCTTCATCACCTTTTATAATTATAGATTCTAGTGCGTTCTTTAAAAGATTAATAAAAACCTGCATTAACTTTCCTTTTTCTATTAAAACGTGTGAAGTTTTTTTATATGTTCTAACAACTTTAATTTGAAATTTTTTAAAATTGTCGTGATACATTCTGGTAACATCATCCATCATTTTTGACAATGATATTGTTTCTATAACTCCAGAAACCCCTGCATAATTTTGTTGAACAGTGATAATCTCTTCAACATGGTTGATACCACTATTTAAATTAGACAGTTCTTCCAGATAGCTTTTTTGTTCATCCTTTAGTGCTTTTCCAACCTGTATAAGGTATGTTGGAAGTAATTTCCCCTTTTCATCTTTAGTAATGTACTTGTCTAAATCATAGGAATGATGTTCTATAAGATTAAGTGCCTTCTTTAAACTATTGATTTTTGATTCCTCAATCTTCTCTCTGAGAATTTGTGAGGAAACTTTAACGCTATTTAATACATTCCCAACATTATGGAGGATACCACTGGTAATCTCTGCCATCCCGGCTCTATGTGCAACATCTACTAATGTTTTCTGAGTTTCTCTGAGTTCAGCAGTTCTTTCATTGACCATTTTTTCTAATATCCTTTCTTTTATCTTTCCAGCCTTAATTGCCTCATCATGCAGACGTGCATTCTCAATAACAAAAGCCAATTGAGAAGCAAGAGCAGCAAAAAAGGTCAACTCGGCTTCAGTAAACTTACGAACCGTCTGGCGACTATCTACATAAATTACCCCAAATCGATTTTTCTTTACATATAAAGGAACACACATTGCACTTCGCAAACTAAGTTCTATCTGACTCTCTGTAGCAAGTTCTTCCCCAATATCTTTTAGACAAACAGGAATCCCTGTTTTTAGCACTTTATTGGCAATAGACTTACTATACTGAATGTCCTTCCTTAGTTTTTCTCCTTTATTATTACGCGCCACCTTGACTTTTAATTCATTTCTTTTGTTAACCATCATTAAAACGCAGCGTTCGGTGCCTGTTATTTCTATTATTGTATCAACAATTCTATTAAAAAGTTTGTTTAAATCCAGAGTTGAAGTAGCCACCTGAATGCTATGAAGAAGCATCTCCACATTTCGATAATCTCTGATTGGGTCCCCTGTTAAGATATCAGTAATATGACCTCGCTCGGGTAAAGAATATGACCTCTGCCATATTTTATAACAATTATGTCCCTCTTCTTTGGCTTTCAACAACGCCTCATCAGCCTGCCTTAGTAATTTTTGTGGTTCTTTAGTATGTTCGGGATATACGCCTATTCCAATACTTACAGTTACTTGACCACAGGAGAAGGTATACGAATTTATAGCTTTTAGTATTTTTTCGGCAATAAGTATTCCCTGATTTGGGTCTGTATCTGGCAGAATCACTGCAAATTCATCCCCGCCATATCTGGCACAAATATCGGATATCCGAAGTGTCTTCCTTAATATTTCACCTATTGTTTGGAGTACATAATCACCTATTTCATATCCATATGAGCTATTAATATTCTTGAAAAAATCGATGTCAATCATAAGTAAACAGAAAGATAATGCATGCTTTTTACTAAAGGAGACCTCTGACTTTACAATGTTTTCAAAACAAGGACGCAGATAATGTTTCGTTAAGGGGTCGATATTTACTTTTTCATAAAGTAAGGCATTAGCTATAGCAACTGAAGCCTGATCAGCTAAAGCCTGAAGTAGATGCAGATTTCCTCCGGTGAATCTACTTTTTTCTGTCAATTGATGGCTGTCCAGATATAATATTCCAAGGCGTTCCTCGCTTGTAAGCAAATCTCTGCGATGCATTTCTATTGAACTGTCTTTAAAGAGTCTTCTGCCCAAGGGAATACACATTACAGATTGGAGCTTCATATTAACCACACTTTGAGCATCTGCAAGTGCCTCTACCTCTGCAATATTTGGCACAAAAAGGGATTTACCTTCTTTTATCACTTTATTAACCACTGTCTGGGATATTAGCAAGTCCTGTTTTTGATGTATAGTATCTACTTTAAGATGTTTTACTGGTAAATCTTCACCTTTACGATTTTTCGCAACCTCTATTTGTAACTCACCCTTTTGATTATAGAGCATTAAAAATCCCCTATCAGCATCAATAAAACGAATACTCAGGTCAACAATCTTCTTAAGAAGTTCTGGTAGTATTAGGTTACTGTTAAGCATTAAGACGATATTAATAAATTCTGAAAAATAATTAGCAGTGTCACCAGTCCAGACATCTTTTGGTTTCTTTATTTCTGTACTCACTTCAACTAATTTTCTTTTTTGAGCTTGAACAATAGCTTCTAACTCTTCTATTTTCTCTTTATATTCTATATTCGGTTTCTTTTTATATAACATCTGATATAGTTCTAATGCTTTTTGATTATACGCCTCTTTACCTGTCATCTTATATAGTTCGTAATTTAAGGTTGCAATTTCCCACTCTTCTTCGGTCAAGGAAATAAGATCCTCAAGTGTACTGATAGCTGTTTCCTTGTCGCCCATAGCAAATTTAATCTTAGCAGATAACACACATGCCAAGAATAATATATCCTGCCGTTTTATCTCTTCGGAGAGACTTAGGGCTTTTTCATTCAGTATTTTTGCTTTTTCAAATCTTTTAAGAATGAAGTACAAGTCTGCCTTATAATACATATAGCCAGACAGATAATATTTTAGCTGTAATTTTCTACCTAATTTTATTGCTCGGTCATAATACTTCTCTGCTTTGGTATACTCCTTTAACTCTTTAAATAGATTGCCCAAATTGTCTGTCGCGATACTGATGCCTAATTTATCACCCAATTCCTCGCTAATCTTTAGGTCCCTTTCATAACACCCTTTTGCCCGGGAATAATTTCCCTGCTCATTATAAATATTTCCCATATTGCCTACCGTAGTACTGACAACACGTTTATCGCCTAATTCCTCCGCAATTCTTAAAACCCTTTCAAAACATTCCAAAGCCTTTGCGTGATTCCCTTGCTTTGCATAGATAATTCCCATATTGCCTACAACATGGCCAATAACTTTTTTATTACCTAACTCTTCGCTTAACCTTAAGCCCTTTTCATGGTATTCCATTGCTTTTGGGTAATTTCCTTGCTCCTGATAAGAAAGTCCCATATTGGCCATAGCTTCACCAATACCCTTTCTATCTCCTAACTCTTTAGCAATGTTTAATTTTTCTTCACAGTATTCCATAGCTTTGGAGTAGTTCCCTTTCCTGTAATAAATAAGTCCTATGCTGCCCACAACATAACTGATACCCCTTTTATCACCCACCTCTTCTGCCATCTTTAATGCCCTTTTTTGATACTCCATTGCTTTGGAATAATTTCCCTGATAATAATAGATAAACCCCATTTTTCCAATAACTGCACCAATATTTTCTTTATCTTTTAAGCAGCTGTATATTTGCTGGGCATCCTCTAAACATTCCAATGCCTTTTTATAGTCACCTCTCTTACGTAAGAGGTCTCCCATATAGCTTTTACCTCTGGCAATTAAAGAGCTAATTCCCGCTTCTGATGCTAACTTCTCGCTCTCATGATAGACAGCCTCTGCATTCTTCCACTTACCGATAAGTTCAAGAAGACTACCTTTTTTAAGAGAGATATCTATCTTTTTCTCATTCTCTTCTTCTTTTAGCTTTTCGAGCAATTGGTCGTAATAATCTATCGCCTTTTCATTTGCATAGCTCATCTTTGCCTTATCTCCTGCTTTTTCTAAATAATGTAAAGCCTTTTTTCTATCTCTTGTTTTACTGTAGTGGTAGGCTAACTCTTCTACATAATCCTCAAGGTTATCTCTATAAAGGTTTTCCAATCTCTCTGCAATATGATGGTGTAATCCATTTTTGTCTTCTATCTCATCCTCAACTACCTCTCTTATCAGAGAATGGGCAAATCTATACTCTATCTTTCCCTCAATACTCTCTGATGTAAGTAACTCCTTCCTTTCCATATCAATGAGTAGTTTAGCAGTGTCTATATCTATTTTTTTACGAATTATCTGGTTAAATGTATCAATGTCTATACCTCTATTTAGTAAGGCAAAAATCTGTAATGTTTTCTTCTCACCAGGGGTTAGTCCCAATCCGTCCATTCTCTTTTGAAGTATTTCTCTTAGATTTCCTGGTACCGCTGTCTCTTTAATGGATTGGGTTAACTTCCATTTTAATGTGCTTCTTATGATTAGTTCTCTTGCCACTAATGACTTGATTAGCTCCTGTAAAAAGAATGGGTTTCCTCCTACCTTTTCTCCTATTTCAGGGATTGCAGTTTTCAGTGAGCTGTCTATATAATCCTTTCCAAAAACAGCTTCTATGTAATTATCTACATCCTTAGTATCAAAGGATCTTAGAACAACTTCTTCCAATCTTTCCTTATCTCGTAATTTTTTCAGGGAAGAATCAATATTTTCTATCTCTTCTTCCCTTGCACTGACATAAAACTTTAGGTTATATCCTTTGTTTTCCTCTAATGAGAGTTTATACATCAATTCTTGAAGTACTTCCAGACTGCCTTCATCTCCCCAGTGCAGGTCATTCAGATAAAGTGCTATTCTTGTCTTCTGTTCTTTTCCATAACCCAAAAGGAAACCTGTTATGTTTTCAATTAGGATTCCACGTTCTGTTTTTGGGTCCTGCATTGGATTTGCTTTCACCTTATTTAATCTATCATGAGAAGGGAGTAGTTTCTTAAGCTCAGGTCCGTAGGCTCGAATCAGTTCCTTTGATGCATTGAGTAATAATTCATTTAGAATGTCTAAGAAGGGTGCATAGGTGGTAGAGATCTTCTCTGAGCAGTTTGCCTCAAGAAATGGAATATTCTGAAGTTGACAGTATTTCTTGAATTCCTGATACAGGCGAGTCTTACCGATACCCGTTCTGCCTCTCACTATCAGCATTTTATTATTCTCTAAAAGCTCTAAACCTTCTCTCAATTTCGACAATTCTTCCCTCCTACCCACAAAGCCGGCACCCAATACATATGCCTCTCTGGTTTCTTTAGTCTCGAGGGCGTAATTTCTCTTCAGGGTCTTATTGATTGCAAGGATGATTTCAGAGCAGTATTGGTATCTATCTTCCGGCTTGTATTCCATCATCCTGGCAATAATCTCTCTTGTGTCAGGATTTTCTACTTTGCCCAAGGTAATGTCTCTATAATGTGTAAATTTCTGTCTGCTTTTAAGGATGTTAATTATAGTATTGGATTGCTGTTTACCGTAGAATTTCTTACCTGTGATTAGCTCGTATAGTGTCATACCTGATGCAAATATATCTGCTCTATGGTCAACTTGTCCTGTTAGAAATTTCTTTTCTAATTGGTCCTGCCCCTGCAGGATTTCAGGAGCCATATAGAATAATGTACCCTTGGTTTTATACTCCCTCTCTTTACCTAAATCAGCCAGACCAAAGTCCATTACCTTTATATCACTTCCTTTCAGCATGACATTACCTGGTTTGATATCACGATGCAGTATCTTTCTGGTATGGATAAATTCCAGTGTCCTGCATAAGGCGGCTGTAATATTCAGTGTCTCCTCTTCTGAGAGTTTCTTTTGCTGTTTTAGTAAATTTTTTAATGAGATACCGTCTACATATTCCATGGTTATGTAGTAGGTATCTCCTGTCTCATCAAATCCAAAGTCATAAACCTGGACAAGATTTGGATGCCTGAGTCGGGTCATAACCTCAAATTCCTTCTTGAAACTCTCCAGAATACTTTCATTGACTATCTCCTTTCTGATTGTCTTTAATGCCTCCAGTCTGTTTTCTTTTAGAATATCCTCAACAAGATAAACAACTCCCATCCCACCCTTGCCTATCTCCTTTATTACACGATAACGGTTGGCAATAAGACCCGTTGACTCCTTCTTATTTATGTCATCTTTTTCAATCATTTTTCTTTTTCTAATTATTTTTTGATTTACTATTTTCGGTCATCAATTTGCAGTAATGTTCTTTTACTTTTTCCTTTTTACTTGTTCCCAATCTTCAATAGTAAATCGTCAATCTAAAATCGTAAATTGCCTATACCCCATACCTCTTCTCTTTTCCAAGCTTAAATAACAATTCATTCACCTCGTGTTTAAGTTCAATGATTCGTCCCTCTCGCCCCACAGTGGCCTTATAATAAACCTCAAGTTGATCTAATCGTTTTTTCAACTCCTCCTCTGCCTGTCTACGCTCGGTAATTTCCCTTTGAAGTTGTTCATTTACCGTTGTTAGTTTAGCTGTACGTTCTTCCACTAACTTTTCAAGGTGATTGCGGTGCTTTCTCAGCTCCTCCTCTGCCTGTCTACGCTCGGTAATTTCCTGGCAGGTACCGATAATGGCGATCGGTCTGTCCTTATCATCTTTTACCATACTTGATGTCATAATTGCTGGAAAGGATGAGCCGTCTTTTCTTACCCTCTTGAGTTCACCCCTCAAGAAGCCCTTTTTCTTTATCTCCTTCCATACCTTCGGGAAGTTTTTCTTGTCTTCAGGCGAATACAGTATGGAAAGCGGTTGCCCGATTAAATCATCAGTTTGATAACCGTGCATATCCGCCCACCTTTTATTAATAAAAATAAACTTTCCGTCCAGATCTGCAGTCGCTATACCCTCGGACGACTGTTCGATAGCATGGTTGAGCTCTTTTAATTTCTGCTCCGCCCGCTTACGCTCGGTGATGTCTGTGCCCTGAGAAATGGTAGATAAAAGAGTTGTGCCGTCCTTCTCATAGATGTTCGCAGAGTTCCAGAGTGCCACCTTAATATCTCCTTTTTTGTGAAGAATCGGGATTTCCTCACACTCCCAGTTTGTATTTTTCATGGTGTGTTGGATCTTATTCATTGATTCGTCTCGGCTTGATTCAGGAAAGAGCATACTGAGTTCTTTGCCAATGACCTCATTGGCTGTATAACCCGACAGATGTTCGAAGGCTTGGTTGAACCGGCTGATACTGAACAATGGGTCCCAGACAATGATTGGTGCGTTTGCAAGGTTGATCAGTTTTTCCATGTAGTCCCGTGTCTCCCGCAACTGCGATTCCCCTTTAGCACGCTTATCGCTAATAAGTCCGATAATATACGCCACAGCTATAAGAATAAAGCATCTTGTAAAAGTATTTATCGAAACAGGACGAGGAGATAAATGTGTTAAAAGAATATAGACTATACTGAGAAAAAGTGCAGTGAAAATAGCCTTCCTTTGATACCACATGCCAGCTAAAATAATTGGGATATAGAAAAAATGCGTATAGACTATTTCTCTACCCCTGATAAAGCCGACATAATAAGTCAAGATGACACAGGCTACTATAGCAAAAAGCAATATAGATAATTGATTTTTGGATTTTTTCATAAAAAAACCCCCTTCTTAATTTACCATTTTCAATTTACAATTTATTCCAATCACCAATATGCAATTCACGATAATTTACTTTTAACTTTTTCCTTTTAACTTTTTCCTTGTTCCCAATCGTCTTTCAATTTACTATTTTCTATTGACTATTGACAATTGCTTTTCCTTGCGGTCTTTCGGGATGAGATAAAGATTGCTGTTAATTCTTCTGCTTCGTTCAACAAGGGTTCAACAAGTTCCTTTTTTAATAGTATCTCATCAATGATAAACTCAAGCCAAAAATATGATTCATCTGCTTCTTCTATTACAATACTCAGTTTTGAAATAAAGCTTGCCTTTGATTGAGCAATACAGGTTGCTCTATAATTTGAGGCTACAGATGTAGCTGCTCGTATCAATTGTCCCCTGATATGATTACCCAGATAAGTATTAGGTAAAGTCATTGCCAATTTTACACAACGATGTGCAAATTCTTTAGTCCTCTGTTTTAGTTCTTGTTTATTCACCCTTTTAATTTATTATTTTCTATTGACTATTGACAATTGCTTTCAATCTTCAATCATCAAACCGCAATTCACAATAACTTACTTTTTACTTTTTCCTTTTAACTTTTTCCTTGTTCCCAATCTTCAATAGTAAATAGAAAATAGTAAATTGTCAATTGCCTACACCCCATACTTCCTCTCTTCACCGAGTTCTTCCAATAGCTTGTTCACCTCATGTTTAAGTTCAATGATTCGTTTTTCCCGTCCCAGGGTACCCACGTGATAAACCTCAAGTTCATTTAACCGTATTCTTTGCTCCTCCTCTGCACGCTTACGCTCGGTTATGTCCTTCACAGTTCCCATACTTGCTACCTTTCCTCTATAAGTGATGAGTCCAACATTCATATTGACAATGACTCTGGTTATACCATCCTTGTGCAGCATACGAAATTCGTATTCCCTGGGGACATCTTCTCCCGCTTGTCTTCGACGGTAGCGATCTATAACTATCTTATTATCTTCTGGTGCAATAAGTTGTCGGAAATCCATCCCAACGACTTCCTCTACAGTATATCCACACATTCTGGCAAATGCCCCATTTACAAATTTTATTTCATTATCCTGTATGATAAAAACACCATCCTGAATGTTATCAATTAAGGTGCGATATTGTTCTTCTGAACTCTTTAGCTGTTCCTCCGCCCTCTTTCTAACCCATATTTCTTCAACGATTTTCTCATGTGCAATACAGGCCTTTATGGCAACGCTTAACTTTTGAGAAAGACCGAAAAGTAGATTTACCAATCCTTCATCTACTATTCCCCTGATAGCATAAATTAGATGAAGTATAGCTACGTTGTCTATGGGGATAATTAATACAGATTCTTCTTTTCCTGTCAGGATAGTGCAATACCGTAAAAAATCTTTTTTATCTTTATTTATAAGTATATTTTGCTGTCTTTTTAATATTTGTTTAAAGCGTTTATTTAAAGAACTAATACCTTTTTGTCTCAGCACATCCTCTATTCTGATTCCAGCACTTACTATGGGTTGTAAATCATTTTCTTTTTCACCCTTAAACCAGATTATACCGCGATGAGCATTTGTTTTATGCACGATTGTGTGAATAACCTCATGAAGCATTTCTTCAAGGTCTAAGCTGTTACCAATGGCAAGAGCATATTCGTAAGAGATGCTAAGCTTTTGAATGATAGATGAGCTTTGTTTCTCCATAATCTATTCTCCTATTCCAATAACGGAATTGTGAAAATCTTAACCACTTTTTCTTTTTTAACAGGGACTTTGACGAGACTTGCACGAGATTTTAAAGACAAGAAAAATATCTCTTTGTCCCTTGCGTGTCTCTTACCCCGCCGAGGCGGGGCAGGTGCATGGGTGTGGGATAGTGGTTTCTTTCATATTATTTTTCACATCATTCCTACAACTACGGTTTTATTATGTAGTTCAATATATTTATCACCTGTAGATGCAACTTCACCCAAACTTAAAAATCCGAATAATAAAATACCCTCTCCAGTTTTTTCTTCAATAGTTTTTAATTCATCACTAAACCTGTCTCCCAAAAATAAACTCCTTGTGATGCAATCTATAATCAGGACTTTAGTTGGAGACTTTTTCCACCTGTTTTTAAAGGCAGCTTTTGCCTGTTCAGCAGCCATGCCAGCAGCTTCTATTAATTTTTCGGGATACCCTTTTGTGATCATTAACATGGAATTTTCTGGCATTTCACTACCTAATAAAAGATTATCTTTTTCATCAACACCAAGAGGAACGCGTAGTATAATTTCATTATCATATTTTAGCATTCCAAGAGGATGTGATTCAGCCAATTCAAGGAAATTTTCAGCAGTTAATTTGATACTTGTATCTTCCTCAACTATATTTTTGTAGTATTTAAAAGCTGGTTCCCAATTTATGGATTTCAATATACGTCCCTTAACTCTGCTGGCAATAACAGGACCATGAATAGGTTGCCAACCATGATTTATACCTATTGATATGCTATCCTCAATTGCAGTGATGATAGCTCCATCGGCAAAGAAATCATCGCTGGTAAATAATGATGGTCGTGTTACATCTGCAAGACTGCCTGCTCCCCCGCCAATAAAGGTCATCTCTTTGTGAGTTATTTCATACAGACATTCTATAAGCAGAGAGATGTTATCTGCCCAACCATCGTTAAGGATTAGTATGCTTTCAATATTTTTTGATAAAATTTTTTCAGGAAAAGAGCCATTAAACTTACTTAGATTTTTTATCACTTCGATTGAAATTGGTGATTTAAGAGCACAGCCAACTACTCCATGTTTATACAGGGAACCGTCATAGATTACTGCTGGGAAGACACCTCCGACCACAATTGTCTTCATCTTTTTTAGAAGAGGCTGTATCTTTTTGTAGTCAAAGGGTGTTTCTTCAGCAATAAATAAGAGAATTCCGGGACTATTGTCTTTACTCAGTTCATTAAGAAATGGCTGCCATCCTATTAATTCCTTGCCACTGAAATATTTAATTTTTTTAAACATAGCTTTCAATTGACGATTGATAATTTTGGAGTGCTGTGACCGTGTCACAGCATTGCATCAACACGGTTGATGCACTCCTATTGTCTATACTCCGTATTTCTTCTCTTTACCAAGTTGCTCTGACAGTTCATTTAACTCGCGTTTAAGTTCAACGATGCGTCTCTCTCGCCCCATAGTAGCCTTATAATAAACCTCAAGTTGATCCAATCGTTTTTTCAACTCCTGTTCTGCATGCTTACGCTCAGTGATGTCCTCAAGTATGCCATCATAATGAATTACTTTGCCCGTCCTATCAGTCACTGCTGTGGCACTCAGCGATCCCCAGAAGGTTGAGCCATCCTTGCGTCGTAGCTTTACTTCAAAATCGACAACCAATCCCTCTTTATTCATCCGTTTTATAAACTCTTGTCGTTGTTCCGGAGTTATATAAATATCAACTACAGAAGTAACAAGCAGTTCTTCTTGTGAATCATAACCCAGCATCTTAATTAGGGTCGGATTAGCTGAAAGAAACTTTCCCTCTGGTGTAGTGCGGAAGATACCGACAGGGATGTTCGTCTGTAGTGTTCGATATTGCTCCTCTGATTTCTGAAGCGCATCCTCTGTCCTCTTACGCTCGGTGATATCCTGCCCCTGAGCAATTGTTGCGATCAAGGTTTTACCATCCTCGCCATAAATATTCGCAGAGTTCCACAACCCAATGCGTATATTACCATCTTTGTGAAGAATCGGTATCTCCACGGTTTCCCAGTATTCCCCTTTTGAAGCACTTTCAATCTTATGCATAGAATCAGTTCGGCTTTCTTCTGGGAACAGTACACTCAGCGGTTGACCAAGCATTTCACCCTCACTTCGTCCACTCATCTCTTCAAAGGCTTCGTTGAAAATGGTTATTTTTTTATCCGGGTTCCACACAATAATGGGTGCATTGGCATATCTAATCAGGTTGTTTAGATGGTCACTGGTTTCTCTCAGCTCCTTTGTCCGTCTCTCTACCTCAAGTTCCAGAGAACGTGACCAGCGATATGTAGTTAAGAAAAGAAAACCCGCACCTAATATTAACGCAAGGATGACAAAGCCCAATGTATACTGTTCAGAGCGTTTAGTTATGTGAATGACCTCCTCCACTTCACTAACCGGAGCACATACAGCCACAGACCAGATGTGATTATCGATGTGGACGGGCGTATAGGCGATGAGCTTTTCAATCACCCCTCTTTGCCCCCGGTGCAAGCACGAAATGTAACGACCCACCCCTTCCTCTCCAGTAATCATCCTCTGTTGGATATCTTCAATGGCTCCGTAGGAGATTTCAGGGTCTATCTCAGCACGCACCTCAAAGGCGTTTCGACCGACGAATTCCTCTTCGTGATGTGCAATTAAGATACTATCTTCACTCAACAGCCAGGCATAGCCTGTCTTACCTGATACGATTGGGGAGACAAACTCCTGGGCAATGGTGTGCGGATCAAATGAGCCCACCAGAATCCCTTGAAATCTACCCGATTCTAAGCTGGAGGGTTCAATAGGCACGACAATAACACCGGTTTCATCTCCAACTTTTACAGTTTTAGTCTTGTATGTCATATAGAACGGAACGGTAATTCTGATCCGTGTCTCACCCTGCTCGTTAATAATCAATCTCGAGACAATAATTTGACCGGTTTCCCTGGTCCCTTTAAAGTAAGCTTCTTCTCTGTAGTCCCTGCCAATCAGTTCCCCGCGCCAGCCATCGAAGGGGTAAATGAAGCGGAGCTCACCATTTCTGCCCAGCAGCCGTATTGAGGTTCTCGATGGGAGGCTCCTATATGTATGCTGCATACACTGCAAACATTCTGGAGTCATCAGCTGGACATTGGGTAGTTTCGCCAGCGACGACAATGCGGCGCTTAATTCCTTGAAATAGACTTCGATACCAGCGGCAGTCGAACGGGCTAATATCAACTGCTGCTTGTTGAACTGCTCTAATGCCATCCCCCTCGTCTCAAAACGGGTCTGGCTACCGAGAAAGATCACCACTGCTATTGCAAAGAGTGTAATAGCTATTATTAAAATCTGTAGCCAAAACAATGGGCGTCTTACTTTATTTTCACTTAACTTATTCATTTTTCACACCCTGTACTTCCTATCTTCATCAAGACGTTCTAACAGTTCGTTCACCTCATGCTTTAGTTCAATGATTCGATTCTCTCGTCCTAAAGTAACGCGATGAAAGGTTTGAAGCTCACTCATCTGTTCATACACCTTTTCTTCTGATTGCTTACTGCTTATAGCCTGTGCAATCTGATATGAGACATATTGAAGGATTTCTTTATCTCTCTCTGTGTATTTAACACCTTCTGTATAGCTCTGAACAGCAACTACACCAATTACATCGTCATCGATTATCAATGGAACACCCAACCAGGATATTGGAAGTGTCCCAATTATCTCTATATCTCCTTCTTTATGTAACCTTGAAATCGCTTCAGGTGCTGCAAGGAGCGGCCTCTTTGTATTGAGCACATATTCGGTGAGACCCTTACCTGCTCTCTTTGGCTGTGGAGCTGTATCATATTTATCGACAAAATAGGGAAAACTGATAAAGCCAGTATCAGAATTATAAAGTGTGATATATGCATTTTCAGCAGGCATTAGTCTCTTGATTGTATCATAGATGAGCCCAAAGAGCTCATTGATATCTTTTGTAGTTACAATTGCTTCTGCGATTCTGTAGATTGATTCACGTATTTTCTCCTCCCTTTTATGTTTAGTGAGGTCTATGTATGTAGCTACAACTCCAAATAACTTTCCTTCCATAACCATGGGTGAGCCTGAGACTATAACATCCACGGGTGTGCCGTCCTTACGATAGCGGATGGTCTCGGTTGAAGGGACACCAATCTTTTTTACCAGGACTTGATTTGAAAGCGATGCGGCTTCTTTTACTGCTTTGGGATCAGAGCCTGTGATTAATTTATCAATATTTTGTCCTATCACCTCATCTCTTGTATAGCCAAAGAGCCTCTCAGCTCCAGTATTCCAATCCAAAATCATTTGTTTATTGTCTGCAGTGATTACAGCATCCGGTGCACTATGCAACACACTCTCAAGATAAATTCGATGCTCTTCTGCCTCTCTCTCAAGTCGTTTACGCTCAGTAATATCCTTGTAAACTGCAATTATTCCGACTACCTTATTATCCACAAGAATGGATGATGATGCAATGGCTACATCAACAGGAGAACCATCCTTTCGGTAGCGAACTGCCTCTAAAAGGGAAAGATACCTTCCGTCAAGAACTTGCTGTGTAAAATTAGTAGCTTCCCTGAATGTATCGGGGTCAGGTGATGCGACAAGGTCATCGATATTTTTACCTACTGTTTCCCTGGATGTGTACCCGAACAACCTCTCTGCCTCAGGATTCCATTCCATAATCCTACCTTTGGCATCCAGTGTGACAACGGCATCAGGAAGATACTCCATTATGCTCTCTAAGTAAACCCGGCGCTCTCTCAATTGCTCACTCATCCGTTTACTGTCTGTAATATCGATAGCCATTTCGTAACGAACCCATCTATTATCAGGCCATTTTATTGCCCGGTCTATACAACGATACCACCTTTTATTAATCTTATTTTGCCACTCCCAGATGTAAGTCTTTCCAATATTCTTTCCAAATATCTTTTCATTGGTGCAGAAAGAACAGGGGGAATCCAGATTTTGAAATGCCTTGAAACACTTCTTACCCACTACATCACCAAAAACATTGCGACCGGCTTGATTAACATATAGTGCATCATAAGTTTTAGGATCAGCAACATAGACTATTTCATCAATCCCATCGAATATGGATTTCAATTGATCCTGCTCAAATTTTAGCAACTTCTCTGCTTTCTTCTTTTCAGTGATATCAGTTTGAGTCCCCCAGGCTTCGATGAGTTTACCATTTTTGATTGTCCCAACAAAAGAGTTTGAGAAATACTTTTCCTCTCCTTTTCTGTCGATTTCGTATGAAATTCCACCTGATATTTTGAATCCATTACGAATAAAAGCCCTGAAGTATTCCCTGTTTTCTTTTGTGTCAGGCATTACCTCGGAGAGCTTCATACCTATAATCTTGTCTCTTGTTGTTCCCATCATTTTGGCATACGTTTCATTGCACTCTATACATATAGCCCTGGAGAATTCCTTAATCAATTCTTCCTCTGGTAGTTTGATGTCTACGGGAGGTTTTCCCCCAAAACACCAGATACCGATTGTGCTGGATTCGATAAAACTTCTGAGTTTTGACTCACTTTCCTCTAATTTCCTTTTTGACTCTTTACGACTTTGTTCTGTTTTCCATTGTCTAAGTGCCTTTTTTAACGCATCGGCAAGTATTTCCAGATACCCGCCCTGTGGGTCCTTTACGATGTACTCTTGTGCTCCCAGCCTGATAGCTTCTGCAGCTACCGCCTCATTGCCAGAACCACTGACAAATACAATGGGTACATCTATATCTCTTGCCTTCATCTGGCGAAACGTTTCAAGACCTGTATCACCAGGAAGACTGTAATCAAGTATAATAATATCGAATTTTTCGGCGTGCAGATGCTCGAGTGCATCGTTTCCTCGCAGTACACGTATTATTTTACAGTCAAGGTCACTCCTTCGCAATGCATGTTCCATAAGAAGGTAATCATGCTTTACGTTCTCCACCATAAGGATTTTTATCTTTTTGTCATTCATAATCGACTCTATTTAACCACAGATTACACAGATTTTCATAGATAAATTTAAATTAGGTAATTATAAAGAATCTGGCATTAAACTATAAATTATTACGTCAAGAGACAGTAAATAATTCATAATATCGGTCGGTCTTTTATAAATCCCCATGTTGTTTTTTAGGCAGATT
>JAGMCL010000053.1 GCA_023129165.1 Caldifarciminota bacterium | reverse complement strand
CTGTTATAGAGACACCTATGGCAGTGACCGGTGATACATACAAGCTTATGTGGGATGAGACATTCCATGATGATGCCGATCCAATATTTTCTTACAGAATCTATAACGAGACAAAGGGAGAATGGACCCCATCAACACTATCACCAGTTATGGTTCCAGTGGAAACAAGGATACGTGAAATTGTCGAGGGAGATAATGGAGATACTGTAACTGTAGAAGAATGGTATGGAACCTTCACAACCGACATCTTTGATGGTGTATGGTTCTCAGGTGAGATAATAATCGACCTTACACCCAGGACTGCAATAGTGATTGATACAACGGTTACACCGCCTGATACATCAACAGTCGACGCATCTGCTGTGAGGCTTCCTGATTCCATAAAGGTTATAACAGGAGACTACCCTGAGTCTGTCCTTGAAATCTCTGGCTTCTTTGAAGCAACCACTGCAGAGGTTAGTAATGGAATTTCACCAGAGAATAAGATGTGGGCATACAAGGGTGGCGTCGATATAGAGATTAGATGGATAAAGGATGGCGATACACTAACCTGTGAGGTCTGGGATGTAACAAACGATGCCCTGATTCCATCCAACACCCTCACTGATGATGGATGGTGCTTCTCCGGTAGGCTGTCATTCAAACCAACTAAGACATATCTGACTTCAGGTGACAGAGCAATATGGTTCTATATCTGCGGAGTTAGATATAACTTCAATGGTGGAAGTGCCATGAGTACAGATCAGTTTAACCAGATAGCAAACGGTGATGTATGGAGGATATACAGCTCCTGTAGTGCGGTTTTCCCTTGTCGCGGTAATGAGTTTACTATAGAGACAGAGGCAATGGTATACGACAAGACAGGTCAACTGGACCTGGTGAAAGTAGTTCCCAATCCCTATATTGTGAGAACAGAATGGGATTTAAGCAGGGAGTACCAGTGGGTCCACTTCACTCACCTTCCATCTGAGTGTACTATAAGAATATATACATTATCAGGTGACCTTGTGAGGATGCTCAATCATACCCCAACATCTGAAGGTGGAGTCTTGGGTGACGTTGGTGGTATGGAGGCATGGGACCTTCTGTCCTATAATAATCAGCTAATAGCCTCTGGTATATACCTCTATCACATCTCTACCCCGGATGGGGACGAGAAGGTGGGTAAATTCGCCATTGTAAGATAAAAGACATCCTATAAAGATCAGGATGTTTGATTGAATTATTAGTGAATTTTTGTAACAAGAGTTGTCAGGAAAAGAGATTCGTATATTAATCTGAGTAATTTTTAACACACTAAGGTATAATGTTGTTAAATATCTGAGTAATCAGGTATAATGAATATTATACCAGGGGATAAATATGAAGCAAATAAATATATTGTTTATAATTTTAACCATAGGGTTTATAAAGATAGGTAACTTATACTCCAAATCTCAAGAGGTGTATCTACTTCCATCTACACCGTATGAGCAAGGTAAAATAGTACCTACAAATGATAAGCTATCGCTTGATTGGCTTATTCAGTATGATGGTGGATGGAGTAGTTATTACTTGTGGGCACTATACATAGGTGATACACTGGGTATCTACTTCGAACCACCTGCTTCATGTTCACTTGTAGAGGTACACTTTTGTGTTTACAATCCATGCCAGGATACAGGTGAATATTACGTTATGGTAGCACGTTCAAAATATGATATACTCAACGATGTAATATATGAAGAATACCATTCATCTCTATCCATGCCAGGACCAAGTCCTATTGATACAATCTATGCTGATTCTATAATGGAACTGGAAATATTTGGTGAATGGGACTGGGACACACTCATTGTATCTGATATGCCCGATATTGGAACTGATGCCTTCATAGGTGCAGCCACTCCTATGGATACAATGTTTTCGATTAGAATTGATGCAGGTGTTAATCCCCCATATCATGCAATATGCTGGAAACAGGGAGGAGCAGGTCCTTCAACAAATGGTCCTGGCTGGTACTCATCGTGGCATCTCTTCTGGATAAGAGCACTTGTCAGGGTTTATGAGAACATCAGACCGTCAATCACAATGGATAAATTGGATGGAACCTATTATACAGGTAACAGACTTGTTAAGATTTATACCGAAGATTTTGATCCTGATACCTCTACTCTGGGTATCGATAATATAACACTTTACTATACTCTTGATGATACTTATGATACTCTGGATGTTGCTGTTATTCAGGACTCTGTGAAATATCCTACACCCGGGTGGGAATATGCATGGTGGTATGCAGAGATACCTGGTCAGCCTGCAGAAACTAAGGTAATCTACTGGATTGAGGGAACTGATAAGGCAGGGATGGGTTGTATTACAAGTGAACATTGGTATAAGGTAAAAGCTGGCACAGCAGACTATGGTCTTCTTTATATTGAGGGAGACGATTGGTTTGGTCCTGGAACAGGTGTTCATAATGCATTTGCTGGACAACCATTTGATGTCTGGAATGAGATATTTGATAATATCCGTACAATATACTGGGTAGATACCACAGTAATAGAGTTTTATGTCAGTGGTCCTGGTGGTAGGTCATTTTCATGGCTTTCTTTTTCTGGTTACGATTTAGCTTGCTTCACATACACACAGACTTTCAGGGACTTTATGGACAATGGTGGATGCATCTTTATATCATCTCAGGACTTAGTAGCATCGGGGTATGGTGTGTTATGGCCAGAATGGATAGCACCTCCATCACCACATCCACTTAGAGATTATCTTAAGGCATACGCAGGTGAGGATGACTGGATATTCGAATCTCCATTTATAGTATCTGTAGATAATATAGATTTGCTTACTATAGGTATGCTAGATGAAGTAACAGTTGACTGTAATTTAATATGCCAGCCCACCTGGGTAGGTATCTTCACAGAACTCGATACCGCCTGTGTGCCTTTATTCTTCGACGAAGAAGGAAACATCCTTGGTTACAGATATGAAGATCCCGAACTACATTTTAAAGTAGTCTGGTTGTATTTCCCATTCCATGCCATAACTGATACAGATGTACAGGATATATTCATTGAGAATATAACTAATTGGTTTGGTGTTGGAGTGGAGGGGGAACACGTAGAGTTTATATACAACCTTCCTATGATTAGCCCAAACCCACTTTCAAGCTCCACCACGATTAATTTCACCATACCAAAGAATGAGTATGTATCCATTAAAATATATGATATAACAGGCTCACTTGTTAGCAAGCTTGTAGATGAAAACCTTAGTGCAGGCATACACAGTATTACTATAGACACCGAGAATCTTACATCAGGTGTATACTTCTTGAAGATGGACACAAGTACATTCTCCAAAACAAGGAAGTTTTTGGTAGTAAAATAATTTTTAGACCGGATGTGCAGGATTTTGATTCATTTCTTTTATTTCTTTGATTTATATTTATCCTGTCTATCGTGCCTGCCCCGTAGTGGTAATGTACGGGGTTAATCCTGTCAAAGTCTTTCTTTTTTAGACAGGATATACCGGATGAACAGGATTAAGACTTTTTCTTTTTTTTTACTTATTTGTTAAATCCTGTTAATCCCGTCAAAAGAAGTGGCTTTTTTAGACGAGATCTAAAAGGTGAACAGGATGTATATTTATTTCTTCTGTTTTTTATAATTATTTCTTTTATTCTTTTATTTTATCATGTCAATCTTGCTTGCCCTGTAGTGGTAATGTACAGGGCTTGCCCTATGAAATGTGTCTTGCCCTCTGGAAGCAGAGCTATTCAACAGGGTATCTATTTCATAAGGGGCTTGCCCTGTAGTGGTAATGTACAGGGCCTGCCCTGTAGTGGTAATGTACGGGGTTAATCCTGTCAAAAGAAGTGGCTTTTTTAGACGGGATATACTGGATGAACAGGATTTAAACATATTTTTATTTATTAAATAAGTCTCTAACTTTTCTCTTAGTTTAAATAATATTTATCCTGTCTATCTTGCTTGCCCTGTAGTGGTAATGTACAGGGCCTGCCCCGTGCGAACGGAGTAAGTTTACGGGGTCAATCCTGTCAAATAATTCCCCATAAAACTTCTTGACAAGATAATAAATTTATGGTATGATATAAAATATTGATAACCTCCTCTGATTTGCTTTTTACTATAATGGTAAAAAGAAATGGCACTTAACATCATATTTTAATCTGAGTAATCAGATATAATAAATATTATACCAGGAGCAATTATGAATTCTTATGCATCAGAATATAAGCAAAAGTTGACCACCCCGCAGAAGGCTTTAGAGAAAATTAAGAGTGGTGAAACTATCGTCTGTGGTATGAGCATTGCACAACCCCCAGCCCTTTTAGCTGCTACTGCTGATAGGGTTAGAGAAAACAATTTGAGAGATATTAAGGTTTACTCATTTCTACCTATGGAACATGCTTTCAAAACTGTTCTTGACCCCAGTCTATGTGATTGTATCCAGGGTTATTCCTGGTTTGTGGGTAGTTCAGATAGGGGCTTGATCAGGACCGGTATTAATTATCATGTACCATGCTACCTTCATCAAATCCCGAGGTTGTGCAGTGATTTAATGAAGATCGATACCGTTATTACCACAGTTTCTCCTATGGATAAGTCAGGCTTTTTTTGCTTTGGCACTGCTAATGATTATATCTCAACAGCAGCAAGACACTGCAAAAGACTTATTGTAGAAGTGAATGAAAATATGCCCCGTGTTTTTGGTAACTCCTTAATTCACATTTCAGAGGTGTTTGCAATAGTAGAAAATCATGTTCCTTTGCTTGAATTAAAACCACCAAAACCCAGACCTGAAGATGATATTATTGGTCCTTGTCTTGCTGAAATGGTTCCTGATGGGGCTACAATTCAACTGGGAATAGGTGGACTCCCTAATGCCATAACACGTTATCTTACTAATCATAAGGACATCGGAATTCATACTGAACTTTTAACCCCTGGCATGATAAATTTAATAGAACAAGGTGTTATCACAGGACGAAAGAAAAATCTTAACCCCATGAAACATATCTTTACAACAGCAGGGGGGACAAAGAAGATGTATGAGTTTATGGACGATAATCCGAGTATGGAAAGCTATCCTGCTTCTTATGTCTGCTCCCCTGCTATCATCGCCCAAAATGACAATATGATAGCCGTTAACTCTGCACTTGAAGCTGACCTCTTAGGACAGGTTAATGCTGAATATCTCGCTGGTACCACATTCAGTGGCACAGGTGGACAGCTTGACTTTGTGCGTGGAGCATTTGATTCATCCGGGGGAAAATCCATCCACGCCTTCTATTCAACAGCAAAAGGGAAAGAGATTTCTCGTATAGTACCACGATTTAAAACAGGTGCTGTAGTTACTTCTCCGAGAGCAGATACTCATTATCTTGTTACTGAATACGGAGTTGTCAATTTGAAAGGAAAGTCCACCCGAGAGAGAGCACTGGCTACCATTAGTATTGCTCACCCTAAATACAGAGACGAATTGCTTATGGAAGCAGAAAATATGTACTTACTCTAAAAAATTCTATAAACATGTTTGAATTTGAGTTATTTTGTAGTGGTTTGGGGATCAGGCCGAACCCCCATATGTTCGTTGATGCAACATTCGGATGGTTACCATTTTGTAATAAGGAGAAATATATATGAATGAGCCGAAAGACAAATCGGGTATCGCAAATCTTTCAATCAGATGGATTGCAAGGGTTCTTAGCATTCTATGCATCGGGTTTATACTGTTGATGTTTATCGGAAGCGGTCTTCAAGAGGGATTCAATCCGTCACAGTTTACATTCCGTGATGTGATTGGACTGTTCTTCTTTCCATTTGGAATCTGTGTGGGGATGGTTATAGCCTGTCCCCTTCTATACAATCTGATTAATCCGCTTAATCCGCTGACAATTTTATGATTTTTTATATAATCTGCTAAATCCGCTTAATCCGCTGAAAATATCTGTTTAATCTGCTGAATTTTTTCTTGACATCCCTGTGTGTTCGTGTTATAATAATATATGAGCTAAAGAGATATAGCCGTAGAGAAGGGTGTATGTTTAGTTATCAAATAAATTAAATATACAAAAATAAATAATAATCTGACAAAAACAAATGGATACAACATTTAAACTTGATAGAACAGCTATTAAGAAAATGAAAATTGAAGATGTCAAAAGTGATTTTGATTTCTGGCAAAGCAAATCATATGAGTATCGTCTTGAAGCGTTAGAATATATCAGACAAGAATACAATAGGTGGAAATATGGTTCTCAACAAAGATTTCAGAGAGTTTATAGAATTGTTAAACGACCAGTAATAAAAAAGAATAAAAAGGCAACAGGAAGACATCAGGATTTAGCTGATTTAGAAAATTTAGAATAAGTTTAGGAAGACCAGGCTAAAAACTAAAATTTATGTTCGACAATCTGGGTTTGTAATAATTAATATATGGCAAAAATACCTTGTATTGGTCATTCCAACACCTACCTTAATTATGTTATAACGTGGGTAATAATAGAGAGAATATATATTTAGGTCAATGTTATCTCTGCGCCTGACCCCTTCAATTCCCGTTAATTCTATCTATTTTTTAGTTTTGTAAGGAATTCTATGAGGACATAGGAGATGATTCCCTAAAATTTATTTAAAAAATATTTCGATTCTAGATCATCGAAATATGTACAAATTTGGACAAAATGTAATCGAAATTTAAAGTATTTCTTTCTGTAAGTCCACAGATTTCTGTTTAACAGTTATTTCCTGCCTAACAGTAGGCAGGAAAAAGATTGGAAGAGATTTTTTAATTTATTTAAGCCCTTGATAATTTTCATTAAATCTGTTCAATCCCTGCCTACCGGCAGACAGGCGCTTAATCCCTGCCTACCGGCAGACAGGCGATGACATTTTTTTCTTGACAAATTCTTAAAGATGTTGTATAATATGGATGATAGATCATCGAAATATGTACAAATATGGATTATATCAAATCGAAATATGTAATATTTTTATTATATTGATAAAATATGGTAAAAATTAGCGAGATAGCAGCCCAGAATCCTTGGTGGACCCGGGGGAAGGATTTCTGGTTGTATGATAAACACTTATCAGAGATTCATCCGGTATTTTTCAAGAGGAAGGGTATGGATTTCAAACCAGGAAACATCTACACGCTTAGAGGGTGTAGACAGGTTGGAAAGACAACATATCTAAAGGATACCATACGGATACTATTGGAGAAGGGAATTTCAGCAAGGCATATCATTTACCTCTCTCTCGATTTCTTTACCTCGAGGAGAGAGATGCGGAACGCGATTAATTACTTGTTAGAGACCACTCGCGATGCCGACAGGATATACCTTTTTATAGATGAGATAACATCTGTTCCTAAATGGAATATCGAACTCAAATATATGGCAGACCAGGGCATAACAAGGAGAGCCATAATCGTTATTACTGGATCTTGTGCTGCAGGACTCAAGAAAGAAGGAGAACTCTTGCCTGGAAGAGGATTGGAGGGGAATGAATACTATCTCAAGCCTCTGACATTTAGAGATTTCTCATTACAAATTATTCCAGATATAATTAATCGTTTACTTGACGAAGAGCTAAGTCGTTCCCTTATGAACCTTCACAGTACACTCAAAAGCACCATCTTGAATATTAATACTGATATCACAGATATGCGTCGAATAATAGACACTTTGATTCCTTTTAATCGAGAAATAGGTTATCTCTTCAAAATTTATCTGACCACGGGTGGATTCCCCGGCGTAATTAATCATTATCTAATCCAACGATTTGAAAAAAAGAAAGAGATGGTAGATTCATCTCTTTCAGAGATTCTTGTCAGACAGGTTTTGGGTGATTTCGTAAAGCAAAATAAGCAGGAAATAATGGTAAAACAGATATTAAAAGAAATAATTGCAAAGTATGGAACGCGGTACAGTTTTTCTACCCTTGCACGGGACGTAGAAATGGCTCATACTACGACCATAGACTATCTTGAACTTCTTGAAGGTTCCTTTGTGGTTTTCACCTTCTATCCCTACGATTTTAATAAGAGAGAACAGAAGTTCAAAGGAGATAAGAAGATTTATTTCCTCGACCCCTTCATTTACTACTCTTTGAAGAGTTATCTCATCGGAGTAGAACTATGGAAATTAATTCAGGATACTTTAGCAGATGAAGAGACCTTGGGCAGGATCGTAGAGGGTATCGTATCAAGTCATCTACTGATAAGCAAGGAAATACCGTATATGAGAGAAAGTGGCACTTTTCTATGGTTCCATTACGGCAGGAATGGAAAAGAGATAGACAATATACTCAAGCAAGATAAAAAATCATATTTAGGAATAGAGGTAAAATACCAGAGACAGGTAGACACAAGAAACATAGTCAGAGTATCTCCAGTAAAGGACTATTTATTGCTTTCGAAGGAGGATGTGGGACAGGGCAAAGATGTCCTTATAGTACCCGTATGCATTTTTCTTGCATTACTACCCACCTCATCGAGAAACCTTTGAGGATTGGCTTTTCGTATTTCGAATAAAACCACCTTTTTAATATCTTATTAACAAATTCCCTCTAAAACAAATGACCTACTACCCTCATACTTCCATCATCTCATGCCTGGGAGTATACCTCCACAGGGTAAATAAGGACACAGTACACTAGCGGATATTGGTGTCGGATATTGGTGTCAGTTCTCAATAATCTTTTATATATTACAGAGTTATAACGATACTGTATTTTAGAAAAAGGTGACGGATTATTTTTCACATACACAATTTCTTTCTCCACCTTTCTGTCAGATGTCTCCGTCAGCTGACGGAAACGGATTACGCTTCCCTTCAACAAATTCAATCGATGTTAAATTATTTACATAATTTCTAGATAATACAGAAACTCGACTAACTTTTTATTCGTTTTAATCCCCATCTTAACTATACCCCTTACAATATGTGCAAAAAGTTGCTTGTCCCCTTCTTTAGTTAACCTGTTAAATCACTACCTACCACCAGGTTGGCATTGAATCCGCTGAACTAATCCGCTAAATCCGCTGATTTTTTACTTGATATTTATAGGAGTTCGTGGATAATATCACTGATGACAAAGTAATGACACAAACAGGTACATCAAAAGAAGACAAATAACCGCAAACCGTGAATTATTGAATAAAATACCTTCATCCCTCATTTGTAGATTTGGTTAAAATCGTGTGAATTAATGATATTCAATTTCCAACAGTCCGTGGATGCCCACCCTCCCCTACCGTATCCTCATAACTACTGCTGAATGAAGAACCCTTACCACCTTGCTTTCGAGCCTCTACGAGTCTGTATTTGCGTGTTTTTTGCCTGGTATCTGCTGATTCCCTTAGCTTTCGCTTTTATATTATCAAAAGGATGTTTTATGGTTTATTCTCTCGAAATGGATTAATAATATATTCTATTATACCCTTTGCTAAGACCACACAGCCAAACATCAGTAAAAATATACTCAAAATCATACATAGAGGATCACCCTTAATGTAGTAGGATACAAACCATTGTATAGAATGAGGCCAGCGGTCGATACTGGCGAAGGAATAAAAAGAAAGGCATAGACCAATAGCAAACAAAAAACATCCAATGATTATCCGTCGAATACTCACAGACGTTGCTTTTTTATTCATACATCCCCCTTATAAAGTTTTAAATTCTTATGTCCTGTAATTAGAGTTATGGGACATTGAGGTCGTTCTTTTGGTTAAAACTTAAATCCTCCTTTCTTTACACTAAATATGGATTGTACTTTCTTGTATTTCTAATCCCATACCATCCTCTACCTGATTCTCTGTAGACACCCTGATATAACCAACCACTTCTTCCTTACATATTATACATCCTTATATATTATACTACATTTATTTTAATTTATCAAGCACTTTTTTATTTTTTCTCTTCTGTATTATCAAATGGCGTTGGAATATTGGATATAATATTAATTTCTATAGGGTGCCTACCTTCATCTCGCATTTCCTTTCTCATATAATCAAGTATATCTATCGGATCTTTCTTTGATTTATCTTTTCCTCTTAAAAATCGAATCGCCTTTCGTATACGACCCGCTTTTATGGCTAAAGTTGCTTTCAAAGTAAGTTCATCAAGAAGATCCCGGTTCGAATCTGCAATTTGGGTTACACGGCTTCTTGTAATTCTAAGATGTTGACTAATCTCTCTATGTGTGTAGCCCTCTATAAGTTGTTGTAGTACAAATAAATCACTTTTTTTATTTGTCCCTACAATTCTGTCTAAAAGGTTAGTATTGTCAATATCTTTTTTCATCTTTTAATTTCTCATGTAATGCATTATTTTGTATTTTTTCTTGACTTTTACCTTTTCTTGTGTTATATTAAAAGCAAGAGGTGATTTCATATATATATTGTAATACAGAATTTTGTATTTGTCAAGGAAATAATACAATATTTTGAATTTTTATGCAAAAGACTATAAAAGATAGGATCCATTGGTTGCTTAAACAAAAAGGGATGACGGTCAAATCCCTTGCAAAAGAGACTGATATCAATTATACAACTCTCAGGGCTGCATTAAAGAAGAAAAAGGACGAAATAAATTCAAAATTTTGTGTTGCTATTGCTAATTACTTTGATGTTCCTCTTGATTGGCTTCTGACTGGTAATGACAAGGTTCTTCGTAAGAGAGGATATAGTAAGGGTATTCCAAGTTCGAATGAGTTACGTGAGGGAAGCGAGGAGTATAGACCATTCACCAAGGAAGATTTTGAATTGCTGAAATTGTTAAAAGATGAGGGTATAGAAAGTGCTAAAGATTTTAAAGAAATAATGGAATATGTTCGAACGATTAAAGACGCTCTACATATCAGCGAAGTTGCTGAAATTTTTAAATCCCTCCAATTGGCTCTGAAGAAGTTCTATGTTGACATAAAACCCGGGAAGTAAGTATCTATTAGATAATTACATTCTCTTAAAAAGTTTCATTAAAATATTCTAAACAGTTAAGTGAATATTAACTAACGAGACAATGCTATGAAAAGGATAGGAGACGATGTTTTAAAAAGATTAGAGAAGCATTTAATAAGGACTGCTGAGCAGATATGCGATAAAATGGAAGAAGCTTCAGAGAAACATTCTGGAAGCCCTGAAATGGTTGCGAGGGCAAGAGAAGCGGCCTTTAGAAAGACAATGGAAAGGTTCTTTCCGTTTCCTTATAAAATCACTAAAGGGGAGTTATACGATAGCATCGGGAGAAGATCGTCTTCGATAGATTGCGTTATTTGTGCTCCTAATCACCCGCATTTATACGATGAGAATGGCAATATTGAAATAATACTTGTTGATGGTGTTCATGCTGCGATCGAATTAAAACCTGATCTAAAAGATTTACCTGCTTCATTTGGTTCTAATAGGAAACATGAACCTGAAATAATTCGTGCACTTAAACAGGCTTACAGTGTTAAAGTGTTAAAACGAACAAGATCTTCACTTTTACCTCTGCTATCTTTAGGGAAAAAAGTATCTAAAGAAAAAATAGATTATTCTTATAGGTGTCCAACATATATATTCTCTTATGATTCTTCTGATATAGATAAATTGTGTAAGTATGTTTCAGATTATTATATCTATAATAATATCCCTATACAGGAACAAATCGACATGCTATTTATCTTAAAGAAAGGTCTTATAATAAACAACAAGTGTCCAGATTTTACAATAACTAAACCATTAAGTGGCGATCAATGGATACCGCATATCGCTGCTTATAGTAAAGAAAGTGCTTTTTTACTGTTTGTAGGTCGATTAGTGAGTGAAATAGGACCCGAAATGACAATGTCTGAACCAGTTCTTACAAGATATTTTAAAAAGATGAAAAGACCTAAGGCTATTCATGCTTTTAGAAATACTAAGTGATTACATAAATCTGCGTTTTAATTCGATAGATTTAGTAAGGAAACATTTTGTACAACAACATTAGACCTTATTTTTTTACTCGATTCTCTTTCCGCTGTGAAACCATACGTTTAACAAATATAAAAATATGCTTAAGCAATATTTAAAAAGAATATTTGAGATTACCAATCGTGGTGATGCAAGAGAAGAAAGTTATTACTCAACGCTTGAAGGATTATTAAAAGAATACTTAGAAGCTATTGGTAAAAGAAATATTCAAATAACAACCTTGCCAAAGAAAACCGAAGCGGGCAATCCCGATTTTAGAATCTGGGATGGGAGACAACATATTGTAGGATATATTGAAGCAAAGGCTCCAACCATAGAAGATTTAAACAGGATAGAATATACTGAACAGTTGAAAAGGTATAGGCATATATTTCCAAACTTGATATTAACAAATTTTTTTGAGTTCAGACTTTATCGTAACGGCACTTTATTAGATAAAGTACGAATTGCCAGACCCTTCGTTGTACATAAGCTTAAAACCATCCCATCTGTTGAAAAAGAGGATGATTTCATTAGGCTTCTTGAAAATTTCTTCTCCTTTTCACTTCCCAGAGTATATAATGCCAAAATCCTTGCATTAGAATTAGCAAAGAGAACACGCTTTTTAAGAGATGAAGTAGTTGCAGAGGAATTGAAAGAAGAAGAGACAAAAGGAAAGGGTTTTATTTTAGGTTTTTATGAGGCGTTTAGGAAATTTCTCATTAGTGGTCTTTCAAAAGAGGACTTTACTGACCTTTATTCACAAACTATCACATACGGTCTCTTCTCTGCCCGTACTCGCACAGAGAATGGATTTAATAGAAAACTTGCTTATGATAAAATACCTCACACTATCGGGATCCTACGAGATATTTTTAAATTCATCTCATTTGAAGATTTACCCCAACAGATGGAATGGATTATAGATGATATTTCTGAAGTGCTTGCAGTTGCTGATGTAAAGAATATACTTTATCAGTACTTTCATGAAGGTAAGGGCAAAGATCCTATTGTTCATTTCTACGAAACTTTTTTGGCAGAATACGACCCTAAAACAAGAAAAGGAAGAGGCGTTTATTATACTCCAGAACCTGTTGTTTCATATATTGTCCGTTCTCTACATACAATTTTGAAAGAGCATTTTAATAAGGCAGATGGATTCGCAAGCGACAATGTCACAGTTTTGGACCCTGCTGCAGGAACGCTTACCTTTTTAGCTGAAGCAGCTAATATTGCAGTAGAGGAATTTACATCTAAATATGGTGAAGGTGGAAAGAAAAAATTTATTAAAGAGCATGTTCTAAGGAATTTCTATGCATTTGAACTGATGATGGCACCTTATGCAGTAGGTCATCTTAAGATGTCCTTTCTCTTAGAAGAACTTGGTTATAAACTTCAAAAAGATGATAGATTTAAATTATATCTTACTAATACCTTAGAGATGGAGGAACTTGCCCAAACCGAACTTCCCGGGATGGCTTCCCTCTCTAAAGAATCTCATCTCGCAGGCAAAGCCAAAAAGGAACAACCCATATTGGTGATACTCGGTAATCCTCCTTATCATGGAACGTCAGCAAATTTAAGTGAAAAGGATGTGGTTGTAAATAAAGGAGAAAGATATATAACAAACTATCAAATTCAAACGGATAATATTAATGGTTGCTATAAATTAATACCACAAACGAAAGAAGCTAAGCAAAAAAGAAAGATAAAGCAAAAAACATGGATTGGTGAGTTAATAGAATATTACAAAATATTAGAGGGAGAATGGCTTAAGGAAAGAAATCCTAAGTGGCTACAAGATGATTATGCAAAGTTTATCCGTTTTGCACAATGGAAAATTGACCAGGCAGGAGAAGGAGTTTTAGGTTTTATCACCAATCACAGCTATATTGATAATCCTACATTTAGAGGTATGAGACAATCTCTTATAAACAGCTTTAATGAGATTTACATTTTAGATTTACATGGCAACAGTTTGAAGAGAGAGAAATGCCCTGACGGTTCAAAAGACGAAAATGTTTTTGATATAAGGCAGGGAGTTGCTATTTCAGTTCTCATAAAAAAGAAAGGTGAAAAGAAGGGATGCAAGGTATATCATTCAGAAAGGTGGGGATTGAGAGAAGCGAAAAACGATTGGCTTTCAAGAAATGATATAAAAAAAACCAAATGGCAAAAGTTGTCACCAAAATCTGAATTTCACCTTTTTATTCCGAGAGATGAAAGGCTTTTGGAAAGTTATGAGAAATACCCTAAAATAACTGAGGTGTTTCCAATAAATAGTGTTGGCATTGTAACTTCAAGAGACAAATTCGTGATAAAATCTGATAGGGAGGCACTTAAACGAAATATCAGAATGTTTCGAGATGAAAAAATGCCAGATGAACTTGTTAGACGGGCATTCAACTTGAAGGATAAATCAAACTGGAAATTGAGTGATGCACGAGAGAAAATACAAAAAGATAAAAATTGGGATAAATCAATTACACCTATTTTATACAGACCTTTCGATGTTAAATGGATTTTTTATCATGATGCAGTTATTGAACGTTCTCGCAAAGAGGTCATGCGTCATATGATACAAGAGAATTTGGGGTTATTAACTTGCCGTCAGCAAAATAAAGTTGGATTTTATCATACTTTAGTTTGCGACACTATTGTTGAATCCTGTGTTGTATCCAATAATACCAGAGAAATAAATTACCTTTTCCCTCTCTATCTCTACATAGAAAAAAATGACTCAAAAAGAAAGTCTTTAAAGAGTACTGTTATGTTATTTGAAGTACCGGGAGATTATGCTGTAAAAAAACCAAACATTTCCCTAGAAATAGCTGACCAATTGAAAAAAAACTTTAAGAAAACTCCATCCCCCGAGCAAATTCTTTTTTATATCTACGCTGTACTCTATTCAAATACCTACCGCACTAAATACACCGAATTCCTGAAAATAGATTTTCCGAGAATTCCTTTTACAAAAAATTACAAATTATTTAAGAAAATAGCTGGATATGGGAAAAGACTCGCTGATTTGCATCTTTTAAAATCATCAGAACTTGACCCACCCATTGCGAAATCACAGGGTGAGGGTGATGATAGAGTTAGAAAATTAATATATGATGAAAAACAAGGTCGCGTTTATATTAATGAGACACAGTATTTTGAAGGCGTATCAGAGAATATCTGGGTATATCAGATAGGTGGTTATCAGGTGTGTTCCAAATGGCTGAAAGATAGAAAGGACAAGACTCTTTCACTTGACGACATAAAGCATTATTGTAAAATAGTAACCTCGCTTCAAAAAACAACCATTATTCAAAAAGAAATTGATAAAATTTATCCCGAAATTGAAAAGGATACGATTAGATTATAAGCTCGTTAAAGATATCACTAAATTTCTTGATAATAAATTACTTCTATTAATTACTTCTTACTTGTATAAATTGGTTAGTTCACTTTAGTAGTTTATCGAGCAAAAAATATTAATTTGGTTGAATAGAAAAAGGAGGTATCAATGGCATTGTTTAAAAAAGTGTTAATATTAGAGTGTGTTCCAAAGATGGAGGAAAAAGAGGAAGGAATAATCTTAAGTGAACTCATTGCCTTAATACATAAAGATAAAGTAGAATATAAGCGTGTTGGATCAAAGAAAGATTTATTTAAGAAATTAGTGGGTTATCGATATAAATACATACATATTTCTTGTCATGGTGATTGTGATGAAAATGGAAATTACTATATGGCGATGCCACATGGAAAAGTCTACCCAGAAGATTTCTACAATCAAAGAGGTTTAAGAAATAGAATTTGTTTTATATCAGCCTGTTCTTTGGGAAAGTTAAATTTTTCAGATCTTTTCTGGGAACGTGCAGAGCCCAATATACTCATTGCACCTCAAAGAATAATCAAATTTATGGATGTTGCAATATTCTGGACGATTCTCTATTACGATCATTTTTATTTAAGAAAAAGTTTAATATCAAGTTATAATGATGCAAATGGATTTGTAAAGAATACCGGTGCTATGAAATATTGGTATCAACCTGGTTGGGGGAAATATTAAATAAAATTACTTATAATTATTTTCGATCTCTTAAAATAGAAGGATGGAGGTAACAAACGTTTTAAGTATCCGAAGAATTTCCTTATTCAACCTAATTCTTATGGCAGAAACACTCTTAACAATTTCTTCCTGCTCTGGCAACTCCAATTATCCTGAAATCCAATGCAAACACTTCTTCTATGACTATCCCATAGGAACACCTGAGACTAATGACTTGATTATCCAGGATATATGCTCTGTCTTTAAACAACGAAACGAAACTCTCAGATTGGGTTGCATATCGTCTTTATAATGTAACAGTGACTGGAAATGTTCAAACAACAAATACAAGATAATATACAGGAGATTCAGGTCTTTAAGGTGGCGTTTAAAGAAGGTAAGGGTTGGAATGAAAGGCAAGACAATAGAACTGTTTGGACACCTGGGGGTCTATACGATCTCGGTCTTATATGGAATGGATATCTAAGAAAAGATATTATAATTTAAAAACCAACATCAAATGACAACAACACAATTTACGATAGCCGATACACTCTTTGGGTTTTTAAAGGAGAACTGACATGCAAAAAAAACATTTAACATATTTAGGAGCTATTTTAATGTTGACGACTGTATCTGTTACAATAGCCCAAGATCTTCCCTTTCTTACGCTTTACGAGCTCATGACCGTAGAAGAACAAAAGCAAACAGGTATCATAAGACTTACCAAATTAGAACGTAAAGCACTGGAACAATGGTTAGCCAATTGGACATTAGAGGTAATAGAGGCTATATCGGAAAGTTCGGGACAAACTTATTGGGGAGTAGGTAATACACATTGGGTATCAGAGAAGATAGATAGAGGAGATTTTATTCAACTTGAAGATGGTTCCCTTTGGGAAATCTCACCTATTGATAGGATTAACACAATGCTTTGGCTTTCATTTGAAGATATTGTTGTTATCGAGAGCAACAACCCCCATTATCCATATAAGCTTATTAATACCGATAGTGAAGATACAGCTGAGGCAAAGTTAATATCGCAATAAGTCACAATCTTCCCAATCTATGAAGAAGACACAGCAAGTAAATTCATTATAAAAGAAAGGAGATTTCATGAGGAGAATGGTATCTTATTGGTTATATATCGCTGTACTTTTAAGCACCATTTCAGCAACCCTAATTTCCTCCGATCACAATGAAACGATAGAAGGGGGTAAAACAGTTCTTCTAACAAAAACACCAGAGCAAGTGCAAACAGAAAGGGAAACAGAAACGGACGCTCTGAGAAACAAAAGACAGGATTCGGTACGATTTAAAGACAGTTGGCAGGTAATACTAATTACTAATCTTATAACTCTTTCAATTGTCTTACTAACTCTTTATTTAACAAGGTTTCATGCTAATCGAGACAAACGTTATGGGATTAGTAAACTTGTTCTTTTCGATATTCTGACCCAGCTTAATAACTTCGGGATGCTAAAAGACATATTCCATGTAGAAGAAAACGATGTTGATTTCTATAAGGCTCTACAGTATTCGATTCCTCATAAACTTTTTGACAAAACAATCTATAATACTATAGCTCAAGAATTACACACACTCCCAGGAGAGGTTTTCTATACAGTAATGCTTTTCTATTATTCTCTTGGTGTACTTAACCAAAAAATATGCATACAAAATTCTTTTGGAGAATTATTTGAGATACTGAAACACGAAACTTCAGTAGGTTGTATAACCAAGGAATATCGAGAAATGTTTATAGAACTGAAGGATATCATAAGAGAAGTTATAACATTGGGGTATACAGCCATCGCAACTATAGACGAAAAGATTATGAAAAACAAGAAGGAAGCAAAGTACTGGAAAGAAAAGGCTATGCAAAAGACATTTAGCGACAAAAAGGAAGCAGAAAAGAGGGAGAAACAAGGTGTATTCACCGAGAGAAAATTTAAGTAGTTCTATCTAAAGGTGCCTTTTTTGGTTGGCGTAAGTGAAAAGAAGTGCAGCTGAAACAGAATACCGAGGAAATAAGGAGAGGATTGTGAAATTGTAATTTTGAATAATTGGGAAATTATACATGGTAAAAAGGCTAATGAAGATTGGGGACTTAGTTGCTTACCTTTCTATGATTAAAAGAAGACTTTACTATTACTTAAGGCTTGGTAAGATACCTCATAAACGCATTAGTAATAAAGAACACAGATACGATAAGAAAGAGATAGACAACTGGCTTGATAATGGAGTATTGACTAATTTAATACAAGAAAAAAAGACTAAAAAAGGGGAGTGTATAAATATTTATCAAAGGATCATTTTTAGGTACTACCCGATGAGGAGGAATTATGAATTATTCAAATAAATATGACGAAGCTCAAATCTGTTTAAATGGGCATATTGTAAATCCAGCAATTCATTCTCGACCAGATATGAGCCGAGACTTCTGTGTTGATTGTGGTACGAAGACTATTAAAAAGTGCCCAAAATGTGAAACTCCCATTATAGGTTCTCGTGTGATTGGTAGACAACCCATTGGACATCTTTTTTCATTACCAAAATTTTGTCATAATTGCGGAGAGCCATATCCTTGGACAGAAGCTATAATAAAAGCTGCCCGTGAGCTTACTCAAGAATTAGAAAATATCACAGATGAGGAGAAGAAAATATTAGTACAAAGCATAGATGATATGATAAAAGATACACCAGGAACCATGGTTGCTACCACGAAGTTTAAAAAAATTATCTCCAAAACAGGTAAAAAATTTATGGATGCTTTTAGAGATATTTTAGTTGATATTATAAGTGAAACAGCAAAGAAAATGTTATGGCCTTAAGCACGTTGAAGAATACAGCAAGACCCAGAAGTTGTTAAGAAAGAGAATATGAGTATATTAAATTATATGTTAGACCCTTCTTCTGTAGCTATTATAACTGATACATTAGCTTCTACATCTAATGGTAAACCTTTTAAATATATCACAAAACTATTTCTACTACCACATATAAAAACTATTGTTGTGGGAACAGGTTGCATAGATCTCTTAATAAACTGGTATGTAAAAATACAAAAAGATGTAATAGTAAAAAATATTAAAAGCTTAGATGAAATAACAACTAATTGTCTAAATGATTTATATAAAAATATTGAGATAGATTCTAGTGTTTATCATTTTGGTTACGATAACGATATTGATAAATATATCGGATTTGCTTATAGGTCAAAAAACCTCTTTAAATCAGAAAATTTAATTTACGGTGTTGGTGTAAAGCCGGGCAATGGAGTTGAAGAATTAATTAAAAATATCAAAAATACAAAAGATCCTTTTGAAGAGCTGCTTAATATAACGAAAAAACAAAAAGAAATAGATGACAATAAAAACCATAAAGATAGAGCAGGGATTGGTGGTTCGATTATATTATGTATTATGGATAAATTAAAATATTATATTGACGAATTATTTGTTTTTGACGATTTCCAAGATAATTACATTAAGATGTTGAAAAATATTAAAAAAGAAGGCGGTATTTTATTTTAAAAATATGAGCCAATCCCATAATAGATGAATAATCATCAGCTCCAAAAAGATTGATTTTGCTACTTCGGTTTCATTCATTGCATAGCACCAGAATAATAGACCTACCGATTATACTGTTTCAACTATCCCTTCTGTGACTTTTTCCTTGACATTTATGGGAGTTCGTGGTATAATATAGCCGAGGTGATTAGATGGCTACTATTATAAAGAGAGTAAAGACCTGATTGGATTGGTTTTAGGTAATAAAATACTTAAGTTCTTTGCTATAATAAAATACGCCTGGCGGGAGTTGAACCCACAACCCTCGGATTAGAAATCCGATGCTCTATCCATTTGAGCTACAGGCGCTGTGGTATATTATAACATAAAAACGGATAAATGTCAAGTGGAAAAAGTTTGCCACGAAGACACGAAGTAATAGGTTATTGTTAATTGTTATCTGTTATTAGTTATTTTAATTCTAAAATCTTGGTGTCTTGGTGTCTAAAAGAGTTTGCCACTAAGTCACGAAGTCACTAAGAAAAGATATATCTTAATTATTTGAAAAAAGAATGATTCCAAAAACTTAGTGCCTTGGTGGTTAATAACTCGCCACAAAGGCTCCGAGTCACAAAGAAAAGATTTAAGTAGTTATTTAAAAAATAAAAGAATTTCATAATCTTGGTGCCTTAGTGTCTTGGTGGCTACTAACTTGTCACGAAGACACAAAGAACAGATGTATCTTAGTTATAAAAAAACATGCATCAAAATAATGAAACAAACCCTGCAGAGATGATGAAGGCAGCAAAGAGGATGGTAAATCTCAAAAAGTATGATAGGGCTGCGGAAATATTAGAAGATATAATTGCAAAGTATCCAAACTGGTTAAGCCCTTATGTTATCCTTTATGATGTACTCTGTGAACTTGGTAAACCTGAAAATGCACTAAAGGTTCTCCTCGATGCCAAGTTCAATATACCGTTTAACCTTCCAATTAGAAAAAAGCTTGTTGAATACTATTTACAAGATGGTGATAAAGAATCAGCAAGGGAAGTCTTAGATAGTACACGTCTTCTCTTTCCTAATGATAACTGGGTGAGGATAACAATGGAAAAACTTAGATCACCATTTGTTACAAAAACGATGGCAGAATTGTACAAACAACAGGGTTATAAAGATGATGCACGCAGCATATATGAAAAATTGAACAAAATAGAAGAACAGTGATTCTCGTTTATATGAAAAAATATGAAAGAAACCACAGAGGACACAGAGTATCTTTGAGGTAGAAAATTAAGAAAAAAATAGAAAACCTCTGTGCTCTCTTCTATTGAACCCAAAGTTTGCCAGAGGTGAGCTACAAGCAAGAAAAACGCTGATAGAGAATTTGAGTACACAGAGAAAAATAAATATTATCTCTCTGTGCCCCCCCTGCCTGACGGTAGGCAGGTGTGGTTTATACTTGCATAGCAAGATTAAAAGATGTGATAAAAGATTAGTCTTATCCGTGAGATTCCGTATCCTTTCCATACATATCCTGTGGAATGGATCTTGAGATTAATAAGAGGTCACAGAGGGAAGATAATCTTCTATAATTCCTTAATACTAAAAATTCTCTGTGGCTCCCCTGTTAAATAAAGTACCAGAGATGATTATTTGTACTTAATTTTGTAAATATTTAACAAGGTGAATCTGTGGTTAGTTTTTTAACAATACGTAATCAACCAAAAGGAGGTTTTATGTTATGGATTGTTGTCATAATATTTGTCGTTATAATTCTGGCAAATGCTATAAAGGTATTAAAGGAATATGAACGTGGTGTCATATTCAGGCTGGGTAGATTGATTGGAGTTAAAGGACCTGGTCTCATACTTCTTATTCCTATTGTTGACAGAATGGTCAGGGTATCCCTAAGGGTTATAACAATGGATGTCCCTCCACAGGACATCATCACAAAGGATAATGTCTCTGTATCAGTAAATGCAGTTGTCTATTTCAGGGTTATGAATGCTGACAAAGCAATAGTTGCTGTACAGGATTATCTTTATGCCACCTCTCAGGTCGCGCAGACAACTCTTAGAAGTGTACTTGGTGAGTCTGAACTTGATGAATTACTCTCGCAGAGGGATAGAATAAATTCGGAACTGCAGGGCATAATTGACACTTCGACTGACCCCTGGGGAATAAAGGTTTCCATGGTTGAGATTAAACACGTCGACCTTCCTGATACCATGAAGAGGGCAATGGCACGCCAGGCAGAAGCAGAGAGGGAAAGGAGAGCAAAGGTTATACACTCTCAGGGTGAGTTCGAGGCTGCTGAGAAGCTTAGGAGTGCTTCTGAGGTATTATCCAAATCACCATCCGCTTTACAACTGCGTTTCCTTGGAACACTTGCAGACATTGCAACAGAAAGAAATTCAACAATCATATTCCCTATACCAATCGATCTAATAAAGCCATTTATTGAAAAGTAAAAAAATAAATTACTACGGTTTACACGGTTTGTTGAGTTTACACGGTTTGTTGGGTTTGCTCCGTTTGTTGGGTCCCAGTGAAATATGCTTCCCGATGAAATAGTTACACATTTCATGGGACAAGTCGCATTTCACCATGAACACTATCGTTACATGGCAAGCAGGATAAATTTGTTGGGTTTGTTTATGTTAAATTTATGAATAAACCACAGATTCACCCTGTTAAATAGTCACATGATTAACTATAACTAATCACTCCTGGTAATTTATTTAACAGGGAACCACGGAGTTCACAAAAATATTCCAATAAATAAGATACGTTACTCTGTGGACTCCGAAATAGGGGTGAAAGATTTGATAACTTCTCCATAGGATTCTTCTAATAAATATATTTTTCTTTTAAAAGCACCGACACTATTAGATTAAAGAGATTATTATCTTTTGTTCTATTATATGAATTAGAAAAACATAGTGCTTAGGAGAACACAGAGAAAAAAATCAGTAATCTCTATGCACTCTGTGGTTGATATTTAACACTACATCGGGTTTTACAGGAGACAAAATGAAGAAAGTTTTGCTGATTACTGGGATATTAATCTTTGCTACCTCTCTCTATTCACAGATAATCGTTGAAATTGAGGTTGGTGGAAATGAACTCGTAGATAAGTCGCTTATTACTGCTGCATCAGGACTTGCAATAGGTAAAGACTTTACAAGTGAAAGCACGAAGAACTCAATAAAGAAATTATATACTCTTGGGCTCTTTGAGGATATTAGGATAACTACAGAACAGAAAGGTGGTGGAATAAAGCTTATAATACAGGTCGATGAATATCCAAAGGCAAGTATAGTTGAGTTTATAGGCAACAAAAAGATAAAGGATAAGGACTTGAGTGAGATCTGTGACATAAAAGAGGGTAGCATTACTTCCAGCAGGCTAATTTTCAATGGTAAGGTTAGTATACTTGAGGCGTATCGTGATAAGGGGCAATTTCTAGTAGAGGTTGATTACAAAACTGAGATGACTGAAGATGGTCTGATTATAAGATACTTTATTACTGAAAAGGCTAACCTTAGGATAAAAAAGATTGAAATCATCGGTAATAATGCTTTTCCAGATGGTGCAATAAAGGTAAAGCTGAATAATAAGGAAAAGGGATGGTGGTTTATTAGACGCGGAATATTCGATGAAGATAAGTTTATTGAGGATATGGATAAGATAAAGGATTTCTATGCACAAAGAGGATACCCAAATGTAGAGATAAAAAACGTTGAATTTGTTGAATTAGGAGATAACTGGATAAGAATCGAGATAACTCTTGATGAGGGGAAATGTCTCTATTTTGGTGATATAACCATCACAGGCAATACAGTTTTTCCAGAAGAAAGGCTTTACAGTATCATTAAATCCAAAAAAGGCAACATATACAATGTTAAAAAATTGGATGAAACCACTCAGGCTCTATATGAAATATATGGTGATATGGGATACCTCTATCTTCATATAAATGTGGAAGAAAAGCTAAATGACTCTATTGTAAATATAACATATAATATCAATGAAGGAAATCCTGCAAAAGTTCATTATATGTTGGTAAAGGGAAATAATAAAACTCACGAGAAGGTTATACGCAGGGAACTCACGCTTTTTCCAGGTGATATACTACGAAGAAACGAACTAATACGCTCACAGAGAAATGTATTTAATCTTGGTTTCTTTGAGAATCTAACACTGGATACCAGGGTAGTTAATGACAAGGGAGATATAGATCTCACGTTCAACGTAGAGGAAAAACAGGCAGGGCAATTTAATATCGGTATCAGTTATGCTGCAGAAACAAAGCTATACGGTAACATTAGCATATCCATACCAAATCTCAGGGGACGTGGTGAACTACTCTATTTCAAAATAGATAAAGGAGGCAAATTTGCAAACTACGAACTCGGGTTCAGAGAACCATGGCTCTTTGATACGCCACTGACCGTAGGACTCCATTTATATAGTCTTGAGATTGATAAACCAACATTTGGTGAAAGAAGAACCGGAGGAAGGATAGATGTATCCAGGCTTATTCCTAAATTAGCATATACTTATGGATATGCCTCTTATGAACTTGAAAACCTCTTTATCACAGCAGATAGCACAGCACCACAATCAATTATAGATGAGGCAGGTGAAAGATGGAAGAGTGCAATTACGTTAGGAATTAGAAGGGATTCACGTGACAACTTTATGAATCCTAAAGAGGGTTCAAAAAACTCTGCACGCATTGAAATAGCTGGTCTTGGCGGCACTGTCCGATTCCAAAAGTTTATATTTGAATCACAGGTCTATAATACTTTACCACTCAACTTCGCCACCCTTGTAAGAGGTAAATTTGGTGTGATTAATCCACCAGATGCCCCAACATATGAGAGATTTATACTCGGCGGTGTAGGAGTCTGGGGTATTAGGGGTTATCCAGACCTATCAATAGGTGTTTTTGAGGGTGGGAAAGTTATAGGTGGCAGGTATGCCCTTCTTTTTACCGTCGAGGCAAAAATCTCTTTTACACAGAATATATACCCGATAGTATTTATGGATCTTGGAAACACATGGACTAACCTTGAGGAGATAAACCTGCGAGACCTGAAAAGAGGATTAGGTTTTGGTATAAGAATGGAGGTTCCATTGATGGGACTCCTTGGATTTGATTTTGCCTATGGAGAAGATGGATGGGTACCTCATTTCCAGGTTGGAAAGGAATTCTAAATTCTTATGAATCTCCTCAGAGATCTTACAGACCTCATTATCCCACCTCTTTGTCGTGTATGCAAAAGAAGACTGAAGAATGATGAAAAAATTCTATGTAACGACTGCTACTCACGAATAAGACTGATAACCCCACCTTATTGCGAGAGATGTGGAAGGCCTCTCCCCAACCTCGATATCAATGTATGTAATACCTGTATAGTAGAAAAACATCCATTTTCTTATGTAAGGGCGGTATCCCCTTATGAAGGAATTATTGAAAGCTTAATAATACTGCTTAAATATAATGGCAAAAGACAAACCTCGAAGATTTTAGGTGGGCTTATGAGTAAGGTAGTTAAAATGGAAGAAACATATAGAAACTGTGAACTGATAGTTCCTGTTCCTCTACATACTACAAGAAAGAGGGAGAGAGGATACAATCAGGCAGAACTTCTTGGCAATGAATTATCCTCTGAGTTAAATATACCAATAATCCCTGATGCACTCATCCGTACAAGAGCCACACCCTCACAGACAAAGCTGCCAACAGAGCATAGAAAAAAGAATGTTTTAGGGGCTTTTTCAATAAACAAACGAAGGCAAGAGCTATTCAGGGGTAAAACTGTACTTCTGGTGGACGATGTATTCACTACTGGAGCAACTCTGAACGAATGTACTAAAACCCTTATCAAAGGAAAAACAACGGATGTTCTGGGTATAGTATGCGCAGTAGCAGGATGGGAATTGTATAAAAGACAAGAGACAGAAAATAATGAGTAGAGCGTAAGGTGTATGGCGTAGGTGAAATGAAAATAATACCAACTCAAATATTTCTTTTAGATCTTGAACCTTTTAACAAATAAGCTATAAGCATTCCTATTGTAAATCCACTAATGTGTGCACCGAAGGCGATATTTGACATACGTCGGAAGAATATATAACTCAGTAGTTGCATAGCCATCCAGAAGAGTAAAAACCAGAATGCCTTAATCTTTACCTTTCGGAAGTATATACCAACACCAAAAAGGCAATTTATCCTGACATTAGGAAACATAACGAAATATGCCCCCATTATTCCAGATATTGCACCACTGGCACCTACTGTGGGTAAGGATGATTGGGGATTAATAGCTACATGAACCAGTGCCGCAACTGCACCAAAGAGAATATAGAAAAGGACAAACTTTATGTGACCTAATTTTTCTTCAACATTATCACCAAATATCCATAAAAAAAACATATTTCCAAAAAGATGGAATATACTTCCATGTAAAAACATTGAAGTAATAACAGTATATGGTCTTAAACCATTCAAAAGTGAATTGGGAATCATACCCCATGAACAGAAAAGGCGATCTGGTCGAAAGTAAGAAAGAACGAGTATTACAGTATTCAACACAATAATACTAACTGTGACTCCGGGGAATATTGTCCTTGGATTATCCGTAGAATCGGAATATGGAAATAGCCTTATTCCCAGAACCAAACCCAGGGGTAAAAGCCCGGTGATATGTCGACTGGTTTCAGCAACTTCCTTCATCCGAGCTTTCTCTCGTAACTCCCGGTCTATCGATTTAGCAATATCTTCAGTAGAGATCACAAACTTTCTATAGCGTACAAGTTCCTCAAGTTCCCCTTTATCAACCCAGATAAAATTACATTTAGAACATCTATCAAGAAACACGTTGGAATCGTATACATAGTTATATTTCTCCATAGTGGTTAGACATCTGGGACATCTGTGGGATTTTTCAACTAAGGAGTGTACAATTTTCACCTTTCTGGGTTCAAGTCTTAAAACCTGTTTTACCTTAATATCAGTCTTATCCATAACCTTATCTATATAACCCGAGAGTTTGGAAGTATGTATAAAAAATCCCTGACACTTAGGACAGACATATAACCCAATCGCTTCTTCCTTACGAAAGATTAGTACTGTATCACATAATGGACAATGTAATTCTTTCATATCCTACATTTGTTAATTTTTATTTTTTAGACAGGACTTCCCAGAAGTATTTTTTTTACAGGGACTTGGAATTGACCCCGATGAAATAGATACTCATTTCATAGGGTAAACGATTTACTATTGACTATTTACGAATTAAAGACAGGTAAAAAGTAAACACAATAAACCTGGTAAACTCAACAAACTGTGTCGACCCTAAGACACTTTTAACAGGGACTTGGAATTGACCCCGATGAAATAGATACTCATTTCACCCTGTACGCTATGCTACAGGACAGGCAGGGTAAACGATTTCTTTAATGACCAATGACAAATGACTTTTAACTTAACAGGGACTTCCCTACCTACCGATAGGTAGTATAAGCAGATAACAACGCTTAATTATTAAAAACGCTCAAAGCTCGTGATATATTGTACCAGTCTCGAGTTTCCAGTTTCGAGTCTCGATACGAGTTTCTATACCTACAACCCAGCGTCAATATCCTTCTTACGTTGTACCTCCTGTTTCATTTACCTTATCAGCTATATATTTTATCCCTCTTAGAGTTAGCCATTTATCATATTTGTATCCCAACTCTTTAGAAACCTCATCACCAAGACCACCTGTCGTCAGAACTATCAAATTCCTTTCAAACTCCTTTCTAATCTTTTCCACTATACATTCTATTCGTGCTACCTCACCCCAGTATGCACCTGATAAGATACACTCATCTGTACTCTTACTAATAATTTTATCTGCCCTTTCAGGGTTTATCCTTGGCAACAGAGATGTGTATCGATATAGTGCTCTAAGACCCAGATCTATCCCGGTGAAGATGAGACCACCTCTATATTCACTATCAATAACAACATCCAATGTCGTAGCAGTTCCAAAATCTATGACTATGAAATTACTACCTGCTATTTTGTATCCTGCAGCAATATCAGCTATTCTGTCCTGTCCCATCTTTCCCTTATACTGTATCTTCATACCAAAATCATCATCCTTACCAATGAAGTAGACCCTAATTCCCAACATGACTTGTACAATCCTCTTCCACTCATAAGCAATATCAGGTACGGTACAGGCTGTAAAAACACCTTCTGGATTCATAAGTCTAAGCTTCTGTTTGCTTAGATTATAGGTCGCAAACTGAACAACTTTTTCTATCTTATTATCGACCCAGTTGGCGATCTGGATGTTTGTATTCCCTATGTTGCATGTAAGTATCCGCTTCATAATGTATCATATATAGTAATAACCCATTTGCAATTTTTCTTACTTTAATAATATATCACGAAACCACCACAATGTCAAGAAAAAAATCAACGCCTGCCTGACGGCAGTCAGGGTTTTTTCAGACTATCAACGGATTAAGCTGATTTATCGGATTATATTATATGCAAGGTGATTATGAGACCTTTAATACAAGAAATAACCAGAAGTGATGGTTGTCATTGTGAGGAGTTCACCATACTTCTTGGTTGACGACAAAGCAATCGCATATCAGAGAAATTATTAATAAAAATGGAGATACCTTTTATAAAGTATCTCCATTATTACTACTTTTTAAATATGGGCGCTGAGGGATTCGAACCCCCGACCTCCTGAATGTAAGTCAGACGCGCTAACCAACTGCGCCAAGCGCCCTTATAAAAGTGCAGGATACATCTAAATCGCTGATTGTTAATTTTTCACTTTTCAGCTTGTAATTTTTGATATTTAATATTTGATTTTTGATATTATATACCCCTGGCGCGATTCGAACGCGCGACTCCCGGTTTAGGAAACCGGTGCTCTTTCCTACTGAGCTACAGGGGCATTATAATATATCAACAAATTCGACAATCTCGATTTGCAGTACTTTTCCCTTTCTCTGGCTTCCTGTCGACTATTACATCTCTCAACAAAGAATATCTTCCAAGGTATGTAACCCTCAGTTGATTTAGTCTTACCAGACTTGTGTTCCTTTAATCGTTTTTTAGGGTTACAGGAAATTCCTATATATATTCTTCCGTTATCATTAACCAGTGCATACAAATAGTAGGACATACTTTCCATAGGAAACCGGTGCTCCCTGCCTGCCGGCAGGCAGGTTTCCAACTGAGCTACAGGGGCATCACTACTGTATATAAGTATACACCATAAAACAAAGTTTGTCAAGAATTTTTTAAACAGAAGGGAAAATAGTGGGTGGGCGGTAACTTTTTATTCTTGTGAAAATGAACAATTGAATATGTTAAAGTGAAGTCCGTCAACTGACGGAGACATTTGAGGGAAGATAGAGAAAGGATATCATAAATATTTATATCTTATCTCTTAGCCTGACCCCGTCATCTTCTTTTTTTTGTATAACACGCTTAATTAGAGAAAGAAGATGTTATACAAGCAGTTATATCCTCATATGGTCATATGATACTATCGCATCAGTATCAATTTCTTCGTGCTTGTGTAGTTTCCAGCTTGAATTCGATAGAAGTAGATACTGCTTGTAACTTCTTTTCCACCTTCATCTCTGCCGTCCCAGATAGCCTTATAATATCCAGCATCTATCTCACTATCAACCAAGACCTTCACTACTCTTCCACTCACATCGTAGATAACCAGTTTAGCTTCAGTGCTTATAGGCAGTGCATATCTGATGGCTGTCTCTGAACTAAACGGATTAGGATGATTTTCATAAAGAGCAAAGGTATTGGGAAGACTTCCCTGTCCAGCAGTCTCAGGACCGCCGCCACCGACAGATATCGAATCAGTTGTTTCCACATTAGCTGCTGAATTGTATACCCAACCGTCTTTGAACACGTTGTCGACTGCAAAAATGAACCAACCTGTAGGATTTCTGAGTTTGTCGGAATCGCAAGACCCCACTCCATTAGATTCCGTTATAAACTGATCAGTGTCGTTTGTCAATCCGCTCCAGTGTCCATTGACGGTTGCCGCTGCAATTGGAGAGCCATCTGCTCCAACTATGGTCACTTCTGCTATACCTCTTGTGAATGGACCATTATACCGCAATGACATTTCAATATTGGATACATGCAATTCGTCGCCTCCGGCTGTAGTCGTAAAGCTGTATTCAACTGAAGTGGCAGTATTGTTTGATGCATCGGTTGATTCCACAATATAATAGTACGTGGTGGAAGGTGACAACCCACTGAGTGGAACACTGTGATTCATTACCATATCTGCACTTGAAGCTACAAACTCATATGGGGCGCCATCTGTATCATATCTTACCACCGAATTGCTGTACTCGTCTGTATCCCATGTAATCGTGGCAGAAGAATTGGTTATCTCAGATGAGGTAACATCAGAGATAACCGGTGGTGTAAAGTCAGGGATGGTAGAGGACTCAATAAACATATAATCTATGAAGATGTCGTCCAGAACGTTGTTCCCTGGGGTCTGATCTGTATCTTTCACCCTGATGTAGACTGTATCACCCATCGAAGGGAGTAATTGAAACGATTGACACATATCATCGTCAACAGTCTTGGTAACAGTGAGCATATCTGTGTAGTTAATGTCATCCGTGGAATAGGCAAAGGTGAAATCGTCTTCCTCAAGATTACCAGTATGATAAGCTTCAATGTAGAAGGTAATGTGGTTGCCTGCTCCAACAAAGATAGTCCACTTATGCTCAAGATAACTGTAACGGCGGTTTGGGTTGCCCTTGCTCTCTTGTTCCTCGATCGACTCATAGATATTATCGCTTACCCAGGTGTCTAAGTAGCTTCCAGAGCGTGTACCGCTAATATCTATATCACGGTGTGGTTTACCCTCGTCTCTATCGTTTAGGGCATATATTTTACCATCATGAGAACCGACAACCACTTCAAGCTTGCCATCTCCATCAATATCACCGAGCGCTGGCGAAGAATAGTCAATTCTGCCACCCGTTGTATATGACCAGAGTACAAAGCCATCTTCTCCATTAAAGGCATATACATTATAATCATCAGAACCAATAACCACTTCAAGCTTGCCATCTCCATCAATATCACCAAGCGCCGGTGAAGATTTGACCCGGTCACCCGGTGTATATGACCAGAGTAAGGAACCATTCTCACCATTCAGGGCATATACGTTACTATTACCCTGCCAAGGAGAAGAACCAATAACTACCTCAAGCTTGCCATCTCCATCAATATCACCAAGCGCCGGTGAAGAGAAACCAGTGCGGCCTGTTGTATACGACCAGATAAAAGAACCGTCCTCACCATTCAGGGCACACACATTATCATCAGCAGAGCCAATAACTACTTCAAGACTTCCATCTCCATCAATATCACCGATCGCTGGTGAAGACTCGCTGATGTAGATAGCTGTATATGACCAGAGGAAGGAGCCATCTTCAGCGTTCAGGGCATATATGATGCCGCCCCAAGAACCAACAACTACTTCAAGTTTACCGTCTCCGTCAATATCACCAAGCGCCGGTGAAGAGCTGACTATATTTTGCGTAGTATATAACCAAACTAATGAGCCGTCCTCACCATTGAGCGCATAAATGCTATTGTCCCAAGAACCGACAACCACTTCAAGCTTGCCATCTCCATCAATATCACCAAGCACTGGTGAAGACTCAACCCAGTCGCCTGTTGTGTAAAACCAGAGCAAGGAACCATCTTCTCCATTCAGGGCATATAGGTTATAATCACCAGAACCAATAACTACCTCAAGTTTACCGTCACCATCAATATCCCCAAGTGCTGGTGAAGAGGTAAGCTTTGGACCTGCTTTATATGACCAGAGCAAGGAGCCGTCTTGGGCATTCAAGGCGTATACGTTTTCATCCCAAGAGCCAATAACCACTTCAAGCCTTCTATCACCATCGATATCGCCAAGCGCTGGCGAAGACCTGATCCATCCGCGGGTTTTATATGACCATAAAAAGTAGCAAGTATCCATATCTCCTGTCAGTGGTGACAGTCCTGTGTGATGATAATCGTGGCGAAACATAGGCCAGGTTGAATCAGTCGGTGGCTGACACGTGTGGGTCCCGGCAAAAGAATTTGCTCCCCCAAGGAGCATGGCCATTCCGGTGAAAATTATTAGTCGGGGGTCATTAATCGTAAATCGCTTCAACATCTTTCCCTCCTTTTTATAATTTTGCATTTTGCACTTTGCAGTTTTCACTTTTTTCATCTTCTCCTCCTTTTGATTTGTACTACAGGGTGTTCTCAGGCACACCCCAAGCACTTATTAGTTCCCTTGTCCCTTTTACCACCTTCTTTTTATGTTGCTGAAACGGGTATACAAACAGCGTCAACGAATACCCTCGTGAAAATTAGTATTCTTTTCATTTTAACCTCCCGTTGAATCGTTATATTTTATTCTATGACTTTAAAAAGGGTAAAAAGTTTCTATCAAGCGAGGTCATGGGTGTTAGGAAGACGGTTGGAGATTCGGTCTACTTGAGATTTATGGTAATTGTGTAGGTCAGATGGGAGAGAACTTTTTTAATCCTTAACAGGCTATTTCTATTGTTTCAGGTGCAAATAGTAGGAATATGAAAGTGAGTTTCTTTAAGATTGTTTAGAAATCAAATCGAAAAGGCAACGGCTTAACTAACAGGTGTCCCCAGCTGTTGCAATTTTAAGTTTACTTTACTTCTCTTGTCTTAACCTCCTATTTTAGTTAATATCATTGGTTATTTTATTATAATCTAAAACCACCAATTTGTCAAGGTTTTTTTTAACCGATTCTATTATCCTGGTGTTGTGGACGCAATTTATGGAGCACTATGCAAATAGTGCTACCATTTAACATCTCCTGAATTTATTAAAGCAATGCGTAAATCCCTTCCCGCCATATCGGGATCCCGCAGAAGGCGGGACATTTGTGGGAAGGTAGAGAAAGAGATTGTGAGGTTATAATATCCCCAGCACAGCCAAAGCCCATCTGCATTACATGAACGAAATGAGCTTTACAGTTTGTCTGTTAGCGAATGAGTTCCGATTCGGTTTGTGGATGGTTTTAGATGGAAGCCACATGTTTATACGATTGTACCCTGCATCCGCATGTTATATAAATATAATCCACCTATCTTTGAGCTTTAGATTACCTTCAGTTTAAAAAGTACACTATGAAAATCCATAGGATACTTTTCAGCTCAAAAGTATCCTAAATGATTTCCGTGGGATACCTTCCGGCTAAAATAAATCTAGATACTTTTTGAATTTAAAGATTCTGTTTCTCTGATATCCTGTTGATTCTATTAGATAATTTGATTTTACCAGTTTATTTAAGATCTCGCTAATTGGGCGTTTTGATAACTCGACCTTTTCAATCAAATCTGGAGCGCTTGTCACTGGTTTTTTATACAGATAATCAAAAATCATCTTAACACTATTTGCTCTGCGACCTAACGACAGCAAATAATTGTTGATTTCGTTGCATAATTCCAGGATTTTCTGGAACGTAATTTTCCCCTGTTCCGCAGTCTCTATAATAGCATTCAAAAAAAACTTGATCCAATGGATTATATCATTGGATTCATGGACTCTTGACAATGCTTGATAATACGATGGTCTATGTCGTTCAAAGAAGTCTGATAGATACAAAGAAGGTTTGGTCAATATTTTATTGCTGACAAGATAGAGCGTAATTAATAATCGTCCAATTCTACCGTTGCCATCTAAAAACGGATGAATCGCTTCGAATTGATAATGAGACATAGCAATCCGTATAAGATATGGGACCTGAATCGAACTATTATGCCAGAATTTTTCCAGATCACTCATAAGTTCTGGAACACCTTCGTGGGGCGGAGGAATATAAATTGCATCGGATAAGTTAGATCCACCAATCCAGTTCTGGCTTCGTCTGAATTCCCCTGGGGACTTCCTTTGTCCCCGAACACCTTGCAATAAAATTTCATGAGTTTTTTTAAGCAAACGACATGAAAGGGGAATTTTTTTTAACTGGTCAATCGCATAGTTGATTGCTTGGATATAATTTTGGACTTCATACCAGTCATCTCGTTTCTCAGGATTAACATAATCCTCTGTCAATAAATCTTCATCAATTTGAGTTTTCGTACCTTCTATTCGACTTGATTTATTAGCTTCTTTGACAATATGCATGTGGATAAACAAATCAATATCGGGGACAATGTGTGAATATGCATCGAGTTGACTCAGATTTAGCATTGCTTTTTCCAGCAAGATGTTTAACTCTGGGTCACTCCATACCCATGTCTGGTTTATTTTTGATGGAAGAAAACTTTTGTATTGATATTGTTGAAGATAAGTTCCAGCTTTAAAGTCTTTCAGATTCATTGTCAACTCCTTGAGATACTTGAATATTCTAATCAGTTAAAGTCAACTCTTGGGAGTTATTTAGTGGATTATTTCGCATAAATATTTATAACCGTAGTTAATCGCGGATAACTCCCAATGTGGTGTTATCCCGCAACTTGCGAGATACTTACCTATCACTCCCCTTTTTCTCATTTCGTAACCCAAATATTTCAATCTTTTACTATTATAACACAACCTGAAGAAAAAATCAAGTAAAATGTCAATTAGAATATGCTGCCTACGAGAGTAGAGATATTGCAGAAGACTCGATCTTCCTGGTGTTGTGGGCGCAATACAACCTCTGTAGAATTTGAGGTAGAGAAAGAGATTGTGAGGGTGTGAAAGACAGCTCATAAGAAATTATTATATGGTCTTATAATATATAATCAAATACTACTAACTTAATCCCTTTAGTGCCTTCAACAGCCTGTATTTGCGTGTTTTTTTATTGGCCTCTTAATTTTCCTTGGTTATGTGTTTTTGGCTCAAAATTTGGACACTTAGAGCACATCTTATCCGCTTTTTGTTTACTCCAACTCCAGAAATCCTTCGCTATCCGGGGATCACATTTGTCTGGATTACGATAATTTGCACAGTTAAACCGGGTTCTTTCAGTTGATTTATGAATCTTATCTGTCATATACTCTCCCTTTTGTAAATTCTTATGTCCTGTAAATAGAGTTATGTAACGTTGAGGGTGCAATTTTGTTAAAGCTTGTCACCTCAAAAACCTTATAAAAACGTGCAACGACAGTGGTAAGAGAGAAACAACGATAAATTTCACGATACATATTAATCCGCGGTAATACCCCAGCTTTTTCTATTATTCACTCTCATTATAGCACTAAATAGAGGAAAAATCAAGAAAAATCTTGCCTGAGAAAATGGGGGTCAGGCTAAGAAATAAGATTTAGGTAATAGAAAAACATGAATTTAAAACCTGCAATGGGGTCAGGTCTTTAATTTTAACTTTCAGCTTATTACAGCCAACTACCCTCTTTTTATATTGTACAATCAATTTCATAAAATATCAAGGGAAAAGTCAACGGTTGTTACGCAGAACTGACACTATTTCTTTTGTTTAGACTAATAAATTTTTCAATCTTTCTACCTCCCAATACTCCGGAATCTCCCCCAGCCACTCAATGCCAGAATCCTTATAGGTGTTGTATCGTGGATAGTGTCCATATTTTAGGTTCATTTTTTATATCGCTTTCTTATACGCATTCTTATACGTTTTCTTATATGTTCCTCTTTCGTGTTCGATACTTCTGATTTCGATGTTTTGGTTTGTCAGGTATCGTCAGCTCCAATTTGCCGCTTTCTATAAGAGGTTTAATATGGCGTTTGTAGTTATCAGGATGATTTGACAAACCAATATAGACCAGTATCTCCTGTCTTTTCCTTGCTATCCTACAGAACCCAAGAATCTTTATAGCTTGTTCACTTAATCCTTCTTCAACTTGGGACAGCTCTTGGGACACTACTTGGGACAATAGATGTTTCTTCAAAACGGTCAAGAAATAATTTCTGTCTGAGTCGGTAGTAAACTCCGGCGGCGGTGAGCGGTTGACTTCCATTGCCTTATCAGGTAAATGGGGTCAGGTCTTTAATTTTAAACTTTAGCTTCATTCTCTTATCTATAATTTTGTAAGGACTAAGCCTTTAACTCGTTTTGTTAAATCGTAATAAAATTTCACTTCCTCCATATCAGGAACATAAAAATCATCTGGATAACGAATATCTACTCCAAAACTGGATAATTCTCTTACTTCAATATTGACAAAATCTTTGTCAATTAACGCACACTGATCCAATAAATGCTCTATATCATGGGTCCTTTCGACTTCTGCCTTATGATATATTAAGAATGCCTTTAAATATTTTTCCACCGCCTGTTGACAGTGAAAACAAACTACGTCTTTAACTATTTCCTTTTCTGGTAAATCCAATTCATGTTCTACTATTTTTAAATCATTATCTGCTTTAGTAAGCCACTGTTTAATATACTCATCTATCATAAACTAACTCCTTCTAACACAGCTTCTCTTGTCACACTTCCTATTTTATCCTGATAATAAATTATATCTTCTTCTGTCTTAACAATCACATCAATGGGTATTTCAGCCAGTTGTCTTCTTATAACACTTGCATATTGGCGCTTTTCTTTAATTGTCAAATTTTGTTTAACTATTACCAAAATGTCATAATCACTCTGACTGTCATATTTTTCTTTGCTTCTGGAACCAAATAATATTACCCGACTATCAGGAAAAATATTTTTTATCACTTCTTTTATTTTCATCAAGTTTTCGTCTTTTATCATAATCCCTCTAAGTTGTTAATATTACTTTTAATTTAACAAAAGCACTAAGGTTTATCTTGTCATTATCAGTCAATACATACACAATGGTGTCAGGTCTTTAACTTTATAGGGAAATGGGGGTCAGGCTAAGAAATAAGATTTAGGTAATAGAAAAACATGAATTTAAACAGCTTATTGAAACTATACTTTATAGTATATCTATTGTTTTATTAGACTGTTTTTTTCAGTTATTTCTTATTTCTGAGTCTGATACATTTGTTGTTATTTATTATAAAAATTTTTTCGAAGTATATCGAGACTAGGAAGTCTCTCCTACTTGAGATGGTAGTGTACACAATGGTGTCAGGTCTTTAATTTTTAAAATTTAATTTCTTATTGCTGACTACTCTTTTCTTATATTATACAATTAATTTTATAAAAAGTCAAGAAAAGAAATAATCTCAAAATATGTCTTAAACACAGATTATAAATTTAGACTGAAGACAAAAGACCGCCCCGCAAAGCTCCTTCGAAGCAACGGGGCAAGCAGACCACATACTAAAAATGGCAAATATATCCACAAGGTCTTATATCTCTCTTGTGGTAATCTTGTGGTTTATTAGCTCATAATTTGGGATAATTAAAAAAATGCAAGAAAAAATTTACAAAGGGGCAAATACCGGCGACGGGACTCGAACCCATGACACCCTGATCCACAGTCAGGTGCTCTTCCATCTGAGCTACGCCGGCTTACATTACCATACCCCCATCAATATTTATAACCTGACCGGTTATATAGGAGGCAGACTCAGAAACAAGGAAAAGAACAAGATTGGCAATATCATCTGGTGTTCCAAATCTTCCCATCGGGATTGTTTTGATATATACCTCTTTCACTGTATCTGGAAGTTTCTTCGTCATCTCTGTCTCAATGAATCCCGGTGCTATCGAATTGACTGTAATACCACGTGTAGCAACTTCTCTTGCTACAGATTTAGCAAATCCAATAATTCCAGCTTTGGATGCTGCATAGTTTGCCTGACCCTTATTACCAATTACACCTATTATAGATGAGAGATTTACTATCCTTCCCCACCTATTTTTTATCATCGACGGTAGTACGGTATGTGTAGTATTAAAGACACTCTTTAGATTAACCTTGAGTACAGCATCGAATTCTTCTTCCTTCATCCTCAAGAGTAAGTTATCTCTTGTTATACCAGCATTATTTATTAATATATCGATTTTCCCATGTTCTTCCAGCACATCCTTTGTATTTTTTTTAACATCTAAAAAACTCGAGACATCGACCTTCATAAATTTACATCCAATCTCCTCTGCTGTCCTGATTCCGTCTTCATCACAAATATCCCATATAATAACCTCAGACATCTGCTTCACAAGAGAGGCAGCTATAGCTCTTCCAATACCTCTTGCTCCACCAGTTACTATACTAATTTTTCCCTTAAGTTCCATACTTATTATACTAAGATTATAGAATTTCCAGAACTCTCGTGATGACAGACAATATGAAACCTTTCATCGTTTCCGATAGCATGATAATCTCATTTTTCTATAACTATCCGCCCTTAAATGCGATTGCTTCGTCGTACTTTTTAATGGACAACTGACTCCTCGCAATGACCGAGAGTAGCGTGTCATTATGAGAACTTCTGGACAATAAAACTCTTATCTACCCCGCAATTACTATGTATTATAACATAGCTTTCAAAAAATGTCAATCAAAAAATTGTCAGCTTTCTATTCTGAATTTTGGTGTATTTAAAAGAGCAAGAGATTGTTCTTCATCTGTCAGAGAACCTTCTGAAAATTCAATCCCCCTATTAAACAATGCTAATTTATATTTATCTATAACATCCTCTCTGTCTGCTTTAACAGACAAACTTCCTTGAAGAAGGATCATGTCATCTTCCCTCCACTGTGCGTTTCCCATAATCTTTCTGCCACCCGATACCATCTCGTATCTGCTTGTAGATTTAAGGCAGAGTGGAGATTTAAGATTTCCTGATTCTGCTTTTACCATCTCTGCATCTATTCCTACAGACCTCAATGTGTCAACAAGTAGATGTGACGACCTCATATACGTTTTAAGAACATTACCTCCGAACACAGGATCATCTATTCTACATATAATACTGAAAGAAAGATCGTTCTTATGGATAACCGCCCTCCCACCAGTCGGTCTTCGTACGAGATAGTATTTAATATTAGATAAAGTTTCTGGGTTTTGAATTCTCCCAATACTTACGCAAGGAGGTTCAAACCAGAAGAAACGAAT
>JAGMCL010000052.1 GCA_023129165.1 Caldifarciminota bacterium | reverse complement strand
ACATAGAATGGAGCACCCTTGCAAATGCTTTTCTCTATCTTTACGTTCATTTCTACTTCATGAATTGGAATGTGTCCAGGTCCCTCTATCATTACCTGGACACCTGCTTTGAGTGCCCTGTCTCTTAATTTACCAAGCACTATCATTTCTTCTATCTGAGGTTTATCTGTCGAATCAATAATTGAGCCGGGACGAAGTCCATCACCGAGTGAAAGAACCAGATCGTATTCCCTTGCTATCTCAATAAGTCTATCAAAATATGTATATAAAGGGTTTTCTTTCTTATTATATTCCATCCATGCAGCAAGAATAGACCCTCCACGAGAGACTATATCCATAACTCTTCCATGGCTTTTGAGTAGGTCGACAACGCCTCTTGTAACTCCACAGTGCACCGTTACGAAATCGACACCATCTCTTGCGTGTTCCTCAATTATGTCAATTATCTCCTCTTCACCTGCATCTCTGAAATCTATTTCTTTTTGAGCCTTTCTACAGGCTATCTCATAGATGGGAACAGTTCCAAGTGGTCCTGGGAATTCCTCTCTGATCTTCTTTCTAATATTAGAAAGATTACCACCAGTTGACAAATCCATTATTGTATCTGAGCCATATTTATCAGCAATGCGTGCCTTCTTAATCTCTGTATCTATATCAGCAATATCAGGTGATGTACCTATATTTGCATTAACTTTAGTCCGCAATCCCTTACCTATACCAACGGCTCTTTTGGGTGGATTTTTACTATTAGAGGGGATTACTATAGTTCCATTTGATATGCCCTCTCTTATGTATTCAGGTAATTGTCCCTCTTCCTCAGCTATTGTCCTGAAAATTGAGGTAATTTTACCCTTTTTGGCGTTTTCTATCAAAGTCATAGTGGGTTATTTTGAGTAAGGAAATTAAAAGCACGACTATTATATCACATTTTTTTTGACTTGTCAAGTATTTTAGGTATATCATTAAGAAAATAAATTTGAAAAAGCCAATTATCAGATTATTAAAAGAATAAGATTAAAATATAGTATTCCATAGAATCTAAGTGACAAGATTGCTTCGCCTGCCTGCCGGTAGGCAGGTCGTCCGTCAAGAAGTGCGACGGACTCCTCGCAATGACAGATACCAACCCCGGTCATTGCGAGCGAACGAAGTGAGCGCAGCAATCTCATTCGTTCCTTCGCAGGCATAAAGTCTACGCCTACCATTTAATGACTTATTTGTCATTGCGAGCGACTAACAGGAGCGTGGCAATCTCATTGCAATAGAGAGAATATACGACAAGGCTTACTGACTGCTGTTAGGCATGTAAGCCCTGCGATTATAGAAAAATTTATTAATTCCTAAATTTAAGAGTTTATTCATATGCTCGTAGGTATTTTGAATCAACTAAATTATAGAAAGTAAATTCTTGTGTTATTTAAGAGGTTAAATGAGATTGGAAGTATATAAAAAGATTGACATTTTGAGAAATTGGTGTTATAATAGAAACCAATTTTATCCACATATTATGGTATGCTATTCTTTGACATATTACATCTTAAATTGGGGAGGAATAATATGCCTGAAAATATAATAGAGTTGCTTGAAAACAGATTGGGTAAAAGAAATTATCACAAGCTTAAGGCAATAGATAATCCCTATTTGCACAAGTTTGTGGCAGAGTATATAGAGTTGTGTAATCCAGATAAGGTATTTATTTCAACAGACTCTGAAGAAGATTTAAGATATGTCAGAGAGGCTGCGATTAGGAATGGTGAGGAAATGAAGCTGGCAATAGAGGGACATTCTGTTCATTTTGATGGATACTTTGACCAGGCAAGGGATAAAGGACACACTAAATTTCTCGTCCCAAAGGGCGTAGATTTAGGTCCCAACTTAAATGCAATTGATAAACATGAAGGTCTCCAGGAGATTCATGAAATCATGAAGGATATAATGAGTGAACATGAACTCTATATAAGGTTTTTCTGTCTTGGTCCAACCAATTCAGAGTTCTCCATTCCCTGTATCCAGCTTACCGATTCTGCTTATGTGGCACACAGTGAAGATTTGCTCTATAGAAACGGATATGAGGAGTTTAAAAGGCATGGTAATTCGGCATGGTTTTTTAAATTTGTCCACAGCGCCGGTGAGTTGGATGAAAGAAAGGTAAGTAAGAACATAAATAAGCGGAGGGTATACATTGATTTTGAAGACGCAGTTGTATATTCAGTTAACACACAGTATGGTGGTAATACGATAGGATTGAAGAAACTTGCTATGCGTTTGGCTATTCATAGAGCCGAAAAGGAGGGATGGCTCACAGAGCACATGCTTTTAATGGGTATACATGGACCAGATAAAGGGACTACATACTTTACTGGTGCCTTCCCTTCTTTGTGTGGAAAGACCTCAACAGCCATGATACCTCATGAAACCATAGTTGGTGATGACATAGCCTATATCAGGAAGAGAGGGGATAAGGCATATGCAGTTAATGTAGAGTCAGGTGTTTTTGGGATAATAATGGGTGTAAATTCTAAGGATGACCCAATAATATGGAATGCTTTACATTCACCGAACGAGATTATATTCTCAAATATTCTAACTACAGAAGATAAAGGTGTATACTGGATTGGTAAAGATGGTGATGTGCCTGAGAAGGGTAAAAACCATTCAGGTGAATGGGTACCTGGTAAAAAGGATACAGAGGGTAACGAGGTTACACCCTCACATAAAAACGCAAGATTTACAATTAAACTGAGGAGTTTAAGAAACATGGACTCTAAGATGAACGACCCAAACGGGGTTGAGATAGGTGGGATGATATATGGGGGCAGGGATTCAGATACATGGGTTCCTGTAGAGGAGGCATTCGACTGGACACATGGAATAATAACCAAAGGTGCATCACTCGAATCAGAAACAACTGCTGCCACACTTGGTAAAGAAGGTGTTAGACAATTTAATCCAATGTCAAATTTGGATTTTCTTTCCGTGCCAATTGGCAGATACGTAGATATGAATTTGAAATTCGGCAGTTCTATGGAAAAGCCACCTAAGATATTTGGGGTTAACTATTTCCTTAAGGACAGAAATGGAAATTTTACGAACGAGAGGGTTGACAAGGGTGTCTGGCTCAAGTGGATGGAATTACGTGTACATAATGAGGTTGGTGCATTAAAGACTCCCACAGGATATATACCCATGTACGATGACCTCAGGAAAATCTTTAAAGAGCTGTTGAACAAGATATATTCAAGGGAGGATTACATAAAACAATTTACCATCAGGGTGCCCGAAAGCCTTTCAAAGATTGAGAGAATTAAGAAAATATATGAGACCACTGTTACTGATACACCCCCAGTGTTGTTTATAATTTTAGAAGAGGAAAAGAAACGTTTGAACAGAGCAAGGGAGAAGTACGGAGATTATATTACACCTGATAGGTGGGAGAAGGGAAAATGTAAAATGTCAAATGATAAATGATAGGAGCCCCGCCTTTGGCGGGGCGAAAAAAGAAGATAAAATCAATTATCAATGCAAAATTAGCAATTAGCAATTTAGAATAACTTAGGAGAAAAAAGAAAAGGTAGGAGCGACTTCCTAGTCGCGATAACATTTGAACGCAAATTAGCGCAGATATTTGCCGATAGAAATAGTAATTAAGTTATTATAAAGACGGTATGACACTACGACCGTAAGACCCAATAACTCAAGAAACTCAATAAACTGTGAAAACTCAACAAACTCAATTGTCTTTTATTTGCCTTATCATATTTGAAATCTCAAGATTAAGTCCCTCTGTCCAGAGTATTGCCTTTCCATCCCGCAGGAATAGAATTGAAGGGAGTTCATGGAATTTTAATATCTCTTTCAGGCTTTCCTCATCCCCATAAAATATCCTGCCCTTAAGTTTATTTTCAACACAAAAATGTAATGCGTTATCCCTCTTATCGGTCTTTATAAAAATCAAAAAAGGAATATCATTAATTAGTGCAAGTCTTTTGGTAGTTGATATTGAACTTTCCTTCTCAGGGTCAAGGAAAGCAATAATAATATTACCATTCTGCCAATCGGATTGAGAGAGGACAAAACCATCTGTATCTTTTATGTCAACGTCAGTAAGTCCTTGAAAGTCCCTTATGAGTAAGTCAAATGAGCCGATTGCATCTATTGGCGGGAACCCCAATTCTACCGTAATCAGAACAGTATCTTCCTCTGTCTTAACTGGATTAACCCTGACAAAGACATCTCCCTTTGCCTGACGAAAACCTGTAATAAAACAATACTCTCCAGTAGGAACCGTAAAAGAGACAATACCCATTGATGTATCCATTGGGGGGGTAATGTCCTTAAATACTCCATCCTCGATCTGGCATATTGAAAAATCATAATAGTATCTAACATCTGTTCTTGTTACATCATTTTGTATGAATCTTGCGGCTATCACTGTCTCCTGGGTTTCTATCTCTTCTGTAGTATCGAATTTTACTGTTACCCAATCATTATCATAGTATTCTGCACTTTTATAATCCCAGTATATGCGTGCAGGTATTCCAACCGATCTCATCGCCTCTACAAAGAGGGTCAGTCTCTCAATTGAGCTGCCTGTCTCCGCTGTGAGTGTTTGATAAGGATTCATTTTTCCACCAAAATAGTTCTTATCACTTAGCGTATCTATTTCTTTCTGGATATATCTCACCACATAATCTGCAATCTCATTTGGCTTTTTACCTGCAAGTTCCAAGAATGGATTCTCGATTGATACAGGAACCTGAGACAAATTCTCCCATAGAATCCTTGGATTTGCAACATATTTGAAGAATAATGAATCCAGGTACTCATAGTTGTCAACATGCTCTCGCCTATCCTTTAACAAATCTATAATTTTCTGCATAGTGTTGCTGTCAACCGCAACGAGGTCCTTTGTGTGCATAACATCCCATAAGGATAATAAAAGCTCAGGTTCCTCCTTATACTTTCTCCAGAAGTTCATCAATGTTTCTCGATTTCCACGAGAGCGATTCAGGTTTTTTAAAAGACGATATTCTAAAGATGTGTCTGGTAATTCTTTTAAAATCTCAGGTTCTACAGCGGTTAGCTGTTCCTGATGGAGATCATGAAGAACATAGGATAGTTCTGGAGGCTTATAGGTCGTATCTCCTGGAACATCATCTTTATCCTTTACCCTGAGCCAGAAGGATGTATCTGGTATCGAAATCTTCTCGATTACGAGGGAGATATTGCTTGTTGTATTACCTTCTGAAAATCGCAGTATATCATAATCCCAGAGTGAGTCCTTCCCACAGGAAATAAATAGGTCACACTTTCCAACGACAAAATGAACCTCCCCAAACTCATCAGTGTATTTGTGGGCAACAGAGCGGAGTGATGAGTAGTTGAAGACCGATATCCAGACATCTGCACTCTCTACAGGTGCTCCATCGGTATCCATTACAGTTATAGATAGACCTGTTGTATCACTATAGTTAGATGTTAGATTGAGAACTGCATATTCATCTCCTTTATAATATACCATCTTTTCTGATTTAGTAAATTCTCCCCACGTAACACCTTTTATGATTGCTGTTCTTCTGACTGCCTTTCTAAACCAGGTATTATCTAATGCAGTCATCTCAGCACCCCCAAGAAAATGCCATCCGTCTTCTGTCCAGACCTCTACCCATGCATGATTTGAGTTGGTGAATGGCCACCAGGGTGAAGATACCATTCTTGTTGGGATACCTACTGACCTGCATGCTTTTATAAAAAGTATAGCCATCTCCTCGCACCGTCCAATGCCTCGTCTAATAGTCTGACCTGCAGATTGGTCCCATCTGGAAGTTGGTTCATATTTCATCTGTTCATAAGCCCATTCGTTTACGGAGAGTGCTGCACTTTTTAAATCAGAACAGTCTCGAACACGTTCGAAGAGCTCTCTTCCATAATGGAGTCGAAAATACTCCAATGGCTCTTGTGACACCCGATATGGAAGAACATAGTGGTCGAAAAATTCTTGAGGAATTACCTTTGTCCAGGAAAGCGAGTCAAGATTAATTTGTAGGGCTTTCAAGTCAAGAAGAAAAGAATCGGCATTCAGGGTTACAAGGTCAATGGTTGGCATATATTGAAGGAGTGAATCCACCCACTCTTTTTCATCTCCACTTGCACATTCAATCAACCTCTCAACCTCAGGGTTGCATACCTTTGCCTCTTCTAAGGATAATGCCCTTCCAAACAGGGAGGATGAGATGGCTATAAATAGGATTAGTCTATATAATCTAAACATAATTTTATTGCGGGTCAGGCTAAAAGATAAGAGATAATTGCTTGACATAGGGGGAAAGTTATAGTAAAATAAAAATATGTCCAGGAAACTGAGGATAGAATATGAAGGAAATTTTTATCATCTGATATCTCGTGGCAAAGGAGTGAGATTATTTTCTATCTCTTATCTCTTAGCCTGACCCCCATTTCCATAACTTTAAATTGTAGGAGGGACTTCCAAGTCCCGAAAATAATTTCAAAATGAAAAACCGATTCGTTCGAATTCTATAACCACTCGTAAAGAACAGAGAGTGAGCCAATTCGCACTTTATCGTCCCCTCCCAGCATGTTTTCAATCACACCTTCAAACCTAAAACTTCGACATTTTACAGTAAACCCAGAGGTGAAAGTAAATACATCCCCATTGTAATAGCTACCCTTTGGAGAGGAATAAACTCCCGCTCTTAAAGCAATACTCTCATTCATGGATTGCTCAATCCCCAAACTAAGCTGAGCTTCTCCCAAGCCAAAGAGGGGTTCATACCATCCAGCAGGATAAACATAAGGATAATAATCCCGGCGGAGGAAATCAATTTGAACGGCTATTATTGTCCCCTTTTCGTTTTCAATAAATGCTCCCAGCCGCACGAATTTTGGAAGGGAACGCTCTTCTTCCGTTTCTCCGATGTAGGTTGTGTCCCGATAGACCGTATCATGCCGTGAGTGATAGTAATAATTCTGGTATTTCTTTTCTCCTTTTAAAGGTGTGTGTGTACCCATTGTGATGCCGATACTGGAATTTCCACTAACCTTCCAGATCCCACCTATACTCGCTGAGAATCCCTTACCTTCAAACTCCTCTTTATACCAATGGACACTCTCTGTCCCATCATACACCTTGTGATAGAATGACCTCTCTTCTGTAGTAAGCCACTGGTATCCAATAGTCAGACCAAGATTAAATGCACTGTTTTTACCCGATGCTATGGCAATCTCCACCCGTCTAACCTTGCCCTTTTCGGCAGGTATTATTTTCTCATCCTTCCAGGTAAACTCTCCATCTTCCTTAATAGTGCAATAGGGAACATAGGCACCTATTCCAATCCCAATATCCCTGTAAGGAATAGTCAGAACAACAGCCCTTGGTAAAAAAGTGCCTTTTGAGTAAGATGTATAGCGGTCTCCAGAATCATAAGGACCGTAGTAATATCCGTATGGTAATTCACCTTCCTCATATAGATACGACATCTCTCCATATATACTTAACTTATCAATCTTCGAAAGTCCTGCTGGATTCCACCAGATAGCAGATGGGTCATCCGCTATTGCTACGAATGCACCCCCCATCCCAATCGCACGTGTGCCGAACCCAATACCATGAAGAGGATAATCCGGCTCGGGTATCGGTATAATATTTGCATATCCTATTATATAAGAGAGCGCCACAGCTGTGTAAACAGACCAAAAGAAGCTTTTCTTTCTCATCTTACCTTCCTTTTGATATCCCATTCTTTATTTAACATTCGTTAAATAATCACTTCCTTTATTAAACAATACCAGCATATCGTTTAATAAGCGTTAGAACTGGAGCGCCTGCCTACCGTAGGCAGGCAGTAGTTTGCTATTGTGATAAAATAAATTCCAATACCAACTTTGTGGGAGAGGTCTCCCGACCTCAATAATTATGTCACAGTAAATGTCACAGTATTGTCGCAGTAGAGTATTACAGTAATTTATAATATTTCGTGGGCTCTGTTTTGCTTCTTACTATTTCCTTGTATTACTATTGTGCAATTAAGACTAATTTGGAGTGCCTGCCTGCGGTAGGCAGGCATCAGTTTGTTGGAACAAAGTGGAAATCTCGCATTTGCGGGGCTGATGCGTAGACTAATATTACTGACCTGTGCGGCGATTAGAACCCTCACAATTTATTTTCACATTTAACATTTAACATCTTTATGATATTACAATACCACTGTTCAACTATGGGACGCTCAACTGTATTTAGTTCGGTAAATTTAAGCATATGTTTAAGGACTTATTTCAAATAAATTCAAATATTTCTTATAAACGAATCTCCTATTTCGTTTCCTTTCTCCGACCTTCTCTAGTATTTCCAAATTTCCAAATTTTTCAACCAAAGCGTTGGCATTAGAAGGAGATAATCCTGTAGCTTTTTCGACTGATTTTACGGTAATAATTGGTGATTTGTAAAGCGATTCTAAAAGGGATAAAGCACTTTTGATTGATTTTCCCAGGTTGGAGACTTTTTTCACATCTTGTTCTCTTAAATTAACTATCTTCCGTGATAGATTAACAGCCTCTTTTGAAATTTCTATCACTCCATCCAAGAAAAACTTAATCCAATCTTCCAAATTATCCTTTTTATGAATTGTACTTAGTTTATCATAGTATTCACTTCTATATCTTTTAAAGTAATCAGAAAGATAGAGTAATGGTCTTTGTAATATCTCCTGTTGACAAAGATAAAAAGTAATAAGTAACCTACCTACTCTACCATTGCCATCTAAAAAGGGATGAATTAACTCAAATTGAGAATGAATTAAGGCAGTTTTTATTAAAATTGGCATTGGTGATTTATCATAGAAAAATTTCTCAAGGTTATCTAAAAGTAGTGGTAATTCTGATACTGGAGGTGGGACATAACTCGCCGTATTTATTGTTCTACCACCAACCCAATTTTGACTTTTCCTAAACTCACCGGGGTTCTTATATTTTCCGCGGACTCCTTGTAAAAGGAGTTGGTGGATTTCTCTAATCAAACGTAAGGACAATGGCAAACTCCCAAGTCTCTTAATGCCATAGTTCATTGCTTCGATATAATTCAATATTTCCTGGACATCATCAGGAATTGCTGGATCTTTAATGTTAGCCTCAACTTTCAAGACATCAGCAAAAGTGGCTTGTGTTCCTTCTACCTGACTTGAGGATGTGGCTTCTTTTCTAATATACATAAATATAAAAAAATCAGGGTCTGGTAATACTTCAGTTATCATATCTAATCGTCCTATGAATCTATCGGCTTTAGAAAGCAAGTCTAACATTACCTTATCTATCTTAATTGGAGGCTTTGGTGGCAAAAAGTTCGGCATAAATGCCAGATAAGACAAGTCTCCTTGTAGTTGCTGGATGTGTCTTCCTGATCTCATAATCTCACTAAAGAGAAATTTATTAAGACCTACAAACGAAATTATAGATTTCTATATTTCTGTTTGTTGTAGAAAACAGAAATATAGTTTTCTTTAGTTCTGTCAACGAAAATAGTAACTTCCTTAATTACGATTCTCGGCGCAATCGGAACTAACCTATTCGCGAATCTATGATTCCGTAATTACGGCAGTTTTACTTCACCCTTACTTACCTACAGACAGGTAGGTCTGTAATTTAAAGACTTAAACCTGAATTACTCCTTTCCTGGTGTGATTAGGAAAATTTTCAATCGTCAATTGTCAATTTTAAATTCAAACGCCACTATGGTGCGATTAGAACTTTAGATTCTTTTTGTGGGTCTAACCCCGCTTCATCAATGTCTAAAATTACAGAAATTACAACATTAGGCTTGATTTGTAATTTTTGTTATTTTCTTCTCAGGTATTCACACAATAGAATGTCTTTTAATTTATATTCGCCACGCATAATATCTATTAAGATTCCTTTCTCTACCAACCTACGAAGATAAACATTCAAACTTTTTATCTCAATATCGGCAATTTTATCTCATCTTCCCTATTGAAAAAGATTTTCTGCTCCAAACCAGACTTTGGAGTGAAAGGGTTAGGTTTTATCATATTATATCTCACAAACCTTTATTTTTCAATTTTTCCAATGCTTTTAGAATTTCTTTTTGTTCCGATTCAATAAGTGTAATTAATTCCTCTGGTGTTCGTGTATCTTCTTCAATCTTTCTATTTGGATTAACTGCTTTAATATCGTAATTTTTCTCTTCTATTTCTTCTATTGGAACCTTCCAGGAGTGCTCACTTTCTTTTCTTTCTGGTAGTAATTTAAAGAACTCCTCAAATTGATGCATAGTTAAGGGCTGCCTTTTTGTTACATTTAAATCAGACAGGTCATAATACCATATTTCTTTAGTGGATTCGCCTTTGACAAAAAATAGAAGATTAGTTTTACTCATAGCACCAGCATTAAGGAATACCTTGGGAGGGAGACTTACAATACAATAGAGGTTGCACTCACTTAGGAGTTTGCGTTTGGTCTGAACAAAGGCTTTTTCGTTTGTTCGGAATAAAACACCTTCATCCATTACAATACCACATCTACCACCATTTTTAAGGTTGTCAATAACATGCTGTAAAAATAATACCTGTGTTGAGCTGGTTTTATAGGCGAAATGAGTCCGAGCATCTTTTCCCTCTTTACCACCAAATGGAGGATTAGTAAGCACTAAATCAAAGAGGACGGGTGCACCCTGGAAAAGTCCACCATAAACCTCATGACCTGTTAGCGTGTTGCCATGCCATATATGTGGTTCATCTATCTCATGAAGCACGAGATTTGCAAGGACAATGGGGTAAACAAGATTTTCTTTCTCTCTACCGTAGAAGGTTCTAATCTTGAGGGTTTCAATGTCATCTGCTATTGTTGCATTTTTATTCATATGTAGATATGCCTGAGCCAGAAACCCACCCGTTCCACAGCAGGGGTCATAAACGGTTTCTCCAATCTTCGGGTCAATCACTTTAACCATAACACGAATAACCTCTCTTGGTGTAAAAAACTGTCCACCGTCGTTGTTTTTCTCACCCATTTTCTGTATCAGTCCCTCATAGACCTGGGAGAGTGTGAACATGTGGGTTTCTTCAACTTGCTCCAGGGAGAGTTCATGAATTTTATCAAGTATATCTAAAAGATTGCGTTCGGTATCAATACCCGTTTTCTCAAAAGAGGAGAAGACTTGACTGACAACCTTCTGACGAGGAGTTGAACCAGGTTTATCCTTTAATTTTTTGAGGGTAGGCAGCAAGTCACCATCAACAAAGCTCATAAATCTTCCGAATGTTCCCTCTTGTAACTCTTTTCTTTTCTTTCCATCAGGTGCAGCCCAATCTCGCCAGCGATATGGATATTGGAGTGAAGGAGTAAATTCTCTACCTAATGCCTTAGTATGTTCTGTTTCTTTTTCCTCTTTTTCATCAAGAATGCGAAGGAAAAGCATCCAGGTAAGTTCAGGCACATACTGGAGAGCCCCCGCCCTTCCCGACCTCCGCATAATATCACATATACCCTTTATGTAGGTATTCAGTGATTGCGGGGTGGTAATTTTGCGGGAGTTGGTTTTAGGCATTTCTCCTCCTATCTTCTCATTTTTAGAGTTTCTAAGTATTGGATAACTCTATTTATTCTCTTCGTTAATCATTAGAGTTTTTGACTATTATTGGGGTTTCTGATACATCTATCATAGCCCAATTACAATCGCAAATCTCTTTAGATTCCTTGAAATCTGTCAGTAAATAAGAACTTCTAAGGAAATATTGCTTTCCATTAACATCTATGAATTCAAAGTAGAAATGAATATATAGTTTTCGTTCTCCCTCTTTTATGCTTTGTATTATGTCAGTTCTCGAGATGGGTTTATTGTCTCCATATGTTGTAGGAATTTTATTTGAAGAGCCATACATTGTATCTTCTTGAAATATAATACTTCTGAGAGGGCCCGGGTCTTTTTTTATTTTCCTAATAAATGTATCAACAGGGAAAACTTCTTCAGAAGTGGGAGTAGAATAAGACTTAACTTTATATGCCGGTGTTTTCCCTTTGTTTTCTATAAAATACTCATAACGAACATATCCATCATTGATCTCTATACCTCTTCTTGGTATACATTTAACATAAGGTCTAATTGAGTTACGATAGTATTTACTATGTTGCTTTACATTTATGATCCCGAAAATACAAGTTCCTAAAAGGACAAGAAAGATTAAAAATTGAATAAAATTCCCACGACCATCATTCCTAACAAGCTGCCATGCTCTTTTTAAAACATCTATCGATAGTAATTTCTTATATAACCTATTATCCATTGTGCTAATTTTATAACTCTCCTCTGAATGCTTTCCTTAAAATTGCTTGTGGTAAGGCATTTATTGCTTCTAATTGTTCTTCAATCCTATTACAAAGTTTCTCCACCTCTGCCATTTTTTCTTTGAGTTCTAAAGCGATGCATTGCTGAATCGAGAGAGAAGGGATAGGAATTTCAAGATCTTGGATTTGAGATTTAGAGATTGCAGAAAAGGTTGATCCTTGTCCTATCTTGGAGATTTCTGGTTCAATAACGCGAAGGCAATAGAATACAAACCATGATTCTATGCTTTTTTTAGGTCGTAAAGTAGCGAGACCTCGACCAATACAGCAATTAATATTACACATATTAGTTGGTCCAACAGGAGCTCTAACCGAAATTAATATGTCATTAGGTTCGGCTATCTTTTGAGGTTCCGTACACCAAGTTGAAGGTGGCTTCAGATACACTTTACCAAACTCGATCTTCCCTTGATAAAATGGTAAGCCTTTACTTTTTGCATTATAAGTATGTCCCAGTGGAGATTGACCCATAATAACCTTACACACCTCCCCCAACTTCTTCCTTTCCCATTTCTTTGCCTCTTCGCTTTCAAAGACTTCTCGGAGATAGGTGGCAGGGAGGGATTTGGCTGCCTCTAACTGCTTTTCGCAAGCATTCCGTGCACGCTCCACCTCCTGCATCAGTTCCTGAATTTTTATAGCGATGCGCTTTTGTTCAAAGAGAGAAGGAAGAGGCAAGAACACATTACGAACTTGACCATCGGTTACAGCTGGGTACATCATACCTCTTACTTGTCCTGATATGATATTAATAAAATATTTACTCTGAACAAAGAGAAACAAAAACAAGGGATTAACAAATTTCGACGGCCTCAAAACACTGAATCCTGTACTACATATTTCGTTATCAAGATTCTTTGGCACAAGTGCAACTGCATTTAAGTTCGGGCGTGTTGTAGCTACAAGAACATCATTTGTCTTGATGACTTGTCTTGCTCGACTAGGTGCATCCTTCCCAAGAATTGTCCGGGCCTCTGTAATTCGCTTTAGACGATTATCAATACTCGATATGTCAACATATTGGAAAGTCTTCTCCGGTTTATCTCTTGGATCTCGATTCTTCGTCCGATCGCACACCTCCCCCAATTTACCCCACCGCCAGCCTCCCGGAAGTTCTGTTTGATGATTACTGATTTCGGACATTATTACGGACATTTCTTATTTTTTAGGGACATTCCGTAAGTTATTTTTCCGCCCTTATGAATACTTTTTTCGTGACGCATTCCGTGACATTCTCTCACTTTTCGTGACATACTTTTTCATGACATTCTCGTGACATTTGGACTTGTTTCGTGACATTGTTATTTTGCTTTGTATTGCAAAGACCGACCTTTACCTTCGGAAGTAACAAATTCCAACTTGGACAGTAGTCGCATATCTCTAACGAATGTTTGATTGCTAACATTAAACAATTCTCTGTATTTTATGTTTGTTAAGGCTTTCCCTTCATTTACCATCAATCTTAATGCTTCTATTTGTCTGTCATTTAAACCCAATTCTTTTAAATCAGTTTGCCTTTCTTCAGGTATACTGGGAACTAAATCTAAAATATTATCGCCAGGACCATAAAAAGTAATTCTGAAGAAATCGCCTGGTTGAGTTATTATTGGCGGCTTCAACCCGTGTTCTGTCATCCAATTCTTCATCTTAACAATGCCAGTCCCATATCTTTCCATATCTTTAGTTTCGTGAAAGATTTTGCAAATCCTTTTGTTTCTTGTCTCATGAACCCCTTCCAGATTTTTAATGTCCAACCCTGGAAGAAGTCCTCCGGGGCTGGTCACCTCTATTCTATCGTCAAAGATGTCCATCTGAATATTAGAGCCAATGCGGAGATAATCTCTGTGAGCCATTGCATTGACTATTCCTTCTCTTATTGCCTCGAAAGGATACTCGGGAATATCCACTCTCTTAAATTCCACTATCTTACTGGCTAATCGTGTGTTCCTTTTATAAAACATTTCTACATCATCAAGGATTTTATAAAATGGACCAGTAAGTTCATGGGAATCAATAAATTCTATTCTTGTATTTCCCCTGTATCTCGCTACCTTTACACTGCTTTGAGAAATAAATTCTTGAGGGTAATTACAAAAGAAAAAAATCGCTGCATTAGTTGGCTTAAAGACTCCGTCTAATTCCCGAACCGCTTTAATAGTCTTTATTAAAAAATCTCTTATGGATATCTCAGGAACTTCCACTTTTAGTTTTATTGCTCTATACTTCAGAAAGTTCTCTACAAGTTTTTCATTTATGTCTTCATAAGTTGTATCTTCGCAAATCGTAGAATCAAAGGGGAGCTTGGCAAGGATACCTTCATCCTCCAGGAGTTCCACAAGGCTGTTAAAAACAGACTCTTTTAAGTCAGGAATATCATTGAATTCTTTATAAATGTATCCACTGCATGAACTTCTTATCTCTTTTATGAGATTTCTAAGGCTTCTGTTTCTAGCAGAATCCCTTTCTTTGCTCAAATAAGCAAGAATTTTCAAATTCCGCTCTAAAGCCTTTCTAAATTCCCTTTCGATAGCTGAAAGACCATCAGAACCAGGTTGCCCATACTCCTTTCCTAATAACAATAGCAGGATATCGCTCTCCAAGACTTTTCCAAGGTAGACATTTTCTGCGGGTTTACTTTTAGCTGGAAGGTCTTCAAAAAGAAAGATAGAAAAGTATTTTTTGAGGAGAGCGTTTTGAGTAATTACTTCCTTTACTGCAAGTCGCTCTTCTGCAAGCTCTCTTTGAACACCGCTTACAAATATCTTATATTTTTTCATAATAAAAAAATCTCTATTATATCAATCCGTTCTTTGCAAAACTAAAATAATCTTCTTGATTTTTTCCAATGATTATATGGTCTAATACTTTTACCTCAATAAGCTCACAGGCGTCTATAATTGATTTTGTTAATCTTTTATCCTCTTCAGATGGGTCTGTCTCACCTGATGGATGATTATGAACCAAAATTATTGATGAGGCTGACCTTATAGTTGCTTCTTTTACAATGTCCTTTGGATCTACCACACTTGCATTTATACTACCCTTACTTATTTCCACGTTATCAATAGGTTTATTTTTTATATCCAGAAGTACGACATAAAAAAACTCTTTAACAGAGTCCCTTAAATAGGGACCGTAATATTCTGCAACATATTCAATAAGTTCGTCTGGTTTTGTTATCTTTCTCTTCCTTACAGCAGTTTCTTTATACAGCCTTTTACCAAGTTCAAGTGCAGCTTTTATTTGTGCTGCTTTTGCAAGACCTATTCCTTCTATTGTACGTATTTCAGAAATTGATGCAGTATCTATCTTTCTTAATGCACCAAATTTATTTAATAACCTTTTTGATAGTTCTTCTGCGCTTATTCCTTCCCTTCCTGTCCTTAATATTATTGCAAGAAGCTTTGATAAAGGGAGTGATTTGGAACCATGCATAACCAGCATCTCCCTTGGTCTTTCCTCTTTAATCCATTTGCTTATAGGACGATTTTCTCTGAATGCAGACCTCAGGTTTCTGATTTTTTCCCTTAATTTTTTGCAGTCGTTTCTGGTCTTAATATCCAATTGTTCAATAATTTCTCTTGCTTTAGCCTCAGTTAACATTCCTTTCTTCGGATATTTAAAGAAGACCTTTCCCTTCTTGCTAATCATTGGGTAGATTGCATTTTCAACAAGAAAATTAAATGTCTCCTTTTCAGGCTGCAAATAACCTCCTTTTCATCTCAATAATAATGTCTTTTGGTTCACCGAGTACTTTTAAGGCTTGATGTCCACCCGCTTTAACAACATCTGGGGCATCAAATACATAGGGATTTTCTAACTCTTCTGTACCCCCCCTTTTAAATTGCCTTGCAAGTGCAAACAATGTTTTTGCTGTTTCTGAGGGTAAATGTTTAAACCAGTCAGCATGTTTATATTGAAGAGCTTCAACTCTTTCCTCACGACTTTTAGGAGATACACCAAATCCGATTTCTGCCATTAAATCATAAAGGTCATATTCTTTTCGATTCAGAAGTTCCTGCAGCATTCTTATTCCTCGTCCGTCTTCGGGAAGGGAATCTATAAGCTCTCCCCGTTCCTCTGGATTTATCCATCGGTGACGAAGGTCGTCTAATGTTTTGACATTTTCAACCAAGTGCTCTGCAATAGTCTGCTTGTACTCCTCTACTGTAACCATCGATAATCTTCCTTCTTTTTCAGTGACAATATAAGTTCCGGCAGGATTAATTCGAACATCAAATCCTTCTACTCGGATTATTTTTTCTTTTTCTCCCTCTTCTGTTTCCTTTTTTTCTCGTGTGGGTGAGGGTTTTGACTTAAACTCTTCTCCTAACAGTCTTGTAGCATCCGTATAATCATAAACCCGAAACATCAGTTTATTTGTAGGAAGATGAATTCTTGATCCCCTTCCCATCATTTGTTGAAAGTATATTGGAGAGCGGATATATCTAAAGAATACTACATTACGTAATATTGGTATATCAACTCCTGTAGTTATTAAATCAACTGTAGTAGCGATAAAATGACTTCGCTCTAAGCCGCGTAAATCTGCTATATATTTGCTTCCTCCCACAGAAGCAGTGCATTTGAATGCATAAGGCTCATATCTTTTTTGCTTATTTCTATAACACCACTCAGCATAAAGATTATTTATTTCAGAGGCAATGGCATCTGCATGGGTATCACGTACACAAAAAATAACCGTCTTCTGGTGAGGTCCACCCGTTTGAAGGAACATTTTAAAAAGGTCTTTACACATTGTTTCTACTCTGTCAGGCAATTGAATAATATCCTCAAAGGATGTAGCTTCGTAAATCTCACGGGTTTCGTCGGGTGTAAGTTGCTTACCTGTTGTAGCATCTCTTGCACCTAATACTTTAATATCATTTCGTGTAACACCTATTATATCGAGGTTCACATCGCGTCTTATCACCTCACAAGCAGGGAGATAACCATCTTCAATTCCTTGTGACATTGAGTATTCGTAAATTGGTTCACCAAAATATTGAAGGTTGTTGGCAGTTATCTCTTTGTCTACTTTTTTTTCCTCCTTACTACCACCTTCCCAGTAACGTGGAGTGGCTGTAAGTCCTATTTGAATCGCATTAGAATTTCTTTTTAGTACAATACTCCATTTACCCCAGGCACTCCTATGGCATTCATCGATTATTATATGACTGAAATAGTTTTCAGGATAGTTATCGAGTAAGAATTTAGCATCTTCGTTCTCGCCTGCTACATTAAGAGTTTGATATGTTGCTATTAAAATCCTTGCGTTTTTCTGTGGATTTGCAGTAGATACAGAAGCAGCATCAGCACCAAAAATATTTTGATAGGCTGAAAGTCCCTGATTTCGGAGCTCATCCCTGTCGCAAAGAAATAAAGCACGATGTAAATGCCCTGCATCTGCAATCTTCTTCAAAAGACGAACCGCAATGAAGGTTTTCCCGGAGCCTGTAGCAAGAAATAGAAGCATCCGTTTTTTCCCCTGTGTAATTTTCTCGAGTGTAGCACGAATTGCCGCATCCTGATAATAACGACGGCTTGCTTCACCTCCTGGATACGGGATAAGAAGTGGCTTTGCATTTTCTTTATTAAGTGAAATACCAATCCCTTTTTCATAACGCTGACATAGTTCAAATGGTGTAGGAAACTTATCTAGAGGATAAGGATGAGAAGTTCTACCTGTAAAGTTGTTATATTCCACAAAAAGATGACCATTGGAAGAATATACAAAAGGCACATTATTTAGTCTTGCGTACTTCTTTGCTTGTTCGAGTCCTTTATCAGGTGGGTCATCGCTTTTCTTAGCTTCTATTAAAGCAACTGCGATGGGTTGTGAGTTAATATTAACTTTAATGCGTAGAATATAATCTATTCGTCCCCTTCTTCTTCTGCGTGGTTTTCCATCTATAATATCAATACCTCTCTCAGTTTCTTCACGTCTTACAAGGTCTTCTGTCCATCCACAGAGATGGAGAGCAGGGTCTATCAGTTTCGCTCTTGTATCTGCTTCACTAAGATGCATATTAGATAATTATATCATTTATTAGGAGTAATTTATACATTATACCACAACTTTCTTATTTCTGCAAGTTTTTTTTGGCAATAAACAAATTACCTTAAGAAGGGCAGTGAGAAGTCAATAGTAAGTAGTAGGGAGTAAGAATAAGCAGTAGACTCACCCATCGCCAGCCCCGTATAAGTTTTGTCCAGTGATTACTGATTTCGGACATTTTTAGGGACATTTTTTATTTTTAGGGACATAAAGTTTCAGGTATTTTTTGGCTCATTTTTGGTTCGTTCAGGTCGTTTTAGGTTCATGTGGCTCCTGCCCCTTTGGCGCCCCTTTATTACCCCTTTGATCCCTTTTGACACCTTTGGGTCGTTTCTGAGGCGTTTATGAGGCAATTGTCGGGTTTGTCGGGTTTCTGTCGGGATATGATATATTCAGTCTTTCTTCCAGTCTTACCTACCTTTTGAAAAATGCCTTTTTCACAAATAACGATTAAATCCCTAAGAGCAGTTCTGTCTGTCGTTGCGAACATTTCTCTATATTCCTTATTCGTAATCCATCCTTTTTCTTTTACATACATCACTGCTTTTATCTGTCAGTCATTTAATCAAACAGAACAATTTCCATCTCTTATTCTGCTTTTCGACACGAAACAGAACGGAAAAACCTAAACTAACTCTCATTATACTACAATTTTTCTACTTTTGCAAGGTTTTATAGGAGAGAAAGAGCCGAACACCTAAAAAGAACAACCAGACCATCATCTTTCATTCTCTTTATGAAATCCAATTTTCCGGTGGGGCTTTTCGGGTGGTGCCATAAGTTGACCCGAATGGCGCGTTTGCTGTGTAAAACGCTAGAAAGCATTGCAACGCCCTGTTCGGTAAAGGCGTAAGGAGGATAGCGTCTACCACCACGTCCCTCGTTTGAGGTCACAATTTGTGACCTCAAAGCGTCAAATTCATCTTTGGTAAGCTGGAACATAAAATCTTTAGGGAATCGGTCTATATTTCGCTTAACAGCTTGGACAAGAACTTTTGTTTGAACACCATAGAGTTCGGCTAAATGTGAATCAATCATAACTTTTTTCCCACGGAATAGATAGATCCGTTTTTCAATTATCTCTATCGGAACAATTGTCTGGTTATCTATAACTGAATCTTTCATATTTTAGTTTCCTAAATTCTTTGCTTATTTCTCTCATAATTATATCACGTCTTTTCAATTTTTGTAAGTAAGCACAGATTGAATCTGTGCCTACAAATGGTTATGCGCGGAAATAAACAACAAGTAGGTATTCAAGGTAAATTGACCTTATTTATTTGTCGACTGGCAGTATTTTATAAACTAAATTAGAGAAGAACCAAATTTCATTATCTATGGTTGGTGACTCAATACGTAGATAACAGTTTATTTAAAATACTATGCCATATATATCGATAAAGATAATCTACGATTATATAGTATTATACCATAAATTTTTTAATTTTGCAAGAATTTTTATACAAAGCAACTTTAATTACGAACTATTGGTCATCATTTTCACTTGACTTTTGGGGAATTTAAGGTTATAATAAACAATGCATTTAATGATTTAATAATACATATAAAAGGTACTGTCAAAAATAATATGTCCGAAGGATCCGTATAGAAAAGAATAAGAAAGTGAAAATGTAGGGGTTCGATTTATCGAACCCATAAAAAAAACAGGTCGGATACCCGTCTGCCGTCGGGCAGGAATCCGACCCCTACAAGAATCAGGAGGAGGCAAGTCAAAAATTGATAACCATATAAGAAGCAGTGGATTATTCGTTAGCTAACGAATTAAGAGAAAATCCATAAGAGATTTTTTACAATACTATATAAATCAGAGGAGGGCATATGTTTGCTAACATCCTGATGTCTGTTGTGATTACACTATTTGCTGATGTAAGTGTATCAACAACTCAGAGGTCGTTTTCGTCGTTTGTAAATCCGTCAGGGATTGCAGTATCTCCAGGGCTTGAATTATCTTATCTTGGAAGTTTTAGTGATGTAGATACTTCTCATACTATTGGTCTTTCGCTTGGTAATCTGGGTTTTGGAACAGTTATAAGGGGTGAACAAACAAGTTATGTGCTTTCAAGTGGAGCTCGAATATGTGATTGGTTACATATGGGTTATGGATACAAATTTGGTGATACAAAGGGCTACCTTATCGGAACAACGGTAAGACCCCACAGATTTCTTTCACTCGGATTGGTGGGTGATAAGATAGGAGATGATTTTTTACTCAAGTCTGGTATTGCCATTAGACCAGGTACTGATAGAATAACACTAAGTTTTGATTATAACTACAATGTTGAGGATGAGTCTTCGGATTATTTAGTGGGATTGAAGGTAGAACCTGTGAATGGAATTTTCATAGAGGGTTATGGTAATGAGGATGTATGGAATGCAGGTATTTCCGTCTCTTTTGGTAATATCGGTTTAGGTGGCAGATATGGTAAAAATGATGATAACGAAACTTATAATGCAGGTTTAGTCCTATCAAACGAGAAATATCCAACCTTCATAAAACCCAAACCTTGCCTTGCAGAGCTAAAGATAGAAGGTTCTTATCCTGAGCTTAAAAGAAGTCAATTTTTGTTTGAGAAGATTGATGCGCCCTTTTATAGGTTGTTATCTCAGATAAAGGAACTTTCAGAGGATGATGCCTGTAAAGGTCTGGTTTTGGAATTAAAAGGTTCTTTGATGCATATGAGCAAATGGGAGGAGATAAGGAATGAACTGAGTCGATTTAAGGCAAGTGGTAAGAAAATATATATATACTCGCTATTTTATGGTCTGGGCTCTCTCTACCTCTCATCTGTGGCAGATTCGATATTCCTTCATCCAATTGGAGATGTTGTGATTCCCGGGATACATATCAGGAGGATATATTTTAAGGGTACAATGGAAAAAATAGGTGTAGAGGCTCAGGTTGAAGGAATAGGTAGATTTAAATCTGCTCCAGAGACATTTGAAAGAGAGGATATGTCAGAGGAAGACAGCCTTCAGTATATCGAGTATCTTGAAGATGTTTATTATCCTACAATTGAGATTATCGCTGAGGCAAGGAGTATGTCAACAGATAGCCTGCAAAAACTCATTGATGAAGGTATTTTCTTTAATAGCGATGAGGCAGTAGAAGCTGGATTGATAGATGCTGCACTGGAAGAGAAGGATTTAGATTCTTTATTAAATACTGAAGTAAGGAAATTCGTGAAGGTAAAAACAGTAAAGAGAGAATGGAGAACAGATAAAGAGAAGATAGCGCTTGTTATTGCGGATGGATATATAATTCAGGGTAAATCATCACAGGGTTATATGGGCTCAGATGATATGGTAAAAACGCTTGAGGGTATAAGGGATGATGAAGATATAAAGGCGGTAGTCTTTAGGGTAAACTCTGGAGGGGGAGATGCGTTAGCATCAGAACTAATTACAAATGTCGTAAGGGATATAAGTAAGGATAAACCTGTTATAATCTCAATGGGAGGTGTTGCAGGTTCAGGCGGATATATAATATCCCTATATGGGGATAAAATTTTTGCAGACAATACATCACTTACCGGCTCAATAGGTGTTTTCTGGATAAGCTTTATTTTTAAGGAGCTCTATGATAAAATTGGAATATCATGGGATATATTAAAATTGGGTAAGCATGCAGATATAATGTCTGAGATACATAAGTGGGATGAATATGAACGTGAGAGAATCAAAAAATCTGTTGAATGGTATTATGATAGGTTTATCAATCTTGTTGCATCAGAGAGGGATACTTCAAAAGAATATATACACTCCATTGGAGAGGGAAGGATATGGAGTGGAATTAAGGCAAAGGAGTTAGGGCTTATAGATGAAATAGGAGGCTTGCTCGATGCACTGGATGAGGCACAGAGAATGGCAAATATTAAAGATAGAGATGTCGATATATATCCCAAACCGAAGACAGGATTTGGTTTTGACATGATGGGTTCCCCATTTGATTTAGACAATTATTTATCGTCAATTAGTTCGCTCCTTTCCTCTGAGTATCTATATATGATGCCTTACATCCTCGAGGTGAAGGAGAGATAAGGGGAAAATGTTAAATGGTGGGAGCCCCGCCTTTGGCGGGGCGAAGAGGGAAGAGAGTTGTAAGACATAGAGCATATTACAAAATAAATAATATTGGGGGAATATGATAAAAGAAGATGAGGGGAGTAGACATAGGTTATTAATAGTGTCGAACCGTTTGCCTATAACAATTGAACGCAGGAAAGGTAATTTACGTTTACGTCGTAGTGTGGGCGGATTGGCTACCGGTTTAGGTGCATTTTATCAATCGTATAATAGCATGTGGATAGGATGGTGTGGGGTATCTTCAGAAAAGATTAGCGGAGAAGAAAAAAATAGTGTTAGGAGGGAATTGATAACTGATTGGGATAGTCACCCGATTTTTTTATCCAGAAAAGACATTAGAATGTACTATCATGGTTTTTCCAATCGAACTATTTGGCCGCTCTTCCACTACTTTACCCATTATACAGTATATAATAAGGATTTTTGGTCATCCTATAAGGAGGTGAACAAATTATTTTGTGATGAGATTGTAAAAATTGCAAAACCCGACGATATTATTTGGATTCATGATTACCATCTTATGTATTTGCCAATGTGTTTAAGAGAAAAATTACCGAATGCCAAAATTGGTTTTTTCCTTCATATTCCATTCCCTTCATTCGAAATATTTCGTCTTATTCCTTGGAGAAAAGAGGTATTAAAGGGCATATTAGGCGCAGATCTAATTGGATTTCATATCTACGACTATGTAAGGCATTTTCTAAGTAGTGTACGACGCCTCTTAGGTTATGAGTATGTTCTAAATACGATAACTGTTGGTAATAGAATTGTAAAAGTTGATGCCTTTCCAATGGGAATAGATTATATGCGATTTGCTGATTCAGCAAATAATGAAGCTGTAAAAAAAGAAACGGACAGAATGCGTAAAAGAGTGAAAGATCAAAAAATAATCCTCTCTGTCGATAGGCTCGATTACACCAAAGGTTTACCCCAGCGTCTTAAGGCATTTGATCATTTTCTTGATACGTATCCGGAATACAAGAATAAGGTTACCCTAATAATGGTTGCAGTACCGTCTCGAACGGGTGTGGAAACCTATATACAACTAAAAAAAGAGGTAGATGAAATGGTTGGTAGAATAAATGGCAAACATGGGACGTTTGGTTGGCTTCCTATCTGGTATCTGTATCGCTTTTTGTCTTATAGCAGTTTGGCATCTCTTTATAACCTTGCTGATGTTGCACTGGTAACCCCTTTGCGGGATGGAATGAATCTAATTGCCAAGGAATATATTGCCAGCAAAACCAATGGTAGAGGTGTTCTAATCCTTAGTGAAATGGCTGGTTCAGTCAAAGAACTCTGTGAGGCACTTGTTGTGAATCCAAACGATAAGCAGGAGGTCTCTCAGGCATTGTTTGAAGCATTGAAGATGTCGGAGATTGAACAGGTTACGTGTAATAAGACTATGCAAAAGAGGTTAAAGCGATATAATGTAACCCAATGGGCTAATGATTTTATAGATGGATTATATAAGACAAAGAAACTTCAACAGAATCTCTTCTCGAGACATTTAAGTAAGAAGATTGAAGAAGATATAATTGTAGATTACAGAAGGAGTACTAAGAGGTTGTTATTATTAGATTATGATGGAACACTAATTCCTTTTTTTACAAGACCTGAAAAAGCAGAACCCGATAAAGAGATTTTATGTCTTCTCAAGACGCTTACAGAAGATAGACGAAATAAGGTTGTTATAATAAGTGGAAGAGACAGAAAAACGTTAGATAAATGGTTTGGAAACCTGAATATATCATTGAGTGCTGAACACGGAGTCTGGATAAAAGAAGATAGTAAGTGGAATATGATAGAACCTTTGAGGAATAATTGGAAGGAGGAAATAAGGTCTGTTCTTGAGTTATATGTGGATAGAACTCCAGGTTCTTTTCTTGAAGAAAAAGAATATTCTTTAGTCTGGCACTATAGGAAAGCAGATCCTGAGTTGACTTCAATTAGAGTTGGTGAGTTAAGAGATGACCTTGAACATTTAATTACTAATTTAGATATTTGTGTTATGGAAGGAAATAAGGTTATTGAAATCAAGAATGTTGGAGTAAATAAAGCTCGACCAGCCTTATACTGGTTGTCAAAATTAAGATGGGACTTCATACTTTCGATAGGTGACGATTTGACTGATGAGGATATATTTGATATATTACCTGAACATGCTTATTCAATTAAAGTGGGCTATGGTGTTTCAAAAGCAAAATTCAACCTTGGTTCATATTTGAAGGTAAGGAAATTAATAAAAAAAATTGGAGCTGCACAATGAAGAGATTATTTTTATTAGTTATCATTTCATTTGTTTTTTTTACAGGCTGTACTAAGAACGAACATTTTCTAACATTTGCAGTTGGAGGAGCTCCAAACGAAATAGATTATTGGGAAGAAATCATAAGAGAGTTTGAAAGAAAGACCCATAGGACAGTCAAATTATTAAGACAACCTACTGATACAGACTTGAGAAGACAGAGTTTGGTAATACCATTAAAGGCAGGTGAAAAGGATCCGGACATCTTTCTAATGGATGTTGCTTGGGTTGCACAATTTGCTGCTTCTAATTGGCTTTTGCCTTTGAATAACAACATCGAAAGTGATAGTTTTGATATAAAACAATTTTTTGAAACAGTTGTTTGCGGGGTAGATGTATATAAAGGAGAGGTTATATCTTTGCCTGTCTATATAGATTGTGGGCTCCTATATTTTAGAAAAGACCTTCTTAAAAAATATGACTGTTCAATACCCGAAACTTGGCAAGATATTCAACAATATGCGAGTAAGATTCAGGATGAGGAAAGGAAAAATAATCCCAGTTTCTTTGGATTTGTCTGGCAAGGAGCACAATACGAGGGTCTTATATGCAACTTTATTGAATTTATCGCTTCCAATGGGGGAGACATAATGGATAGTTGTGGAAATATTACAGTCGACTCTAAGGAAAATATCCAGTCTCTTCAATTTATGAGAGATTTAATACACAAATATAAAATTTCACCTCCAAATACATTCACAGAAATGAGAGAAGAGGAGGTGAGAGCGTTTTTTGAAGGTGGGAATGCTCTTTTTGAAAGAAACTGGCCATATGCATGGAAGCTTCATAGAAGTGAAAATTCACCAATAAAAGAAAAGGTAGGAATTACGTTGCTTCCGCGGTTTAAGGGTGGAGAAAATGCCGCTGCTCTTGGTGGTTGGCACATTGGGATATCAAAGTATTCTGACTGCAAAAGTGAGGCTTGGGAACTCATGAAATTTATACTATCTTATGAAATTCAGAAGAAGCTTTGTTTAAGTTTGGGCTGGAATCCATCGAGGAGAGACATTTATGACGACCCTGATGTAAAAAAGAAGATGCCTTATATGGAGGTAGTGAAAAAGGCATCATCTCATGCTGTAGCAAGACCAAACTTCCCGTACTATACTCTTGTTTCTGAGGTGTTGCAGAGATATGTAAATGCTGCAATATCAGGAAAAATGGCACCCAATAAAGCCCTGGAACAGGCAGATAAAGAGATAGAAGAAATTATAAGGAGATATCATGAGTAGAGAGGTTAGAGAGGCTTTTTCTTTTATGTTACCTCTTATTATTTTTGTTTTTTTTCTTATGTTATTACCAGTCATTGGTACTTTCTGGGTGAGTCAGTGGCAGGATATATCGTTTCTGCCCAGAAAGTACGTAGGATTAGAGAACTATATCAGGTTATTTAAAGATCCCCAGTTTGGCCAATCTTTGTGGTTCACTCTAATTTTTTCTTTTACCTCGGTATTATTAGAAATGGTCGCAGGGATGATTATAGCCCTTGTGCTTAACGAAAGTTTTCGTTTAAGAGGTATTATGAGAGGAATTTCGCTACTTCCATGGGCAATTCCGAGTGTTGTTGGCGCAAGGATCTGGCAATTGATTTATAGATATGACTATGGACTTGCTAATTGTGTTTTGGAAAAAATTTCTGGTTTGTCTATAAACTGGCTTGGAAGCTCGGGAAGTGCCTTTCTCTCCCTTGTATTAGCAGATTCTTGGAGGACAACACCCTTTGTTGCTATCATAATTCTTGCAGGTTTGCAGTCTGTTCCGGAATCTCTATATGAACAAGCAAAAATTGATGGTGCAAACCTCATACAGAGATTATTTAGGATTACTTTACCAGTGATTAAGCCTGTAGTTATTGTTGCCTTGATTTTCAGAACTATAGACGCTCTCAGGGTTTTTGATGTTATTTATGTGATTACAGGAGGTGGTCCAGGCAGCTTTACAACGTCTGTTTCTCTTTATAGTTATAAATATTTTTTAATGGGTGATTTCGGCTATGGCTCTACTGTTTCAATTTTCCTTTTTATTATAGCATTTTCCATTGTTGCTTTATATATAAAGATTGGGAGATTTAAAGAGATAGCATTATGAGAGAGGAAAGCCATAGGAAAATATTATTGATATTAGGCATAATATTTCTATTAACCTTCTGTTTATTACCTTTTGCATGGATGGTTTGTATTTCCTTCAGCGAAAGCCCTGATTTTCTTGTAAGAGGAAATTATGGATTTACAATAAAAAATTATATTGATATTGTAAGGCTAAAGAATCTCCACTTCCTTGATTACCTGAAAAACAGTCTAATCGTTTCAGGAATTACAGCCATTTTCAGTGCAATCATAGGTGTTCTCGCTGCTTATGCTGTATCGAGGTTTAATTTCCCAGGCAAAGTAGTAATCGTTGTATCTGTTCTCGCATTATCTATGTTCCCACAAATAAGTGTTGTGGGCTATCTTTTTAAGCTTATGAGCAATCTTGGATGGATAAATACGTATAATGCTCTTATTTTTCCTTATATTGCATTTAGTCTTCCTCTTGCCTTTTGGATACTATTAAGTTACTTTTCCCAAATACCGGGAGAGATAGACGAGGCTGCAATGGTAGATGGTGCAAATAAGTTTCAGATACTTTTTAAAGTGATTTTACCAATCACTCTACCTGGATTTCTCTCAGCTGTTTTACTCCTTTTTATGTTTTCCTTCAATGAATTCCTTTTTGCTCTTATGTTGACAACGGATTTTAGAACGAGGACTGTTCCCGTGGGTATTGCCCTTTTTCAAGGTCTTCATGGTGAGCTACCATGGGGATATATAATGGCAGCTTCAGTAGTCTCTTCCATTCCTGTTATACTAATAGCCATATTTTTCCAGAGACGTATTGTTCAGGGGCTTACAAGAGGAGCAGTGAAGCAATGACAAATATCCAAAATGTGAATTTCATTTAATCTGGGAGTAATGGATTACTAAAATACTGGGGTTGTGGATTATGGACAAAAGCAGAGAAAACGGATTTACTGATTACCGATAACTGATCACCAATTACAGTCATATCCAGGAGATTAATATTAAATAGGGGGGTGTAAAAATGAGACAATATTTAGAAGATTATAGGAGCATTGTGGGAGATGAGATTATATCCATGATATATAAGAAAGCAAGAAGTCTTTACGGGAAGCATATATTACATATTAATTCTACTTATCAGGGCGGAGGAGTTGCAGAAATACTGGCTCCTCTGGTGGCACTAATGAATGATATTGGTGTCGATACTGGATGGAGGATACTACATGGGAACCCTGATTTTTTTACAATAACCAAGAAAATTCACAATGCACTTCAGGGAGACAAGATAAACCTCTCTGAGATAAAAAAGCGATTATATACACAGGCGAATGAAAAATTTTCTGTATTTACACATATAGACCATGATTGTGTAATAAGCCATGATCCCCAACCGCTCCCACTTATAAAATTTTATAAGAAGCGCCAGCCATGGATTTGGAGATGCCATATAGACTTATCCGATCCTCATCAGGAATTGTGGAACTACCTCAAGGGGTACATGCTAAAGTACGATATGATTATCTTTTCCAGTGAAAAATATAAGAAGGTAGATTTACCCGTGGGACAAAGACTAATATATCCAGCAATTGATCCCCTTTCCCTGAAAAACAGGGAGCTTCCTGAAAAAGTCATTTCCAAATACATCAAGAAAGCAGGCATACCAACGGATAAACCTCTTATTACTCAGGTGTCAAGGATGGATCCCTGGAAAGACCCAGAGGGTTTATTGAAAATATACGAACATGTAAAAAAGAAGGTGGATTGCAGGTTGCTTTACTGCTATAACCTGGCTACTGACGACCCGGAGAGTATTGAAATATACTCCAGAGTCTACCGCAAGGCAAAAAAAAGGGTAGAAATGGGCGATGTTATATTCGTTATGGGTAACAATGATATTCTTGTGAATTCTATCCAGAGATTTTCCTCTGTGATAGTCCAGAAATCAACAAGAGAAGGATTTTGTCTTGCTGTAACCGAGGCGCTCTGGAAGGGTAAACCAGTTGTTGCTTCAAATGTAGGGGGTATACCACTCCAGATTAAAGATGGAATAAACGGATTCTTACACGATCCTTACGATAGGGAGGGTTATGTGGAAAGCATCGTTAAAATTTTAAAGAACCCAAGTATTGGAGAAGATGTTGGTAGAAAGGCGAAAAATATGGTGCGAGAGAACTTTCTGATAACAAGACTGCTTTCAGATTACTTAGACCTGTTAACTGATATTGTATAATCATGTTTGAACTTGTATCAAGATTCGCACCCGTTGGGGACCAACCACAGGCAGTGGATAGGCTTGTAGAGGGGATTAATAAGGGTTATAAGTTCCAGACACTTCTGGGCATAACAGGTTCTGGCAAGACATTCACAATAGCTAACGTTATAGCGAGGGTGGATAAACCCACAATCGTCATCTCTCATAACAAGACTCTTGCTGCGCAGTTATTCGGCGAGTATAGTGGGTTTTTCCCGGGCAGCTCGGTTGAGTATTTTATCTCTTATTACGATTATTATCAACCTGAGGCGTATTTACCTGCAACAGATCTCTATATAGAGAAGGACGCCTCCATAAACGACGAAATAGATAAATTACGTCTACGGGCTACAAGTGCGCTCATTGAGAGAAGTGATGTAGTTATCGTTGCATCAGTATCCTGTATATACGGACTTGGTTCCCCAGAGGATTATAAAAAACATGTGGTAAGGGTAAAAAAGAACGAATTAATCTCGAGAAAGAAGCTGTTAAAGGGGCTTGTTGACATCCATTATGCGAGAAATGACCTTGATTTTCTCCGGGGAACATTCAGGGTAAAGGGTGATGTGGTTGAGGTTCGTCCGGCATATGAGGAGGGTGGTGTTAGAATTGATTTTTTTGGTGATACTGTAGAAAAGATATCTATAATTGATCCACTTACAGGTAAGAAGATTGAAGAAAGGGAATGGATACATATTTATCCCGCAAGACACTTTGTTACAGACCACACGAGATTAGAAAGGGCAATAAAAGACATAGAGCAGGAACTGGAGGATAGGTTGAAGTATTTTAAAGATAAGGGAAAACTACTTGAGGCTCAGAGACTTGAAGGACGCACGAAATATGATATAGAACTACTTAGAGAGGTCGGATACTGCACAGGTATAGAAAACTATTCACGTCATCTTTCAGGAAGGAAACCAGGCTCGAGACCGTTCTGTCTGCTTGATTTCTTTCCTGACGACTTTCTCTGTATAATTGATGAATCCCATGTTACTATCCCTCAAATTATAGGCATGTATCTTGGTGACCGTTCGAGGAAAGAGACACTGGTTGAATATGGATTCAGACTACCTTCTGCACTCGATAACCGCCCCCTTACATTTGATGAGTTTTTAGAGAAAGTTCCACAGATAATCTTTACCTCAGCAACACCTGGTGATTTTGAATTTAGAAATTCATCCCATATTGTTGAGCAGATCATAAGACCAACAGGTATTCAAGACCCGAAGATTACTGTAAAACCAAAAAAGAATGAGATAGATGACCTTTTAGAGGAGATAAAAAGGAGAGTGGAAAGAGGGGAGAGGATTCTTGTTACAACCCTGACAAAGAGAATGGCAGAGGAATTGACAGATTATCTTGCAAGATTAGATATAAAAGTAAGGTATATACACTCTGAGATAAATGCTATAGAGAGAGTAGACATCCTGAGGGATCTAAGGCTTTCAGAATTTGATTGCCTTGTTGGTATAAATCTACTAAGGGAGGGACTGGATCTACCCGAGGTATCTCTTGTTGCCATTTTAGATGCAGATCACGAAGGATTCTTGCGCTCATATACATCCCTTATCCAGACTGCAGGGAGGGCTGCAAGGAATGTGAATGGAGAAGTAATAATGTATGCTGATAACATCACAGATTCTATGATGAAAACTATAGAAGAGACGGAGAGAAGACGTAGGGCACAATCAGAATATAACAGGAAACATAACATAACTCCAGAGACCATATATAAAACGAAGGAGGAGATTCTCCGTTCCACATCCATAGCAGATACACATATAAAAGAAAAAGGAGAGGTGTATGAAATTTTAGAAGGCATAGAAGGTATGGAGATGATAAGCAAACTGACAAAAATTATGGGTAAACTTGCGGATGAGGAAAAATTTGAGGAAGCAATCAAGGTAAGGGATAGAATAAGGAAGTTACAATCTATGGTAAAAAAGAGGATACTGTAAAAAATATGAAATAAACCACAGAGAGCACAGAGAAAAATTAATTCCCTGCCTGCGGCAGGCAGGTCTGTGCTCTCCAAACAATGAGTTAGGTAATTTCATAGGTTAAAGCTAGTAGGGACAGGGCTTGTCCCTGTCCGTAGACGGACAACCGCAAGGGTTGTCCCTACATAAAGAATTTGGTCTTATAAGAGGTCATTCACCCCGCCTGTGGCGGGGCAGGGAGGGGAGGGAGAAGAATCTTTTATAATTCCTTAATACTTAACATTCTCTGTGGCTCCCCTGTTAAATAAAGTACCAGGAGTGATTACTTGTACTCAATTTTGTAACTATTTAACAGGGTGAATCTGTGGTTAGTTTTTTGACAATACGAGGAAGAAGGCAAGGGGAGGGTATGAAATCAAGAGAATTGGCAGAAACAATAAACCAACTACTACAGGTAAATAAAATTGATGATGTCCTTGTAAATGGATTATTGGTAGATAATAAAGGTGATATTGAAAAGATAGCCCTTTCAGTCGATGCATCGCTTGAGGCTTTTTTAGAAGCAAAGAATAGAGGCGCAAATCTACTCCTCGTTCATCATGGTCTTTTTAGAAAGGAAGGTGCATCTCCTATATCAGGAGTGCTGTATGAGAGAATAAAATTTCTACTTGATAACGATATAGGATTGTACTCATGTCACTTACCTCTTGATGTCCATCATGAACTTGGTAACAATGCTCAGGCGGTGAAGTTATTTGGTGGGAAGGAAGGTATAGGTTTTGGTATAGAGGGTGGAATAAGTTTAGGAAAAGAGATAATATTAGAACAGTCTATTCATATAGAGGAGTTGATAGATAAGATAAATAGTGAGTTTAAAACACAGATTATCTCCTGGAAGTTTGGTCAGGATAGAATTAGGACCATAGGATATATAAGCGGGGGAGGAATTGGTTATCTAAGAGAGGTAATTGATTTGGGATTTGATGTCTTTGTGACTGGTGAACCACGCCACAGTGCCTACTGGATAGCCAAAGAGGCTAAAATGAACTGTATATTTGCCGGACACTATGCTACTGAAACGCCTGGTATAAAGGCACTTGGTAGTTATATCAACACCAAATTTGGTATAGATATCGAGTTTATAGACCTACCAACAGGGTATTAAGATTGATAGGAGAAACTTACCAGTCTCGATAAATTAATCGGGGTTAGGAAACCCCTCCTACAGTTTGGAAATTTACCTTATGATAGCCGACTGAATAAGATTGCCACGCTCACACCGTTCACTCGCAATGACAGAAAAACACAGATGTCATTATTTCGACTGTAATTCGTTGAATATATTGTATGCATCGTCTACAGAAGTATTCTTATGCACAATTGCACGCACAGCTTTAATCATTGCAACAGGATGAGTTGATTGGAAGATATTTCTCCCCATGTCAACACCGGAAGCACCATCTTGTATTGCATTGAATGCAACTTGTAGTGCATCTTTCTCTGGAATCTTTTTACCACCTGCTATTACTAAGGGTACAGGACAACTCTCTACAACCTTCCTGAAATCTTTACAATGGTATGTCTTAACAAAGTGTGCACCATGTTCTGCTGCAATTCGACAGCAAAGGGCAAGATATTTTGAATCACGAACCATTTCTCTTCCCACTGCTGTGACAGCCAGAACTGGAATACCATATTTTTCACCTTCATCAACCAATCTGGAAAGATTGATAATAGTGCGGTGCTGGTATTCACTTCCAACATATAATGAGAGTGCCACTGCAGAGACATTAAGGCGGATTGCATCTTCCATCGAAACTGTAATGTCTTCATCAGAGAGTTCTTTACCAATGATACTATTCCCACCCGATACCCTAAGCACAATAGGAACAGGTATATCAGAGGATATAGAAGTGCGAAGTATTCCCCTGGTTAGCATTAAAGAATCAGCAAAGGAAATCAGTGGTTCAATGGTCTTTTTAGGAACTTCAAGACCGGATGTTGGCCCTAAAAAGTATCCATGATCTACTGCCAGCATAATGGTATGATTATCCTTCTGAAATATGCGACTTAATCGATTTTCCAATCCCCAGCACATAATTTTACCTCCTGATTTATTAAGGTAGTGTGCAAAATCTAACCACAGATTCGCCCTGTTAAATAGTTCTAAGATTAAGTACAAGTAATCATCTCTGGTACTTTATTTAACAGGGGAGCCACAGAGAGATAATATTTATTTTTCTCTGTGTACTCAAATTCCCTATCAGCGTTTTTCTTGCTTGTAGCTCACCTCTGGTAAACTTTGGGTTCAATAGAAGAGAACACAGAGGTATTTTTTATATACTAATAGGTTTATTGTATTATCTAATTGCTGGTTCCTTCTCTACTTCCTTCTGATTCAGTGTAACCATTTTTCTGTCTTTAACAGGTTTATCTTCCGTCATTTTACAGAAACCATCAAAGATTGCTCCCTCTTCCATAGTTAGTCTCTTGCAGATTATATCTCCATTTACAACAGAACCAGTCTTCAACTCGACTTTACCCTGGCTCTTTATATTACCTATAACCTTACCTCCAATTAGAGCATCTTTTGTTTTTATTGTTCCCTTTACTACACCCGTCTTTCCTAAAACGAATGTGTCGCTAACAGTGACCTCTCCCTCTACAGTACCATCAATCCTTACACCACCATCGGCTTTCAGGTTGCCTTTAAGGTAAGTTCCTGCTATCAGGATATTTGCAAGTCCACCTCTTCCTTCTTTCATATATACCTCCGTGAGTAAATGCAATAATTTTAAAATAAAAACTTTTATATCGTTACCATGAGACGTATTTGTCCTATAAACTCAAAGGATTATTATTAAAGATAGAGAACATTTTATTAGGGTTATTGTTTGCTCCTTTCACTACAACGTTAAAAAATGGTGAGTCTATTATTCCTATTCTTAGTGACGCACCAACCAAATAAGTTATTATATCTATCTTTTGGTTTAAATCAAACGATATATCGATATGGAGATTTCTTAGAAGTTCCTTTGTTTTGAAAAACTTTCTTCCGAAGATGACTAAATTCGAGTCAAGATATACTATTTCATCGAAATTAATTACTTCGCTTCCTCTGCTAACAATTGCATATATCTTGCATCCACTGAAGTCATCTTTAATCAATTTTACTATATCGCTTTTAGACATGTTACTATCATTCATTGGGAATATGACCGCAATGTGTCTCGAGTGTCTTGCTATCTCTCCCATATCTACGATCTGTCTTTTCATGGGCAAGGAGAGAAAATATCTAATAGGATTTATCATAAGTATAATGGTTGTTATTTACGAGAGATATGAAAAGGGTGCGGAAGGAGCTTCTTGATTGTTGTATCAATTATATCTCCTTTTTCATTTACCAATATTATCTTTATATCACCAGAAAATTCAATTAAGACCTGCCTGCAGGCGCCACAGGGATATGCAAAATCATCGGATGCAATAACAAGAAGCTCAAATTCTCTTTCTCCTTCTGATATAGCATTTGCTATAGCTACCATCTCCGCACAAATTGTTAGTCCGTATGATGCATTCTCAATGTTACAGCCTGTAAATGTCTTTCCACTTTTAGTTAATATAGCTGTTCCTATCTTAATGCCGGAGTAAGGCGCGTATGCGTTTTCCCTTGCCTTTTTTGCCTTTTCTATTATTGATTCTATTTCCATTATTCTATCTTTATCTTATCCCTTAAATTTTCAAATCTCTTTTCCCCTA
>JAGMCL010000051.1 GCA_023129165.1 Caldifarciminota bacterium | reverse complement strand
ATGATAAAGGACATCTATTTGTATGCAAAAGACCGCATAAAGACCGCAGGTGGAAAAAGAAAAGAAGCAGAAGTGTGGTGGTGACATCATCACCACTCTGTTATTTTTTTATTTGTTGTTCACCATAAGAAGAGTTTTGAGATGATATGATGAGAACACTAACTCCACTTCTTTGATGGGAACAAACAGTTTAATTCCTTCTTCATAATGTGGTGTTTCCGCATCATGCAACAAAATTAGTCCACCGTTTCTAACCAGTCCCTTTGCCGTTTTCATATACTCAACACGAGGCTCTGCACCGTCAATAAATGCCATGTCAAAATAGTTCTCTTGAAACAGGTTTCCTGCTACAATGTAATCTGGAGAAATCATATGATAACATTTCACTCTATTTGAATATCCATCTTTGAATTTGTTATACCATTCTAAATCATGTTCGATTGTGTGAACTTCGTCAACTCCTTCTCTGTCCATTATCTTCGTTGATACACCTGTTCCCCACTCTATTATCCTTTTCGGCTTGTATGTGTTTAATGCTTCAACTAACAAGTCTATATATGTGTAATACGGTGTTTCCTTTATCAAATCTATAATAGTTATCTCTGTCATATACACCACTCCTCCTCATCCAACTTTTCCTTCACAAGACGAGCATACAAACCATTTGAATGCTTAATCCACTCTGGTGTTATATCTTTAACTATGTTCTCATTCAATGTAGCATTTAAGTGTAGCAGATATGCATCAGGATTTAAAGGCAAATCAGCTCTGTCCCAAAATCCTTGTTCCCATATAGTGAAAGGAATGAAAAGGTCTCTTGAGCCAATCTCTATGTTTGATGGATTTGCTCTTCTGATAGCATGCTCCATAGCTTGATTGCCAGTCTCTGTCCACCTTATAGTACCAAAGTTTAGCTTCATTCTTTTTATAGCATAATCGTAAGCAGATTTTATTATTTCAGAACCAGGCTTACTCATTATTGCATGAATAGCAAAAACGTTTTCACTTGTAGACCATCCTTCTGGTCTCTCAAACGGAATCCACACCTCTTTGTTACCTAAACATAAAGTCATGTTTCTGAGAGAGAATGTATCCAAATCAAGATAAATCCCACCCTCCTCATACAGTATTTTCCATCTGAGTATATCTGCTAAAACAACAATACGCACTCTCTCTGTATTTACTCCATGATACCGCTCTTTTGCTCTATGCAGATTTGGAATAGGTGGTATTTCTGGCGATTTGATTTTTACTCTCTCCTTTAACAGTTCAAAATAGTGATTATCCTTTATCTCTGTTGTAGTCCATAGAACAACCTCATCAACTGAATGTGCTTTCTTAGCAGAAACGATTGCCAAGTAATACAGATAAGGAAAGTAATATCCTGTGTTGATAAAGTTTAGTTTCATCTTTCCAACACCTCCACCAACTGCTTTGCTATAATAGATGCTCTAAACCTTTGAGCATTTTCTCTTCCAAACACAGACAGTCGGTCACCATCTGCATGTGTTTTAAGTATGGCATCTCTGACTTCCTCATAATCAATAACGGCTAATCGAAATCTATCAGGAAACTCCACAATCTCCCTATATGGTATCTCTACACCACCACCAACTTCTACTTGTTGTGGTAGAGCAGTATAACATGTAGGAACACCTATTGCCTCTGCTTCGATTTGAGTAGTTCCTTGTGCATCTTGCCGTGTCGGAAAGCAGAAAACTCCAGCATTAGCCATCATATCCCATTTCTGCTCTTCTGGAATATTACCTGCTTCTACAATTTCCAGATTACTTAATTCTGGAATGGTAATCACTTTCTCAAGAACTTTTCTATGTGTCACTAAACATACTTCCCAATCAGGATTGTTCTCAGCAAACTGCACCAAAAGCTCATGTCCTTTTCTTGTTACATTCTCCAGTTCAATCGGACACCCCATGTGTTTATACCATTTATACTCCTTCATATATTGTGGAAATCCCCAACTGAGAACTCTCTTCCTTGCTCCTTTCCAAGTCCATTTGAAAGTATCATCTGAAATAGGTCTTGGTATTTTTGCATCAATTATTACTCCTCCTTTTTCAAGATACCCTTTCTCGAACTCACCAATAGGAACTATCTTGCCCCCATTTGCTCTGAATCCATCTTGCCACATTTTTACACCAGCAAATTTCTTGTAGACAAAGAAGTCTATCCATGCCAGTCCTTTCTTGTTGAACATCCCACACAATCTTACAAAGTTGTCTATCATGTTTTCTTCTGTCACCAGTATCATAGGTTCATCTGTTTTCCTAACAGCACTTCGATAATAGACACCACCTGATGCTTCGTGTCCCATGTTGTTCAACGCATCCACTATCCATCCCTGTAGCTTCAGAAAGCTATAAAAATTTAAACTCCATACTTTTATTTTCATTACACATCACATCCTAAAAAATAGAAAAAAAGAGTGCTTTAAATATCATGTTACTCCTTTCACATAGTCTCCATATCCCACATACCAGCTCGGATTACCACCTGTACTCACATCACACATACAGCAAGAGCAGCAGTTAACTAAGGTTTGTCCCGCAGTCAACACGAGTGGAACAGCTGAGTCTCCAAACCGAGTTCCTTGATTTATCTGTAAGAATCCTAATCCTGCCAGTGTTGGTGTATTCAATACCATTCCTCCAGCAAACCAGCTTTTCATATACCCCATTCCCACAGGTTTGGGATTCCCTGAGATGTATTTTATAGTGAACGGGTCTGCTTCAAACATGCTCCCTCCTACCAACGTGAAGTAATCCACATTCTCTATTTCACATTTTCCACTTCCCTTAATTCCTGTAAGGAAACCGAACATTGGTGAGTTCTTCACAGTCAACTTGTCCACAAGACAATCTCTAAGTCCAAGACCAGAAGTGAAGCACTCTGAGTCATTGGTCTTACCAATGATAGAGACCTCATCAATCTCCAATCCATCAATCAAGAGACTCTTGAAGACATCCCATCCAACAACGTCCAACTTATTTATCTCAGCAAATCCAGTTTCTCCTGTTATTCGTATCTTCTTCAGTTTTGCACTGTTCAATACTACGTTTTCACTAAAGAGTCCTGTTCCCACATGCACAGTATAAGGTTTCTGTGCTGAATTGTCTCCTTTTTCCACTATCTCATCCACTGCATGCTGCACTGTCTTAAAGGGATTAATCATCTGTCCCTTCCCTCTTGTATCACTGCCTTCCTTTGTTACCCACACATCTTGTGGTAGTCGCTGCCACTCATACAATCTTATGAATGCTCCTCCTTGCATCCATGCTTTCCAAAGCTCTCCACCTAACTCCATAAATGCTCTTCCCAACACCATTTTTTTTCTCTCCCCCCAGTTTTTATATTATCAGGTTTATCCCTGATAAAACCAGCACTCCTTGTACTACTCTCCCTATCCAAAACCCTGCTGTAAAGT
>JAGMCL010000050.1 GCA_023129165.1 Caldifarciminota bacterium | reverse complement strand
CCTATGGAAAAGAGATACCTTACTCAGCTGCTGTAGTTATTGATGAGTTTATAGAGAGAGAAAAAGGTAAGACATATATAAAGGCTATTCTATATCTGGATAAAGAATCTGCCAAGGGTATTATCATTGGTAATAAGGGGAAAAAGCTAAAAGATTTAGGTTCTCAAGCAAGGAAAGAGATAGAATTTTTCATACAGAAACCAGTATATCTGGATTTATGGGTTAAAGTTCGTAAGGGTTGGAGGAAAAAAAGAAGTGACATAAGGCAGTTTGGGTATTCCAGTTAGAAAATAGCCCACAGAATACACGGAATACACTGAAGAAATAAATGAAAAATAAATTCCGTCGTCTCCGTGGGAGATAAAAAAGGGGTCAATTGATTGACTTACTTTATAAGGAAAATACGCACAATATAATAGGAGCCGCTCTTGAGGTTCATAAAACACTCGGTCATGGCTTTCTTGAGCCAGTTTACCAGGAAGCATTAGCCTATGAATTTGATTTCTCCGACATACCATATGTAAAGGAAAGCCCATTACGGATCCATTATAAGGACATTATTCTGGGGAAATCATATATCGCTGATTTTGTATGTTACGATAAAATCATTGTGGAATGTAAAGCTGTAGAAAGGCTATTACCAGAACATGAGTCTCAGGTTTTGAACTATTTGAATGCCACAGGTTACAGGCTGGGTCTTCTTATAAACTTTGGAAGTCCTAAAATAGAAATCAAAAGAATCATTAAATAGCCCCCAGAATACACGGAATACACTGAAGAAATAAATGTAAAATAAATTCCGTGGTCTCCGTGTCCTTCGTGGGAGATAAGATTAACTAAAATGCAAGAATACGAGGCTATCATAGGCATAGAAATCCATGTTCAGCTTAGAACAAATACCAAGCTCTTTTGTTCCTGTCCAGCAGTATATACAGATGAAGTAAATACCAACGTCTGTCCCATCTGTCAGGGATTTCCAGGAACTCTTCCGGTACTTAATGAACAGGCAGTAAAACTTGCTGTTCGTGCAGCATTAGCTCTTGGATGTAAAGTGAACAGTACAGCAACATTTTCTCGAAAGAATTATTTCTATCCAGATTTACCAAAGGGTTATCAAATTACAACATGCGAACATCCAATAGGAGAAAACGGTATAATCAATATAGATAACAGGTCAATCAGGATAAGACAGATCCATCTTGAGGAGGATTCGGGAAAGCTTATTCATATGAAAGATGAGTCCCTTGTAGACCTTAATAGGGCAGGATTCCCCCTTATAGAGATAGTTACAGAACCAGATATACGTGAACCGAAAGAAGCCTATATCTATGCGACGAAATTGAGGGAGATTCTAAGATACATCGGTGTTTCCAATGCTGATATGGAAAAGGGTGAACTAAGATGTGAACCTAATATATCCGTTCATATAAAGGGAGAACCTTTTGGAACGAGAAGGGAGATAAAGAATCTCAACTCGATAAAACAGGTTGAAGAAGGGATTAGGTATGAAATAGAGCGTCAGATATATATGCTAAAGAAGGGGAAAACTATAAGACGCGCAACCCTTCTCTGGGATGAGAAAAGTAAAATTACTAAGGAAATGCGAAGAAAGGAAACAGAAGAGGATTACAGGTATTTCGATGAACCTGACCTCCCTGTGCTCTGTATACCACACTCCCTTATAAAGGAGCAGGAGAAACAAATTGGAGAACTCCCTGATGACAGAAGAGATAGGATGTTAAAACAGTATGGACTGGAAAAGAAGGATATCGACATTCTCGTTTCAAGAAAAGCACTTGCTGACTATTTTGAAGGTGTCATGAAAAATAGCAATAATGTAAAACTTACTTCAGGTTTTATACTTGTTGAATTAGTTGGTTTTCTTAATGAACGGGGTATTAAATTCGAAAATAATCCCATATCCCAAGACAAGCTATCAGAAATTATTTGTCTCATGAAAGATGGAATTATTACAAGAACAGTAGCAAGAAATTTACTTCCCAGGATTAGTGAAAGAGGTTCCCCAAAACAACTCGTAAAGCAACTCGGACTCGAGAAAATAGAGGGTGAAAAAGAGCTTGAAAGCATTGTAAAAAATATCTTGAACAAACATCCTGATGAGGTTAGTAGATATAAGGAAGGAAAAAGCGGGCTCTTTGGATTCTTTGTAGGAGAAGTAATGAAGACTACAAGAGGTAAAGCAAATCCAAAGGTAGTAGGTAAATTATTAAAAAAAATCATAGGTTAGGTGTTCTGGATAATAATTTTTTCTTGCATTTCTTAAATTTTTATGTTATAATAATCACAGTTGTTTGATGAATGGATTTAACCTTGAACACTGGCATCTTTTTGGTTTTTTATATGTCTGACTCTATAAGGAGGGTATATGCATAGGATGACCATTGTTGTAACAGTTATGCTGATACTTGCTGGATGCGCTTCACAGGAAATGACATCTGGTAAGATTTACATGCAGCAAGAGAACTGGGACAGGGCAATAGAGTTCTTTTCTAAAGAGGTGGAAACGAATCCTGCTAATGCTGAGGCGCATATGTGGCTTGGTAGAGCACATACACAGAAAAGAGAATATGAAGTAGCAGCAGATAATTTTAATAAGGCTATAAAGATAGACCCTGATATCGTAAAGGAGGGGGAGAGACTATTTATCTGGGGAGTTTACAATGCTGCTGGGGAAAAGGCTACGAATAGAAATGATTTCATCAAAGCAATCTCCTACTTTACATACTCTATTGAAATCGAACCAGACTCTGCGATCACATACACTTTTTTGGCATATGCATATTCTGAGATGCAGGATACTTCAAATACAATCAAAAATTACAATATTGCTATCGAAAAGGACCCATCAGATACTGATAAAAGGTCTAAACTTGCTATTTACTACATGAGCTTAAAGAATTATGAGGAAGCTGTAAAAGAATTTACAGAAGCTACAAGCGTTGATCCCCTTAATGTGGATGCCTTATATCATACAGGTGTATGTTACACATACTTAGAAGATTTTGATAATGCTGAAAATACATTCAGAAAGGTAATTGAGATAGATTCAACAAACGAGGATGCCTATTTTAACCTTGCAATGACACTAATTCAAAAAAAGGATATTGAGAATGCAAAAATAATCCTTATTAAGACATTGGAAATAAACCCAGCAGATGTTGAGGCACTTTCATTTCTTGGCTCTATATACCTACAGGAAAAAAATTATAATGAAGCAGTCAATTTCTACACTGAGGCAATTGAGTTAAACCCTGAGGATCCAATTTTATACTATAACCGTGCTTCTGCATACTTTGGATTAGGCGAATATGAAAAACAAAAGGCAGACGAAACAAAGGCAAGGAAGCTTGAAGGGAGTAATTAATTTCTCTAAAGGTGCTGCGAGAGACAAATAAATGATACCCTTAAGAGATAACATACCTTCGAAGAGATTTCCCTTTGTTACATATCTCTTGATAATTATAAATGTTGTCTTATACATTTATGAGCTTTCTTTAGGAAAATCCTTAAATATATTTATCGCCAAATATGGATGTATCCCTTTTGAGATAACTCGAGCAAGGGATATTGCTCCTTATATAGATATACCTGTATATATCACACTCCTGAGCTCCATGTTCTTACATGGTTCCCTTTTGCATCTTATCAGTAATATGCTCTTTCTCTATATATTTGGCGACAATGTTGAGGACTGGTGGGGACACTGGAGATACCTCTTTATGTACATCTCGTTCGGATTAATTGCAGCAGTTTTGCAAATACTGGTCTCACCTAACTCAAACATACCCTTTATAGGTGCATCAGGTGCGGTAGCAGGCATAATGGGTAGTTATTTCTTCCTATATCCGCGAGCAAAGGTCAATGTACTCATCATATTCTTCCTCTTTTTCAGGATTGTGTGGATACCTGCATTCTTATTTCTCGGTTTCTGGATACTACTACAAATTATCTTCGGTATTTTCACTTTACCTTCAGGTTCGAATATTGCTTTCTTCGCACATATAGGGGGTTTCTTTGCTGGTCTTCTACTGACACGATGGAATGTACGGAGGAAATCAAGAGGATGGACATTGTAATATCAAAAATTAAAATGCAAATATCAAAATAATAACCACAAATTACACTGCTTTTCACAGATTATAATATCTTCACTCAATGCGTGGCTATTCTTAATATTTGATTTTTAATTTTATATGGGGGGTTTTGTGAGTAGAATAAAAGAAATATATGCAAGAGAGATATTAGATTCAAGAGGTAATCCAACAATAGAGGCAGATTGTATTCTCGAAACAGGTATTATGGGTAGGGCACAGGTTCCTTCAGGTGCATCAACAGGAAAATATGAAGCAATTGAGCTCCGTGACAATGATAAAGATAAATACCATGGTAAAGGTGTACTAAAAGCTGTTGAGAATGTAAATAAGATTATTCGAAAAGAGGTTATTAGTATGGATTCAGTATGTCAAAGCGAACTTGATAGTAAACTTATTGCACTTGATGGAACAGATAATAAGTCGAATCTTGGAGCTAATGCAATACTTGCTGTATCACTCTCCGTAGCTATAGCACAGGCAAACGAACTTCGTTTTCCCTTATACAGATACCTTGGTGGTATATCTCAACGACTACTACCAGTACCCATGTTGAATGTAATTAATGGTGGAGTACATGCTGATAATAATATTGATATTCAAGAATTTATGATAGTGCCTGCGGGTGCACCTTCATTTAAAGAGGCTGTCAGAATGGCAAGTGAGATTTTTCATACCTTAAAAACACTTATAAAGCAAAAAGGATATTCTACAAATGTTGGAGATGAAGGAGGATTTGCACCCAACCTTTCAAGTAATTCAGAGGCAATCGAGCTTATACTTAATGCCATAGAAAAGACAAATTATAAACCTGGAGAGGATATATGGATTGCCCTAGATGCAGCTGCATCTTCATTTGAAGAAGATGGGTTATATCTTTTTGAAGGGAGGAAAATTACAAATGAAGGTATAATAGAAATATTTGAAAACTGGTGCAAAAAATATCCTATAATTTCGATAGAGGATGGTCTTTCTGAAAATGACTGGAAGGGATGGAAGATACTAACGCAAAGATTGGGGAAAAAAGTACAGATTGTAGGTGATGATATATTCGTCACAAACGTCGAAAGATTACAAAGAGGAATTGATGAGAGGACCGCTAACTCTATTCTTATTAAACTAAATCAGATAGGCACACTTACGGAGACGCTTGAAGCAATAGAAGTGGCAAAGAAGGCTAACTTCACGACAATTATCTCACATCGTTCCGGAGAGACCGAAAGCGTTATTATATCGCATCTTGCTGTAGGAACTGGAACAGGATTAATAAAATCCGGTGCCCCATCAAGAGGAGAGAGAGTAGCTAAATATAATGAATTAATACGTATAGAAGAGGAACTTGGTGATGCAGCAGAATACCCAGGCTACCTTGCTTTCTACTCAATAGGATGATAGGGACAGAATATCAGAGTATCAGATTATCAGGCTATCAGGATATCGGGTTGCTGGGTGTAAGGATAACCCTTGGAGTTGTCCGAGTTATCGATGAGAAGTAGAAAAACTGATAACCGATTACTGATTACTGACAATCTAACGGGAGTTTTTAACAATGAAGAATGTAGTAAATAAAATTGCTGCATACTGCCTACTGTTTACTGCCTGCTGTTTGCTATCCTCCTCCCACGCAGGTGAGTATACCTTCGACTTCCTTCAGCTTGATGTCGGTGCGAGGGAATGTGCTCTTGGCGGTGCATCTACTTCAGTACCGTCATCAGGATTTTCATCTTTTTGGAACCCTGCTGCTATGGCAGATAGCAAATTGATGCTATCCTTTATGCACGCCTCCCCATTTGGGCTTGAAAATCTTGATTTTCTATCGGTCGTGATTCCAACAGGCAATCAATTTGGTACTGGTTTTTCATTCCTGAGGATTGGTATATCAGATATATCACGTTTTGGCGAAGATGTCGGGACAGGAAATATCGGGAAGTTTGGAATTGACCAGTATATTTTTTTTGCAAGTTTTGCCGTAAATAAGAAAGATATTCTAATTGGAATAAATCTAAAATATCTTCAAAGTAATTTGGATATACTTAAAGGTAATGGAATAGGCATTGATCTGGGTGCTATTTATAGAAAGGGTAAATTTTCATTGGGTGTAAATCTTAAAAACCCATTTACCTCTGTTATAGTTTACACCTCAGGAACTAAGGATATTCTTAAAAGAGATATAAGAGGTGGTCTTTCTTATCGTTTTGATTTGGAATTCATAAAACTTTTATTTACCTATGATATTCATTCAATGTATAAAACCACACATCACATCGGAACAGAATTGTGTATTAGAGATTGTGTATTTATAAGATTGGGCAGTAATGACACAAATATTGTAGGAGGCGGTGGTGTAACGGTAGGAAGGTTCTTTATAGATTATGCATTTTCATCACATGTCCTGGGACCCACACATAGAGTAAGTGGAGGAGTCTCTATATGAAAAAAATTGTGGGGGCGGGATTCGAACCCGCGACCTTCAGGTTATGGGCCTGACGAGCTACCACTGCTCTACCCCACGTTAAAGTGTATTATACTATAAAAATTATAATTTGTCAAGTAAAAAATAAGGAGAAAAGGGGAAATAGGGAAATGAGGAGAAAAAAAGAAAATAAATAAACGATAATTCTCCTTTTCATACTTTCTCCCTCTCTCCTTAAAAGAATTTAGGAGAAAAGGAGAAAAAAGGAGATGGAGAAAAGGCAATTAATTTTAGAAAAGTTGACCGATCGGATTATTAAAGCCTGCATAAATGTTCATATACAGCTTGGGCCTGGCTTTCTTGAAAGTATCTATCATAAGGCTTTGGAAGTCGAGTTGAATAAACAAGGTCTTGAATTTCAGACAGAGAAAGAATATAAAATTTTCTATGATGGTATAGAGGTTGGAACTCATCGATTAGATCTGTTAGTCGAGGATGCTGTAATTGTAGAATTAAAGACAGTGGAAGAGATGCATAAAAAGTATTACGCACAGCTACGGTCCTACTTAAAGGCAACAAATAAAGAAGTAGGATTGTTGGTTAATTTTGCTGATTTTAAAGTAGACGTAAGAAGAGTAGAATTAAAGAGATAAGGAAAAAGGAATTTAGGAGAGATGGGGAAAGAAAGAAGTGGAGAGAATAAATAAATGAGTCTTACTTCTCCCTTTCATAACCTCTCCCTTTCTCCTGAAGAACATTAGGGGAAAAGGAGAAAAAGGAGTTTGAAAAATGGATAAACTTGTTTCAATAATTGTTCCTGCCTATAACGAAGAGGAAAACATAGAGCCCCTTGTTGAGGCAGTGTATAATATGCTTAAAAAAAATAAGTTCCATTACGAACTCATAATCGTGGATGATGGCAGTGAAGATGAAACCTATTTAAGAGCAAAGGAAACCAGTAAAATACATGATTTTGTAAAAATAACCCGCAATAATAGAAAAATGGGTGTTACAAATGCTCTTCTTACTGGTTTTAAAATAGCAGAAGGAGATATTTTTGTATACTTCCCAGCAGACTTGCAGTACTCCCCTGAAGACATCCCAAGAATGATAAATAAGATACAGGAGGGTTTCGATATAGTATGTGGATGGAAGGTTGGAAGGTATGGAAAGAAGTTTATATCTGATATCTACAATATGCTTTCAAGATTATTGTTTCACATTCCTGTTCATGATTTAAACTCTATTAAAGCGTTTAAAAGAGAGGTGGTCAGCGTAATTCCATGGCGCAAAGATTGGCATAGGTATATAGTGGTAATGGCATTCGAACAGGGTTTTAATGTTGGAGAGATTAAAGTTGACATTTATCCAAGAAAATATGGTATATCAAAATTTAGGGGACCTATGAGGATAGTAATTGGTATTCTTGATCTGATTACTGTAAAATTTCAACTCTCTCTTATGCGTAAACCCATGTTATATTTTGGCATAATGGGGGGTTCTCTTCTTTTTGCAGGGTTTATTATCGGCATAATAGCCCTTTACATGAGATATGGTTTAGGCAGAGGTTACAGACTCTTCTTATTTTTGGTTATCTTTCTTGTACTAAGCGGCATCTCACTATTTACTTTAGGGTTTCTGGCTGAGGCTATTGCTGGTATCAGAGATGAGATACATCAACTAAAAAGCAGCAAGAGGTAATATAGATATCAATGTTCTTAGGTTCTAAAAAAATGATTGAGTTATGACTTGTATCTTTAGTTATTAAAGAATTAAAAGGAAAGGTGGAAAACCTAATAGGAAACAGGAAAAAAATTAAAGTACTTTTTCTAACACATTCTTTCATCCGTAAAAAGGGTGATTCCGCAGGAGCCTTCTTGTTTGATTTAGCTCAGGGATTCATTAAGCAGGGAATAGAAGTTACTGTGGTCGCTCCACATGAAAACAAGCTGCCAACATTCGAGTGCATTGATGATCTGTATATTTATAGGTTTCGTTATGCACCTTATAGATATGAAAGACTGGCTTACAAAGGTATAATGCACAAGTTAGCAAGAGGTAATCTATCTAATCGTATTTTAATTATTCTCTTCCTTATTTCTTTTTTATTTAAAGCCTATGAAATTATTATTAAAAGGAAAATAGATATTATTCATGCACATTGGTGGATACCATCAGGTATGGTGGCTTTTTCTTTATCGGCTCTAACAAATAAACCATATATCGTTACAACACATGGTACTGATATTACTTTATTAAATAATAATTCATTACTCAGGATATTGGCTAAATTGATATTTAAAAAATCAAGTTATATAACATCTGTAGCAAGCCCCCATAAATCCATTCTTTCAAACCAGATAGGAATTGATGAATCTAAAGTGGATGTGTTACCTATGCCCGTTGATCCATTACTCTTTTATCCTCAAGAAACAATAAAACCTGAGGGAAATATCATCTTAAGTATTGGTAGACTCGTTAAGGCTAAAGGATTTGAATATCTAATAGATGCAGTAAATCTTTTAAAATTTAAAGGGAAACGATTCCACCTTATTATTATCGGAGACGGTCCTGACAAGCAATTACTACAAAATAAAATAAAAGAACATGGTTTAAACAACAATATTGAAATTATCCCCTCTATGCCACGATATAAATTAAACAAATTCTATAATTTATGTGATATCTTTGTTTTACCCTCTCTTGCTGAGGGTGTAAGTGTAGCAGTTTTAGAAGCACTTGCTTGTAAAAATGCAGTTATTACAACCCCAGTAGGGGGTATGTGTGATATTGTAATAAATGACCAAACTGGATTAATTGTTCCTCAAAAAAATACCTCAGCCTTGGCAAATGCTATTGAGAAGCTACTAAACGATAGAAAATTGGCTCTGCGTTTAGCTGAAAATGGATATAGACTTGTAAAGGAAAATTTTACCCCATTAAAAAGTGCAAAAAGGATGCTAAATATTTACAGCAAAGTACTCTATAAATCTACCATAATCACATGAATTTAGCAAAAAAATTCTTAGGACCTACAGTTGTTCTTATTGTTTTTGTATTTATCGGTAGGTCGTTATATATAAACTGGACTCAGATTCCCTTTCAAGAATTATCATTCAATTTTGGCTTCCTTGCTATTTCCTTAGTATTACAGATATTTTATCTTACAGTTATAAGTTTGGGCTGGAAACTTGTTCTTAAAAACCTCAATGAGAAAATATCTTTAAAAAATGCTATTCAAATTCATGCTATAACTCAATTCGGGAGATATGTTCCTGGAAAATTTCTTGCCCCCCTTGGTAAGGTATATTTTGCGAAGCGCCTGGGTATTTCCGGATATAAAACATTTGTAAGTATAGTTCTTGAAACGATATTAAGCATTCTTTCAGCTCTTATAATATTTTCAATTTCATTAATATGGTTTATAAACAAGGGATTACCCAGACAGATATACCTAATGCTATTTGTTATTCCTTTATGCTTAATAGCACTACATCCAGGCGTATTACCCAGGATAGTAAACTGGGGATTAAAGATATTGAAAAAGGAATCAATTAAATTCACTCTACATTACTCAAGGATATTACAACTCTTATTAATATATTTTTTAAACTGGATAATTTATGGTTTTTGCTTCTACTTTTTGATAAAATCATTTTATCCAATAGCATATTCGGTTCTACTACCACTTTTGGGTTCGAATGCAATTGCATGGATAATAGGCTTCCTGTCATTCATTGTTCCAGGGGGATTAGGTATAAGAGAAGGAATCCTTAGCTTCTTATTAAAATACCTAATTCCCACATCTATTGGTATTATATCCGCACTTATATGGAGGGTTTGGGTAATCATAGGAATGTTTATATTCATAGCTATCTTCGCCAAAGGATTCAAATCAATAATTCGAAAAAACGATACCAAAATATCTGATTAATTTTCCTTAATCTCTTATAAATGTTCTAAGGGATAAAAGATTTAATATAACTTTATGAATAAAAACATAAACATAATCTTTTTAGCAATTGATGCCTTGAGAGCAAAAAAATTAAGCTGTTATGGCTATAAAAGAAATATTAGTTCAAACATAGATAATTTAGCAAAAAAAGGTATATTATTTGAAGATGCATATTCATGCATCAATCACACTGACCCATCGTTTACAACAATTTTTTCTGGTAAATATCCATTATCACATGGAATTATAAATCATGGCCCAAGAGTAACTGATATTGAGGTAAAGACATTTAATGAAAGAAAGATAAAACTTTTACCTGAAATCCTCAAGGAAAATGGTTATAAAACTTTGGCAATAGACTGGCTCTGGAGATGGCATAAAAGAGGTTACGACTATTACTCAGGAGCTAAACCTCAGTTAAGTCTACATGGTTTCTTGAAACAACAATTTCGTAAGTTCCCTTTTCTAAGAAAGTTGATCAGACAATCAATGGTTGATAAGTTGCAGGAAAAAGTATTTAAGGGAGTTTCAAAAGCATATGAAGATGCAAGGTATGTTACAGACCATGCTATTAAAGTAATAAAAGAAAATAGTGGAGAGAAAATTTTTCTATTCCTGCATTACTGGGATACCCATGCTCCTTACCTTCCTCCCAAAGAATATATAGATAATTATGGTAGAACAAAAAAAAGAATAGAAGAACTGTTTCGATATTTTACTTCAACCAGATTCAAGGAAGAATTTGAATTGTTCGAGAAGAGTGTTTTGGAATATAAATCAGCAATAATTTCAAGCTATGATGGTGAAATTTCCTTCATTGATTATGAAATAGGAAGATTAATAGATTTTCTCCAAACTCAGGGAATTATGAACAATACTATGATAATCCTAACCTCTGACCACGGAGAAAGTCTTATAGAACACGGAATATACCTTGATCATATCGGATTATATGATGAAACTATTCACGTCCCTTTAATTCTTACTCATCCAGAATTACCTGAGGATAAGCATATCCAGGGATTCGTTCAACATTTCGATATAGTTCCAACTATCCTTGAAATATTAGGTATAGAATCCAATATTAGCTTCGACGGAAAAAGTGCTCTCTCCTTAATAAATGGAAGTCAATTACATTCTGCTATTTATGCCGAAGAAGCTCAATATCAGAGAAAGAGAACAATCAGAACTAAAAATTGGAAGTATATTCATTTGCTATCCCATAAAGATGAAATATGTCGAAGGTGTGGTCGTATTCATGGCGCAAGAGAAGAGTTATATGATTTAATTAAAGACCCTAAAGAAGTAAATAATATTATCGAAAAAGAACCTGAAATTGCAGTGACTCTAAAAAAACGTTTAGATAATTGGATTGAAAAGTATAATTATCAAGAACCTACTATTGAGACTACTGCTGATACCTATAAAGAAGATATGGATAAAGTCGAGGATAGATTAAAGGGATTAGGATATATTTAACCAATAATAATAAGCGAAAATGTAGGGGTTCGATTTATCGAACCCATAAAAGAAACGGGTCGGATAAAATCCGACCCGTACAAGAATCAGATACAAGTAAAAAATGATAATTATTTAAAAAATAGTGGATTATTCGTTAACTAATGAATTAAGATAAAATCTACAAAGGATTTTTACACTATCACAAAGAGTAAAGGGGGGATGAGATGAAAAAACATAAAAGTACACATAAGGGAGGTGAAAAATTTAAAATTATGAACGAATCAACTATTAATAAGATAGCCATTATTATTCTTATTATCTTGCCACTTATCTACTTTGCACCCCTCCTCTCTGGTTCAAAAATGATGTATGGTTCAGATTGGTTAACATCAGGAGTTGCCTCAAGACAATGGAGTTCTGAAGCCATAAGAAATTATGGTGAGGCAGCAAGATGGAATCCCATGGTATTCTGCGGACTCCCAAACGATAATCCAATTACATTTCATACCTTGTGGTATCTTATTTTTAAAACACACGTGGGATGGACATATCTGTTTGTATTTTCAATGATGTTTGCTGGATTGGGAATGTATCTATATATTAAAGGGTTGAAATTATCTCTCTATATAGCTCTCATTGCCGGGATTGCCTATATGGGATGTGGTTCAGTATTGTCAATGACCTCTCCAGGTCACGAGACAAAAATTCTTGCATGTGCATTCTTCCCATTCATACTTCTCTTCCTTCATAAAGGACTCATAACAAAAAAATTTCCCTATTTCCTCATCGCAGGTGGTTTGGGTGGACTTGCAGCCGTAAATGCTCATTTCCAATTAATCTACTATGCAGCTATTGTACTTGCATTCTATTTCCTGTTTCATCTGATATGGCAGAGAAAAGAAAATGGTCAAAGCGAATATTTAATTATAATCGGGGGTGCTGTTTCTGGATTAATTCTTGCTATTGGCATGCTTGCTATAAAGTATCTTCCAACACTTATGGCTATAGAATGGGGAGCAAGAGGTGCTGAAAGAGGGTATGCATTTGCCACATCCTGGTCACTTGCCCCCAATGAACTCCTTGACCTTCTTACACCTTATTTCTCAGGTGCTGTCGGTATAGGAAACAGATATTGGGGAGAGAATTATTTCAAACTCGATACTCAATATATTGCAATCTTACCCATGATTCTTGCACTTGTTGCAATAATTTATAAAATAAAGAACAACTACGTCAGATTTTTCCTTGGACTTAGTGTTGTATCTACTATATTTGCCTTTGGGGGTCATACGCCTCTCTATCGGATTCCCTATCACATATTACCAATGCTAAATAAATTCAGGGGTCCATCAATGATATTCTACCTTGTAGCCTTCTCGACTATAGTCCTTTCAGCTTATGGAACTCAATATCTCCTGAATAAGGAAAAAAGAAAAGAGAAGAAAATTAGAAATTTAATAATACTTATTGTAATAGTTTTTGCAGTTGTTTTATTATTTACACTTGTATGCACTTTAGGTAAAACATCAGTTCAGAACTTGATAAGGTCCTATATCGAACCAGTTATAGAAGCAAGTTATGGAAAAGGATTAGCTCAACAAAAGATGCAAATTTTTAGTCAGAATTATCCAGACTTTATCAGAGGGATGTGGAGAACACTTTTACTTATTATTATTTCGTCCATACTTATCTTACTTCTTGCTTTAAGAAAAATTAAACTTACAATCTTTACAATAATAACAATTCTTGTCGTCATTTTTGACCAGTGGAGTATAGAAAAGAAATTTTTGGATACCGTTCCACACCCCAGTACTTATTATGCACCTGATGAAATTGTACGATATTTAAAGGGAGATAACTCCTTTTATCGCGTATTTCCACTTCAATACGAACATACAAGGGATGGCTATCTTACAATACACGGAATACAAAGTCTTGGCGGCTATGTGTCCAATCCAGGTAAAAGATACCAGGAATTCATTGGTGCTGGTGAGAGTGTTATGTTCAATTATCCTAATCTCATAAGACATAGAAACCTGCTTAACATATTGAATACAAAATACGTAGTAGATGTATTTATACCAGAAGATATATCAGGATTTGATGAAAATACTCAGAATGCAATAGAAAACTTTAAATTTAACTTCTTAAGGCAGTGGGGAATTAGCTGGGAGGATGCACACAATGGCTTTAAAGCAGTACATACAACCAGGCAAGGCTATGCCGTTTACCTGAACGAAACCTCACTTCCAAGGGTATGGCTTGTACCGGATTATGAGATATTGGACAAGGATAAAGTACTTGAAAGATTGATAGAACCAGAATTCAATCCTCGCTTGAGCGTAATATTTGAAGAGGACCCAGGTGTTCCCCACCAGGATACACTTACAAATATAGGAAATATTAAATTAACAAACTATCAGCAAAATGAAATTACCTGTGAGGCTGCACTTAATTCACCGGGTTTTCTCGTTCTATCAGAAAACTGGCATCCTGACTGGCGGGTACTTATCGATGGTGTAAGAAGTAAACTCTATAAAGCGAATTATACATTGCGTGCTGTCTATCTACCAGAGGGTAGTCATACTATAAATTTCATCTATATATCAAGACCTTTCCAGATTGGTTCAATAATTTCAATCATCTCTCTAATATTCTTTGCTGGTGTTATAGTGTGGGTAGGAATATCGAAATTTCAAAAGAGACTAAAATAATCTCATATATTATATGTCTTTGATATTTGTTATAGTGTTAATTTTTAGTGCTACTTTCGAAAATCCGAGTGTTGCCTGGCACTTTAATACAGGTGCAGACATTCGTTGTTCTCCAGTAGTGGCAAATATTGATGATAAACATCCAGGTTCAGAAATCGTGATTGGAAATATTAATGGGGAAGTATTCTGCCTTAGTAGTGAAGGAAGTTTAATTTGGAACGAATCATTTGGTTCTGATTATTTCTTGTTTTGCCCAACTATAGCAGACATAGATGATGACGAAACTCCAGAGGTGTTAATTTATAGTAAAACAGCTAATGGTCAAGGTTGTGTTTTTTGTCTTAATAACGATGGTTCGGAAAGATGGAGATTTAACACATATAATTACAGAAACTGGAGCGGCTTAACAGTTGCCAATATTGATAATCTTGGTAATCCAGAGATTTTAGTTGGAAGTAGTGATGGTAATCTTTATTGCCTGAATAGCAATGGTAATACAGTATGGACCTATTCAACCGGAGGCTGTATAACGGTTCCATCAGTAGCTAATATTGATGGGTTAGAAACTCCCGAGGTGATATTCGGAAATATGGATGAGAAATTACGTTGCTTAGATAGCAAGGGGAATCTAAAATGGGAAACATATCTTGGTTTTCCCACAAGAGGGGGAGGTACTGCAATAGCTGATGTTGACCTTGATGGAGAGCCAGAAATAATAGTTAATACCAATGTTTATAGTGGTATCAGTTATATATGGTGTATAAAAAATAATGGGGGCATGAAATGGCGAAAAAAAATTCTAAACAATAATTCTTCAGGATTATCTATGGCAGCTGTAGATGATATAAACAACGATTCTTACCCAGAGATAGTTATTTTTTCGAACTGTTATAATGACCTACAAGATTCTATCTTTGCACTACAGGATGCTGGTGATAGTGCGAGGATAGTCTGGTCAACAAGTGCTGCAGATTGGATTGGAGGTTCAAGAACTATACCAATCATCTGCAATCTTGATGGAGAGAATTCTAAAGAAGTAATCTGGATGGGGACAGAATATTTAAGGATATATGACGGCTCATATGGTAACGTTATATACGAGAATATCGACTTTCAATCCCCAACCGCTGTTGAACATCCCGCAGTGGCAGATATTGATGGAGACGGACATGCAGAGATAATAGCAACTTATAGAAATACCGAGATAGCAGTATTAGAGTGTGATGAATGGGTAAAGTGTAGAGATCAATTTTCATCATACACATATCATATTACAAACATTAACGACGACCTCAGTGTGCCAAGGATTGAACCAAATTCATGGGAAACACACAATAGCTGGTTAGCACAGGGATTCTTACCAGTAGGAAATATAATAGTTAGACCTGATCAAACAGATTCAATACTGCCTGACTCAACAATAGATTATACACTTATGGTTACAAACAATACTGATTCCTCAGATGTTATTAACATCTCAGCATCAGGAACCAAACCAGAATGGACAAGAGAAATATATGATTCAGCAGGTTTAGACACCTTGACAGATACTAACAGCGATGGAATTCCTGACATAGATTCCCTTGCTCCTGATAATACAGTAAATATTCTGGTAAAGATAACCCCACCATCAGATGCCCTTTATGGAGATACAGATACCACAATAGTAACAGGCAGCCTATCAAGTAATCCGTCTATAAGAGACCATGCAAGACTTATAACCATGGTCGAGAGATTAGTTGCTGTAAACATTGAGCCCGCTTCAAGCGATTCAATACAGCCAGGTGAGACTGTTAGATACTATCTATGGGTTAGAAATGAAGGCAATTCTACAGACTGTATAGATATAATAGCAAGGAGCGACTGGGATATCAGTATTCTTGGTCCCTCAGGTGAAGACACACTAACAGATACAGATGGCGATGATATTCAGGATGTAGGAGATATTTCACCTGATGAATCAAGAGGTCTCTTTGTAGATATTACACCACCCTATGATGTAATCATAGGTGAAATTGATACAACACTCGTCTTTGCTTACTCATCCATTGATACATCGGTGAGCGACAGTGTTCTTTTAATCACAAAGATTTATGGAGATATTGGTGTAATAATAGAACCAGATACCTCAGACTCTATCTATCCTGGGGAGATGATAGAGTATCAGTTGTATATTACGAATGTAGGTAGATACGAGGATGTAATCGATATAGAAGCCACACACACACAACAATGGGATTTCTCACTCTTAGATACACTAAATAATCAGCTTTATGATACAGATGGAGACGGACGGATAGATGTAGGTAGTCTAAGTACGGAAGAGACAGCATCAATAACATTCAGGATAACTCCTCCATCTTTCCTTCAAGCAGGTTTAGAGGACAGTAGTGTTATATATGCAATATCCTCACTCGATACAACAATAACCGACAGTGTCTTAATCTTTACCAAGATAAGAAGGATTGTTGATATAGAACTTGAACCAGAGGTCTCAATAGACAGTATAGCCCCTCTTGAGACCACCTTTTATCCTTTCAGTGTTATAAATTTTGGTAATGGAGACGACACAGTCGATCTCTTTATCTCTGATGCATCCCCTGAATGGGAGTATATTATCTATGATGAGGGTCTTGCTGCAGGTGACCATAACAATAACACCATACCAGATGTAATAATACCAATGTATGGAGAAAAAGAACTAAATCTCAAGGTTATACCACCAATGGTCTTGGTATACATGGAAGATAGTATAAAACTCATAGGAATATCCTCTGTAAAAACATCTGTCAAGGATTCTATTCACTTTATCACTGTTATAACACAATCTCCTTCAATATCCATTGAGCCTGATATAGAAGATTATATCAAAACGGCTGAGGTAAAGGAATATATCCTTACAGTCTCATCAGGTAATATCGAGGACACAGTCTCACTTTCACTCACACCACTACCATACGGATGGGGTGGTGCTCTTTATTACGAGAACGATGAGATAGAGGACATAAACGGAGATGGTCTACTTGACCTTGGCTGCCTATCACCACTTGAGGAAAGGGATATTACCTTCAAAATTACAGCTCCTCAAGTTATTGTAGATATAAGTAATATCGATGTAGAGACTGTAGTCTTTGCATACTCAATGCTCTACCCTCCCCTTTCTGATAGCGCGGTTATAATAACACACCTGAGATTGGGACTTGATATATATAACTACGAGAGCCCTTTTAAGGATAAGACTGTATTCGTATTTAGTCTTCCTGAAAGTGGTAATTTAACTATAGATATATACAACAGAGTTGGTGAGAGAATAAGGGAGCTTATCAGTAGTAGACACTTTGACAGGGGAATATTTACAGAGACCTGGAATGGGACGAATGATTACGGAGAACAGGTCTCGCCAGGTGTTTATATATATGTGTGTGAATTTGAAAATGATGAAGGAGGAAAAGACAGAGTAATAAAAAAGACCATTCTGCTAAAATAGGAGTTCGAAATGGGTATATTAAATATCTTACTATTTGTATTTTTTATTAATTCTGGAGTGGGGACAACAGCATTTCCTCTTTTAAAGATTACTTATGGCCCCAGGGCCTGCGCTATGGGAGAAAGTTTCACTGCTCTATCAAATGATGCAACCGCTGTTTTCTGGAATCCGGGAGGACTTGGAAATTTGAAAAACTCAGAATTATTTATCTCTCACCATGAATGGTTCCAGGGTATAAGGGATGAAAATCTAATATTTGTCCTCAAGACTCCTCGAGGGACATTTGGTGCATCTCTTCTTATCGCAGGTGTCGGTGACATCGAATCAAGAGGACCTGATCAACAGATACGGAAGAGTTTAAATTCATCATCTGGTATCTTTTCTCTCTCATATGGAGTCGAACCATTAAAACATTTATCACTTGGAATGACATTCAAGGGGTTATATGATAATCTTGAGGAGATAGTTGGCAAAGGTTGGAGTATGGATTTTGGGGGAATTTACAGCTTTCATCCATTGGTAAATCTTGGATTTAATGTATACAATCTTGGTCCAGATATGGAATATGAAGGTGAAAATATTAAACTTCCTTCAGGTATCCGCACAGGTATATGTATACAACCTGAATTTCCTATATTACTTCTTTTAGATTTAAACTTCCCCCAAAAAGGTAAAATTGAGTTTCACTCTGGTGCTGAAGTCTGGATAAGAAATACTATTGCTCTAAGGTGTGGCTATAGAAATGCTCCTCAGGATATTGAACTTGGAGGATTTACCTTTGGTCTTGGCTCAAAATGGCAGAAATATAATGTTGATTATGCCTATGTACCATATGGGGTAATTGGTAATACCCATAGGATTTCTCTCAAAATACTCATACCACCAATAAAGAGAAAGACAAGTCTTTTAATAAAAGTAATAGATAGTGAAATAAAAACTCCACTAAAGGCAGAACTAAAATTCACAGGAAATGTGAATCTAATGGCAACAACTGATTCCCTGAAAGGTGAATACAGGATTGTTGGAATTCCTGGAGGTATAACAAATATTGATGTAATGAAAGAAGGTTATCATATCGCCTTTGATAGTGCTTATACTATAGAATCTGAGTCAAGAAAAAAGGTCATTGAATTGAGAAAGATTAAACCGGGGGTCGTTAAAGGTTCAGTCCTGGATGCAGAGACAAAAAGTCCTGTTTTATCTCAAGTAATATGTGATGGCAAGAAGATAAAAACCGACGATAAGGGTTCATATAGTTTTGAACTTTCAGGAGGTATATATAGAATTGAGGTCTTTCCTGATGATACATCCTATCTTAAGAGTAAAGAAAATGTTTCTATCAATGAGGGTAAAGTCACAGAAAAGAACTTTTATCTCTTTAAAAAAGAGGTAAAACTAATTTTTAAAAACATTCATTTTGAGACAGCAAAGGCGGATATACTACCAGATGCATACTCAATTCTCGACAATATAGGGAGAATTCTCAAAGATAATCCCAAATTAAAACTCCATATTGCTGGTCATACTGATTCAAGGAGGATTTCTACTCCAGAGTTCCATGATAACTGGGATTTATCAAGGGCAAGGGCTGAAGCTGTTAAGTATTATCTTATAGATAAACATACAATAGAGCCCTTAAGGTTAAAGACTGAGGGCTACGCTTATACCATTCCCCTTGTTCCTAATGACTCTCCTGAAAATATGGCAAAGAACAGGCGAGTGGAATTCAGGATTACTGATAGTAAATAATAAAAGGAGGAATTGTGGGTGTAAAATTCATCTCTACTGGAAGGTTTCTACCTGATAAGATACTTACGAATTTCGACCTTGAGAAAATGGTGGATACATCCGATGAGTGGATAAGAACAATGACTGGTATAAGGGAAAGAAGAATTGCATCCGATGAGATTGCGACATCCGATATGGTTACTGAGGCAGCACGTATAGCACTCGAAAAGGGAAATCTCAAACCCCAGGACATAGACTGTATAATCGTAGGTACAATTACACCTGACAACGCATATCCAGCTACTGCATGCTGGGTCCAGAAGAATCTGGGATTGAAAGGTTTTCCAGCCTTCGATGTAAGTGCAGCCTGTTCTGGATTTTTATATGGAGTTATCATCGCAAAATCCCTTTTAGAGAGTAAAATAGCCACTAATATACTCGTCGCTGGTGCAGAAATGCTAACAAAGGTTACCAACTGGGAGGATAGAAATACCTGTGTACTCTTTGGAGATGGAGCCGGAGTGGCTATTCTTACATTATCAGATGACAATTCTGATATACTATCTTATAATTGGGGAGCAAATGGTAATCTTGGTGAACTACTTATTCAACCTGCTGGGGGGTCAAGACTTCCAGCAAGTCATGAGACAGTAGATAAGAACCTCCATACAGTTACTATGGATGGGAAAGAGGTATTCAAGCATGCAGTGAGATGGATGGCTATTTCTGCGGAACAGGCTCTTAAAAATGCGGGATTAACAAAGGATGATGTCGATTTATATGTGCCCCATCAGGCTAATATAAGAATAATTGAATCCACAATTAAAAGAGTTGGTATACCAAGGGAAAAAACAATGATAACTATTGATAGAATTGCAAATATCTCAGCCGCTACTGTTCCAATATCCGTGGATTTCGCTATAGAAGAGGGAAGGCTTCAAAGGGGAGATATTCTATTACTTAATACATTCGGTGGAGGGTTTACCTGGGGGGCTCTTCTGATAAGGTGGTAGTATTAAACTTAACTAAAAAACCTAATCTTTCCAATCAAATACCTTTCCTTTGTTGATGGTATATAACACCTTGCCACAAAGCTTCTTACCTAAAAATGGTGAGTTAGAAGATTTAGATAGAAATCTCTGTGGGACCCATTCAAGCTTTGTATCGACAATTGTAATATTCGCATATTCCCCTAAAATCAAACCTTTGATCGGAAGTGAAAGGATCCTTGAGGGGTTTATCGTCAATTTTTGAAGAAGTTGTTTTATTGTTATATATCCTGGTTTCACAAGATATGTGATTCCACAAGCGAGTGCTGTCTCAAGTCCTATTACACCAAAAGGTGCCTGGTCAAATTCAAGTTCCTTTTCAAAATCAGCATGTGGTGCATGATCAGTAGCAATCACATCAATTATTCCATCTTTTAACCCTTTAATCATCGCCTCTCTATCTTCTTCTGAACGCAATGGTGGGTTCATTTTAAAGTTCGTATCGAAGGTCCTTACAAAATCATCTGTAAGTGAAAAATGATGTGGGGTAACCTCACAGGTCACATTTAATCCTTCCTCTTTTGCTCTTCTAATAAGTTCCAATGAACCCTTTGTGGATATATGGGCGATATGCAATCTTGATTTTGTAAATCTTGCTAATAATATGTCCCTTGCAATCATAGTTTCCTCAGCACTTGAAGGAGTTCCAGAAAGGCCAAGTTCTGTTGAAACAACGCCTTCATTCATCACACCAACAGATAGATTCAGGTCTTCAGGGTGGGATATAAGAGGAATATCAAATTGTTTAGAATATTCAAGTGCTCTTCTCATAATAAAAGCATCTATAATTGGCATGCCATCATCAGAAACTGCGACACAACCCGCATTTACAAGATCACCAATCTCTGCTATCTCCTTTCCTTTAAGACCCTTTGTTGCCGCACCTACAGGATAAACATCACACGCCTTCTCTGCCTCATTTATATACCGCACTATTCCTATGTTGTCAATAGGTGGCTCAGTGTTTGCCATACATACAACTGCCTGATACCCACCCTTTAGTGCAGCTGTTGTACCAGAAAAAATTGTCTCCTCGTCCTCCCTTCCTGGTTCCCTTAGGTGTGCATGCATATCAACAAGACCTGGTATAACGAGCAAACCACGTGCATCAATCACCCTTTCTTTCACCCTCTTCCCTCTTTTCGCCCCGCCTTTGGCTGGGCTCCTACCTCTCTCTTTCCTCTTCAACTCTATCACCTTCTCACCTTCAATTAGGATATCAAAGGTTCCATCCGTATCCGTAAACGGGTCAATTACCCTCGCATTTTTAATAATCAACTTATTCATAGGAAATACAATTGATAATTTAGTTTGGAAGTCGCTCCTACAATTTTTCTTTTAACATTAACCATTTGCCTTTTTACATTTGCCATTTAACATTTCCTTTATCCCTCATTTTGCATTGCTAATTGCTAATTTTACATTGATAATTGATTCTCCCTCTCCTCTCCTCCCGGAAGTAGATAAAAACATGCCATCCTTACTGCTACACCATTAGTTACCTGCGGGAGTATGAGGGACTTGCTGCTATCTGCAACTGACACTGATATCTCTAAACCTCGGTTCACAGGTCCGGGATGCATTATAATAACATCCTCTTTTGCATATTTTTCAAGTATATCCTCTGTTATTGAATATAATTTTATATACTCTCTTGTAGAGGGAAATAATCCCTTAGACTGACGCTCCTTCTGAATTCTTAAAACGTATATTATATCCTTATCCTCTATAGCCTTCTTCAGGTCATAGTAGACCTTTACTCCCATTTTTTCGATATCTCTTGGAATAAGAGTGGGGGGACCACAGATGGATACATCCATTCCAAGTTTGCTCATTCCGTAAATGTTAGACCTTGCAACCCTAGAATGCTCTATATCACCTACTATTGCGATCTTCAATCCATTAAATCTCCCGAAGTGTTCCCTTATGGTTAGTAAATCCAGGAGTGCCTGTGTTGGGTGTTCGTGACAACCATCACCAGCATTTATTATTGAAGCCCGAAGATTTCTGGCAAGATTATGAGATGCTCCAGGAGAAGAATGTCTCACCACAACAAAATTTAGTTTCATCGCTTCGAGGTTCTTAGCAGTATCAAGTAAAGTTTCACCCTTTAAAACACTCGATGATGATGCAGATACAGACACAGAATCACATGATAACCTTCGTGCTGCGAGACTAAAAGAATGGAGTGTGCGGGTAGATGGTTCAAAAAATAGAAACGCTGCGGTTTTACCCCTGAGGTATGGAACAACCTTTATTGGTCTCTCAAGAATCTCCTTCAATGATACTGCAGTATTTAGGATAAGCTCGATCTCTGTTCTATCAAGATCTGATATTCCAAGGAGATCTTTCCTGTTTAGACCCTTTATTTGGGAACTATCAGGACACATTCTTCTTCATCTATTTCTTGAAGTTTCACTTCCACCATTTCTGATTTATCAACCTTCATTGATTTACCGATAAAATCGGGACATATAGGCAGTTCCCTCTCTCCTCTATCAATGAAAACTGCCAGTTGTACCCTCTTGGGTCTACCAAAGTCCACAAGCTCTGTAAGTGCAGCACGTACAGTTCGTCCAGTAAAGAGAACATCGTCAATTAGTAGAAGATTTTGGTCATCAATATTAAATGGTATTTCTGTTTTCCTTACAATTGGCTTTTTATCGATTGAAGTCAGATCATCTCTATATAATGTAATGTCAAGACTACCAAATAAGACATTAAGCTTAGTACTTAATGATTCAACAATACGTCTTGCGAATAACTCTCCTCTCCTTTTTATACCAATGATGAGCAATTTTTCTACATTCTTATTTCTATTGTATATCTCGTCTGTAAGTTTATCGAGAACTTTTTTAATATCGTCCTTATCTATAATCACCCTGGCATTTTTATATAATTTATCCACAGTATATCTTGAACATTTAAAATTTAATTAGACTGGATTTAAACTATTATAACATACTTTTTAAATTTTGTCAACATTTTTTGGTGAATTAATAAATATAAATATTTTTATACATAATACAATTGGATGTTATTTTGTTAATTTTATACTGCTCAAGAACTTAAGATTGCCTTTATCCTCTACTACTTATAATGACTGGAGTCTGTATATCTCATTAAATGTCCCGATGATAATCTGCATATGGTAAACTTATTTTTTATTTCTTACCCCCCTTAAATGCGATTATTTCGCCTACGGCTCATAATGTCATGATTCTGTGTCTGTCATTGCGAGACTGAACGAAGTGAAGTCGTGGCAATCTCATCCCGGTGTCTGTCATTGCGAGACTGAACGAAGTGAATTCGTGGCAATCTCATCTTCATCATTTCACATTTATTTTATCGCCCCGTCAAACGACGGACTCCTACCTTCCTTATCATTTAACCTAATCAACCAATTAACTAATCAACTATTCAACTCATATCCCATTAAACATGTAACATTAAACATTTTTATCGCGACTGGGAAGTCGCTCCTACAATCTAACACCTGAAACCTAATACCTGAAACCTGAGATATCCAACATTTAACATTTAAAATTGCAATCCGTTGACTTTTTACTTGACTTTTTTAATATAACATGCTAAAATAGAGTGTTGGTTCAGAATCTGAGGAATAATAAACTTTAATCACTGATTTTCTAATGAATAAGAATACAAGAAATAGAATTATCACAATCTCGATTGCCATAGTTTTTACATTGCTTTTTCTAAGAGTATTCTGGCTACAGATAATATTTGGTGAAAAGTATAAAAGACTTTCTATAGAAAATTGTGTCAGGCAGGTATTGGTAAGGGCTCCCAGAGGACTGATATATGACTGTAATAAAAGGGTTCTTGCAGATACCAGACCTGGTTATACAATATATGTACCAAAAGATAAAAAAATTACCTATCTTGAAGACAGCTTACAACTGCAGTTTAAAGAAACAGATGAATCAAAGTTCATCAGAGATGTACCCTTCCAAATAGTATGTATGATAGAGGAGAGAAGATCGAACATATCAGATATAAGCATTGTTACTGAGCCATTAAGAAGAACATATTTTGCTGACAGCATCTGTCACGTTATTGGTTATATGGGAGAAATCTCTAAAAGTGAGTTGAATATCTATAAAGGGTATAGAGCAGGTGATATAATAGGTAAAACAGGCATAGAAAAACAATATGATAAATATCTGAAAGGAAAGGATGGTGTAAATTACATAGAAGTTGACGCAAAAGGAAGAGAAATTGGTATATTCTCACCTGGAAAACAACCTATACCAGGAAACAATATTTTCTTATCCATAGATATTGAACTCCAGAGGGTATGTATAAAGGCTATGGCTGGTCATACATCCGGAGTAATAGTGGCAATTAACCCTCAAGATGGTAGAATTCTGGCTTATTACTCTCAACCCGGGTTCAATCCCAACCATTTCTCTCCTTGTATAAAAGAGGACAGGTGGATTGCATTATCAAGGGATACTATCTTTCCTCTATTTGATCGTGTTAAAAATGGAAAATATCCCCCTGGGTCCGTATTTAAGCTCGTTATAACAGCAGCAGGTATCGAGAATGGTTTATTAACAGAAAATACTCTCATGCCAATTACTTGTAAGGGTGGCATTCAAATTGGAAATAGGTATTTTAGATGTTGGGATGAGCACGGACAACTTGAACTAATCTCAGCTATTATACAATCCTGTGATGTATACTTTTACCAGATTGGAATGCAATTAGGAGTCGATAATATAGCAAATTATTCCAGGATTTTTAAACTGGGAGAAAAAACAGGAATAGACTTACCTGGAGAGAGTGGAGGATTAATTCCTGATGAAAAATGGTTCAATTCCCATTATGGAAAGCGAGGTTGGTCACAGGGTAACGTCGCAAACCTGGCTATCGGACAGGGAGAGATATTACTTACTCCATTAAATATGGCATCCTTTATCTCAACAATAGCTAATGGAGGTACTATATATACTCCTACACTCATAGATAGTATTGTATCCTATGAAGGTAAAATAATATTTAGAAATAGCAAGCAAGCAGAAAAGGTTTCATTAAATGATGAAACTATAGCCTTTATACAAAAGGCAATGCTTGGAGTGGTTCAACACCCAGATGGCACAGGAAGAGCAGTAAACATTAATGACATTATGGTGGCTGGCAAAACAGGAAGTGCACAGAACCCACAGGGCGAAGACCACGCATGGTTTGTTTGTTTTGCTCCTTTTGATAAACCAACTATCGCACTCATTGTATTCGTTGAAAATGGGGGTATGGGTGGTGGGGTTGCTGCACCGATAGCAGGAGAAATACTTAGATATTATTTTAGAGAGCAATTATTATGAAACGCCTTATATCTGTTTAATCTTTATCTTAATCACTGTAATCTTTAAAAAATCTTCCTACTCTACAATTACCCTTGTATTCAATACCTTATGAAATTTACCCCTTGAGGAATAAGTTGGTGTAAAAATGAGTTCTATCCTGTATTCACCCGGCATAACTAAATCCCCAATGTTATCTCTACCATCCCAAATAAGGTAATTTTCAAATGGGGACTCCTTGTAATTATCCAAAAACTCTCTTGTTAAATTATTTTTATAATCGTAAATTTTTGATTCGACGATGGAAGGTTCCGTTATGAAAAATACTATATCCGTTCCTGGTTTTTGACCTGTGAAAACCGGGGGAAAGCATCCCTTAATATACCCATCTACTCCAATCCAGTAGTAGTCAATTGCTGTTGCATCAACCACGAAAACCTGTCCAAAACGCTTCCATATAGTTATACCCCTTGGATCCATAAACTCTTTATCACCAGAACCCTTTCTTCCGAAAGTAGTAATGTACTTAAGGTCCTTGTTAAATTTATGAATGCAACAATTTATTCTGTCTGTTACCCAGATTTGACCGTAATAGTCTATACTACAAAATCCAAACATATAACTTTCAAGACCAAAGTCTTCGCCTTTTATCGAACCTTGAAATATTCCATCTATTGAGTACTTTCTGATACCATCCTCACATAATACAACTATAAAATCGTTTTCTCGATAATTCCATAGGTCACTACGATCAATAACCGTTATCCCTCTTGGACGATTCAGTCCATCAATAATCATAACAAGCGTTCCAGTGGAATCTATGATTTGAATTCTATTATTAGCCTCATCTGTAACATATATAGTATTTTTACTATCACAGGCAATATCATAAGGACTATCAAACTCAAGTTCATCACATCCAAATTTACCTATGCTTTGAATCCAGATAATGGTATCACCTGTATTAAACAGCTTAACCACCCTATGATTTCCGAGATCCGTCACCCAAACCCAGCCATCAGGTGATGCAGCAACACCCGTAGGTGACCAGAATTCTCCTTCTCCTCTCCCAAAATTACCGTATGTCCTTATATTAAATAGGGATTTATTATACACTATCTGATGACTTCTTGTATTACAGCAGTATGCAGTTAGTTCATCGTCATCATCCTCTCCAGGTTTATCTTTGCACTTTAATTTTACTGCTGAAATACCAAATGGACTATCAAAAGATATTCTTGGACCTAATAGAAGTCTTGCCTCAAACTGTGTAGCACTATGATACCCCATTGTATGCCCGAATGGGGGATAGACAAGGGTAGTAGGATCGAATGTGACGATTAATAAAATAATAAGCATGTATAAATTATACACCAAAAATACTATAAAGTCAAGTCGTTTGTATAGATAAAAGGATTATATGATAGTATTTAAATAAAATCTCTTACCTGCCTGCCGCAGGCAAGTAAGTCCCGTCTCCCGCCAAAGGCGGGGCAGACAATCCTTATTTATTGTTTCTTTTGAAATAAAAAGTGTAAAGTTTCTTTACACTTTTATAGTGATTTTTGACACTTTTTTCTTATCCCAATTTCAGAGCAAATCCTCCCAAGTCCTTATATAACCATATGATGGCCAAAATTAGACAAAATATCAACTTCTAAAAAGTGTAAAGTTTCTTTACACACCTATCAAAAAGTGTAAAGTTTCTTTACACTTTTTTGACCCACTTAAATACCCTCCCTAAGATGTAAATTTTTTAATCCCTTATTCATTCAGTCGTTACAGATAATTACACTCAAAGTGACACGCTTTTTGCTCTTTATATATAGTGAAAGGGAGGTGAGTTGTATGAGTAA
>JAGMCL010000005.1 GCA_023129165.1 Caldifarciminota bacterium | reverse complement strand
AGGCACAATGAGTAATGGAGTATCAATTTATAAAAATAAGGAGACAAAACAATGAAGGTAAATCTATTCAAGGACAATCAAGAGATAGTCTTTGGCATTAGATACAACAAAAACTTATTCTTTGATACCTGCCACCGATTTATTATATCCTTTTGGAAGTGGGACATAGAATTTATATGGTAAGGAGACAAAAAAATGAATAGTCATAAACATATAGGTTGTGGTGGTAGCTTAGAGTTCCACCATGATGAGACAGTAAAAGTAAGTACAAGCAGAGGACAGAAGGAAATACGGAAGAGCCTATTTCTATGTGACAAATGTGGTGACATGGTTAACTGCATACAATTTCCTTCATACGAAGAGTACGTTCTAAGAGGACAAATATGGGTAACACCAAGCGAATACTATCGGATAAAGAAACTATGGGGTAAGACAAATGACTAGATGCCCAAGTAGTCCATCCAAACAGCGACATAGCAACACAGGTAAGGGCAATCCAAGTAACTACAAGCATGGCATGCGTGGACATAGCTGGCAAAAGCTATTTGATAGTACCAATCTGCATGTAGGTAGAAAGTGTACTCGATGTGGCAAAGTAGTACCAAATGGAAAAGTAGACAAAAAAGGATACGTGATATAATGTGGTGTCCAAAATGTTATCATTATATAAATGGTAAGAAAGCAAAGGCAAAACATGCCAAGGAATGTGGAAAGAATGAATAGCGAAATGTTACACATGCTCGGATATTTACATGTGAACCAATGGGCAGATGCAATCGTGCATGCCCAAGAGATAGGGCTATTACCCTTTGAGCTATATGCAATGATAAAGGAAGTGGATGCTCACTACGACATGCACATGATAGACGCTATAAAAGTAATAGTAAAAGAAAAGGAAGTGAAAAAATGAAGAAAAATACGGACAAAAAAGTAAAGAAGCAGGAGATAACGACAGTTGGTGTACAAGGTATTGTGACCATGCCTGAAAGTCTAAGTTCAATCGAACTCACACAAACGGCAAATGACACAAGAGTTAAGGTCAAAGTATACCATGCGAATCCAGAAGAAGGAATGAAAAAAGCGCAGCAGTTGTATGACGCTGCAATAAAGAAATACGGTAGTGCATAGATGTTTATGTTGGCAGGGTCAGTTCCAGAAGAAAACGTACGTGACTACTTCTACATAGTAAAGGTTGCCGTCACTGAGTTACACATACACAAACTGTATGCGCATTTTAAAGCTGGAAAACTTGACCAATTCTTAGACAAAGAATTAAGTCTTAGTGGATTAGGTGATGCATAAATGACAAAATATGGAGAATTATTAACAAATAAAGATGAATGGGAAACATCAGTATTTTCGGTATCTTTAATAGAAGATGGGGTTTTCTTTAAACCTATCCGTACAACGGACAAGTATAAGTACTATCTAAAAGATGGAGACCTGCTGTATAGAACGCCTAAAGAGAAACTACTCGGTGGTGGTTCACGGATACAAGTTAATTGGACAGCTATGGCAACACAAACATATCTGCTCGGATATACTCGCAATGACAAAAAGATGATATGCATAGATGAAGATGATGGTAACTATTTCTGTGTTCACAAAGAACCAAGTAAACATGGTGTATCAAAAACTGACATAGCTAAGTGTGCTGGTGTTCCTGTTGACGCTATAATCATAATTACAAGAAAGGAGGCATGATATGACAAAAGCTAATCGAAAGTTTAGAACACCATCGTTATTCAGGCTCGTTCATCCCAAAGGTAGCTTCAGGGATAGAACAATCATATCGTTGGTGAATCATGCACAGATTAGAAAGGCTGAAGCAGATGCTAAGAAACGCAAACGAAAGGAACAAAAGGCTAAGAACTTGTACTTTTACCGTACGGTGAAACCTTCACGAAAGAGTGAAAGTGCAATGGAAAAGATGGGCATCTCAATCAAGACTGGTTTTGCTATGGCTAAAAAATGGAAGGATGAATATGAAAATGAACAAAACGATGACAAAGGAACAGATATTGTTTAATATGGATGGCGAAACACTTATTGCCACACTAACCTATCAATCATGCAACAGACGTATTGACAACAGTATTCACACAACTAAGGAGAATCCTGATAGTGTATTCGACAAACCGATATTCTCTTGGGCTGGATTATCGCTTCATCAAATGAACGAAATAAAACGAGCAATAATATCTGGCAATTTCATATTGTTAAGAAAGGTGATGGCATGAAAGGCGATAGAATGATATGCTTGAATCCATACTGCAAAGCGATATTCTATGACATAAATGATTTTCCATCTCAGGATTCAAGAAACAAAAAGATAAAAGCGATGTGTCCAGAGTGTGTTGGCAGCAATACCGAAAATGTTGAACTACTCATGCAGAAATTTGAACGTAAAAGTACGGGCAAAGCTGGCAATCCATCTGGTCATAATCAGCGTAGCATATCTCTTAAGGAGAAAAGAAGATACAACAAACTGAAGAAACAATTCCTACAAAAGACTTATAAAGAATGGAAAACAAATAAGGTAGTGATAGAATATGAAAATTGAAGAATTTAATAAACTAGCAGATGAAATATTCGACAGATGTACAAGCGCCCTTCATGTAAAGGGTAAAGGATACTCTGTTGATAAGGATAAATTGCACAACTTTAAACGTGCAGCCAATATGGAAAACTGCTCAACTCAAAAGGCATTGATTGGAATGTGGGCAAAGCATGTAGTATCAATACTCGATATTGCAGACAATAATGTTCCTTATAACGCAGCGACAATCGAAGAGAAAGTAACGGATGGTATAAACTATCTAGTACTCTTTGAAGCTATCATGAAGGAACAAATGACTAAGATATGCACCGATGAATCTGAAAAAGTTTTAAAAGTCTGTGAGTGTAAGTGCCAGACTTGTCATGGAAGTGGTTAGAAATGAAAGATATAGAAGAAGAAATAAAAAAGTTGTACCTTAAGTTACAAAATGAAGCTGGTTTTAAAATCGGAGACAAAGTAAAGGTAATGCGAAAAGCAGAATCCTACGAATCTGGATGGGATGAAATATGGCTACCCTATAAAAAAGATAGATATGTTGGAAAGATATTTCCAATAACCAACATTAGTGATGGTGGGATAAGTTTAAGGTATGACGAAAATGAACCGTATAGCTGGCACTTCCCATACTTCATACTTGAAAAAGTAGAAGAACAAACATACCACCTTGGACAACATTTTTTGCATGATGGAGAGACATATGTATTATGTATACCAAACTATAATGAGATAGGACTTATTAACATCGAATCAGGTTGTCGATGGGGTGACAATACAAAGGTTAAAAATGTAAATAAAATAACATGCGAAGAAATGAAAAAACATACTTCACTTTGGTTTACATTTGAACTAGCGGAGGAATGAATATGGTAAAATATGGAATGGATGTTCTATTTGAAACAGAACCATTTAAGACTATACGTTTCAGTGTAATGGAATGTGATAGTCCTCAAGAGGCTGAAGCATATCTGAAAAAGTGGTGGAATAACAAGAAAGCATTACTTGACAATACAGTGAATAAACGTATCATCAAAACGGTGACGGAATAAATGAATAAAAGCTATGAAAAGGGTAGACGATTTGAATACAAAGTTAAACAATGGCTCGAAGAACGTGGCTGGTTATGCTTCAGGACAGCAGGCTCACATAGCCCATTTGATATAATAGGAATGAAAGAAGGAGAAACGATAGGCATACAATGCAAGTACAATGTTAAAATAACAAGAGGAGAGATGAAGAATTTAATCATGCTAAAGAATGATATAGACCCGTTTGGTGATGGACTTATTTCATTCTTTGTGGCAGAAGGCGCAGCACGACAACCAACGAAGTTCGCTAAAGTACCGTGGAGTATTCAAATACATGATGTGAGAGCAGGTGGAGTAAAAGATGACT
>JAGMCL010000049.1 GCA_023129165.1 Caldifarciminota bacterium | reverse complement strand
TCTTGTTGTAATTGCTCTCTTGACGAATGTAGAAAATATCAGGAGAATAGTGGTTTTATATGAAAATAGGTAATATTGATTGTGTAAAAAAAGAAATAGAGAAGATTATAAAAAAGTCTTCAGTTCCAGAAGATCTAATTCACTCGAAAAATACTTTAGAGTGGTTACTTAAATTAAAGCCTGATGCTGATGAGGCTTTAAAAATAGCCGCTTTAGGCCATGATATAGAAAGAGCTATTGAGGACTTGAAAGTAAGATGCAAAGATTATAAAACTTATGGAGAGTTTAAAGATGCCCATGCCTTAAATAGTGCTAAGATCCTGGATAGAATAATGAGAGAGTTTAATATAAATAAAGAATTGGTCAATGATATCTTTTTCTTGGTGCGCTCACATGAAACAGGAGGCACGAAACGTGTTAACTTTTTAAGGGATGCAGATAGTATCTCTTTTTTTCATGTAAATCTGCCCTATTACTTTATCCGAAATGGTGTAGAGAAAACAAAAAAGCGTTATTTATGGGGGTATAAGAAATTACCTGATTATCTGAAAAGAGTTGTAGCAGAGTTCAGTTATCGAAATAAAGAACTTAAGTTACTAATAAGGACATGGATCGATGATAGTTAACTATGATATTGTTGACTTCGCCTATTCTATATTAAAGGCTGTTTATCCCCGTTATAGGTGGGATTTCCACCTTTTCAGGAAGCCTTTCCTATAATATTTTTAAAAGATATCCTCCGTTTTGATTTTTTCAGATACAGATTGGCTATAGAATAAATCCATGATTGCTTTCATAAATGGAGATATTCTCTCGATGGAGGGAGATGTGATAGAGACAGTCATCATCGAGGGAGATAGAATTAAAAGAGTTGGTCCTCTCAGTATGGTAAAAAGAATTAAGGAAACGGAGATCGTGGACCTCAAGGGTCGTTTCCTTGCCCCCGCTTTCATTGATTCTCATATACATTTCGTTGATGTAGGATTAAATCTCACCAGAGTAGACCTTTCTAAAACAACCAGTCTTAGAGATGCATTCGATAAAACGAAAGAAAGATTAGAAGAGGAAAGGAAAGCCACTCCGTTAATTTGCATGGATTTTGATGAATCAAGATGGAGAGAAAATAGAATTCCCAAAAAAGAAGAATTAGATATATTGAGTAAGAATAGGGCGATTATATTCAGAAGGATATGCGGTCATATTGCTGTTGGAAATACCATAGCGCTTGAGTGTATTCCAGAAGGATTTAATATAGACTACAACACTGGCATTCTCCTTGAGAATGCCGTTTTATTTATAAATGAGGTATTTCCCCCGGACAAAGATGAGATAGTTACTGCAATAATAAATGCACAAAATGTAGCCCACTCTCTTGGAATAACCTCAGTACATGATATGACGTTAAGAAGGTATCTTGATGTATACACTGAGATGGAGAAAAGGGAAAGTCTTCGTATTAGGGTTTATGCCATTTTACCAGTAAAGGATATGGATTATATTTATCATATTGATGGTGAATGGCTAAAAACAGGCGGAATCAAGGTTTTTGCTGATGGCTCTATTGGAGCAAGAACTGCTGCTGTAAAAAAACCATACCCAGGTTCTGATAATTACGGTGTCTTAAACTATAAAAAAGAAGAACTCAAGAATATTGTAAAAAGGGCGAATAATCTTGGATTTCAAATACTTATACACGCAATAGGTGACAGGGCTATAGAACAGGCTCTTGACGTTTATGAGTCTGAAGGAAATCCATTTAGGCATAGAATAGAGCATTTTGAACTTGCAGATGATGGGGCAGTAATCAGAGCAAAGAAACAGGGAATAATCCTTGCTATGCAGCCAAATTTTATAACAAACTGGGGTATGCCTGATGGTTTATATCAAAGGATATTCGGTTTAGAAGGATTAAATACAAACAGGTTTAAAACAGCTTCAAAGGCAGGGAATATGATATGTTTTGGTTCTGATTCTATGCCTCCTGGTCCTATTTATGGCATTAAGGGTGCAATGGAACACCCTACAGAGAGTGTCTCTTTTGAGAAGGCAGTTAGAATGTATACGATTAATTCTGCATATGCAGGCAATAATGAGAAGCTTACTGGCTCAATAGAGATTGGTAAAAAGGCAGACCTCGTAGTTCTTTCTGGTAAACCACCACATATGAGTGTTGATATGACAGTTGTAAATGGAGAAATAGTTTATCAGTCCGAATGAAAAAAGTATTCATTATTATAGAGGTGAACCCTTGACTGAAGAAAAAATTTAAAGAATTGGGTATGGAAAAATAGCTTAAGTTAAAGGAAGGAGATTCTAAAAGAGGATATGCTCTTGCCACTGGAAAATATTACAATAAATCTAAAATGAAAAATTAAGGTGGTAGATATATGAGAAAGGCTATTATTACAAAAGTGGTATAAATTATTTATCTCTTTAGATCCCTGTTTAAAATATTATCTAATGGAGTTGAAGGTTAAAAAGGCAGTTGAAATCCTCTCTAAATGCAACTTTCTTGTAGTTTTAACTGGTTCTGGGGTATCAGCAGAGAGTGGGATACCTACATTTCGTGGTAAAGACGGATTATGGAAAAATTTCAGAGCAGAAGAACTTGCTACCAAATCTGCATTTGAGAAAGACCCAAAACTTGTATGGGAGTGGTATGACTGGAGAAGACAACTTATTAACAAAGCAAGACTTAATAGGGCTCACCTGGCAATTGCAAGGCTTGAAAAGATGTTTGAGCAGTTTTTTTTAATAACACAGAATGTGGATGGACTTCATTCAAGAGCTGGAAATAAAAAACTTGCCGAACTTCACGGAAATATCTGGAGATTAAGGTGTATAACCTGCGGGAAAGTCTCATTCAATGTTGATGTTTCCTTAAAAGAGATTCCTCCTATATGTAAATGTAGTGGAATTTTGAGACCTGATATCGTTTGGTTCGGTGAATCACTGCAAGAAAGAAATCTTGCAAAAACTTATGCCTCAACCTCAGAATGTGATGTTATGCTCGTCGTAGGTACATCAGGGATAGTATATCCTGCTGCATCAATCCCTTTTATAGCAAAGGATAGGGGGGCTAAAATTATAGAGGTAAATCTTGAAGAGACACCCATTACCCAGATTGCTGATGTCTCCATCTTCAGTAAGGCTGGCGAAATTCTGCCAAAATTGAAAAAGTAATATTTTAGCAATCTGTGAATAGCAACTTTTATAAAATTTAGGGGACTCGCTACTGCAAGTCCCCTAAATGATAAAACTATCATTATGTTTACCCTGAACTCTTTCTTCTGGAGATGCCAAATCTTGGAGAGTAGCACTCCTTAGTGGTAGCTGGCGGTTTGCCGAGAAAGAATCTAACTACCCTTGGAAGAAGTTCTCCAGTAGTTTGAGTTGGAAGTCTATCATAACAGTATTCGAGTGGTTGACCCGTTATTATAACCCATCCCACCCCGTAGTGGTAGAGTATGAGAGTCGGTTTTTCTTCTGCCTTGTTAATTGTGAAGATCTGAGTTCCAAGTGGATAGTCAGTGAAGGTCTCGTGACTCGAGTAGGTTCCATAGATGGTATCTGGTAGTCCATTTACCAGCTCGTAGTTTGGATTATATAAAAGGTTATAGTTATCGTAAATGTATGTTGAGTCCACGGAAACTCCTCCTGGGAATGTTATACCAGCATCAAGAATGGAGCCCTGTGCCCAACCACGGTCGCATGCCTCCCAGAATATAGTACCTCCACTATATATAAAGGCATTGAACTTTGCCTGACTGGCCGCATAATTATTATAGAAGTACTGAGCCTGGTCGTTTACGATTATGACCATATCTACACCAACATTAAGATGAACAGAGGCAAAACTGTCTGAGGGGAATATCTCATACTGGTTTTCTCCCGGACCCGGGGTGAAGCCTTCTCGCTGGAGCATTGTATCCATTGCACTGGAAGACCATGGCAAACCATCTCTAAATATCTTTATATGAGTGGCTGCACCACCACCAGCGGGTTCAAGGATTATATCGAAGTCATATGTCTGACCTTCCTCAATATCTGCTTCAAGTCTGCCCCAGAAAAGGACCACCCAGAGGGTATCAATTGCATCCAGAGTGAAAAGCCTATTTGTCCCAGGTGTTACATTCAATGTAAAGATGGCTATCGTATCCCCCGGGGATATATCCAGTGTATCAGTCACAATCCACTTATCCTGACCGGTTACTGTAAGGACGAGTTTATCAACATCATTCCACAATGGTTGTTGTGCCGGATCTGGTAAAGCAATGGTCAATTCAACTTGTGGTTCTCCTCCGTCTGTCACCCCTTCCTTCTTACATCCCGTCATTATGAGACCGAATGCTAAAATCAGTCCTACAGGAACTAACCATTTACGCATCATCTTTCCTCCCCTTATGAATACAGAAAAATAAAAACACACTTTATTTCTAACCATGCATATAAATTCTTTAAATCGCACACATAGGTATCGCCTCCTTACGACTTATCTGTCAAAACAACCATAACGGTTGACAATTATCAGGGGAAACTCCACCCTTATTCCCTTTTGATTATATACTAAAATAGAGAAAAAGTCAAGGAAAAAATCGTTAATGAATATCGAAATGTTCATTCTTTAAAATTAGCTTGTAGAGTCAATCCGCAGGATCTGTATGGATATAGACAAGCTGATGTCGTCTATTTATCAGCTGCATTACTTCCACCCAATTCTTTCAACCTTAAGGAGTCTTGCCTCATCCTCAGTGATATTAAATAATACCTGAAATATCTTAAGAGGTTTAACCTTACCCAATTTCATAAGAATTTCCACACAATCATCCTTATATATAATTTCTAATACTGCCGGTCTAACGTTTATACCATCTATCTCCACTGTCTCATTCTCCATAAAATCATCTATAGATTCTTCCGCCCCGCCACGGCGGGGCATTCCATAGCCTCTTTTTTTTGGAGTAAGGTTTACCCGGAGTCTCTGGTTTACAAGTGAGGATGATAAAGAAGGATACTTTGGTGGGAGCATTTCTACTGAGTTTATCATAAATCCTTCAGGTGTTGTTTCTTTGAGTTTTTCTTCTATATCAGGAACAGTTCTCTTACACAATACATCTATGTACTCTGCACTCGATGTAAATCCGAGTGTCAGAGGAGGTGAAAATGCAACCTTGGGTTTGGGTTTATATCCTTGTGAATAAACAAGGGGCAGCTTTGCACGTCTGAGTGTTCTTATAAGGGCATTTGTCGTATCCAGATGTCCTATATAACGAAGATTATCTATTTTTGAATACTTGATTCTATAGCCAATTTTAGCATATGGTTTATTTAAACTTTTAGCCATTCGTCCATATTTTACTTCAGTATCTCCTTTTTTCTTTTTAATTGGTACTATATTTCCATCACATATCCCACATCCACTACATCCAATAATCCTGCAATCTCTTCTCATCTTGCCATTAATCGAAAGTTCTCTTTCCTCAACTAACCAATCTTTATCAACTCCAGTGTCTATAATATCCCAGGGTAATGGTTTATCAATATCTCTTTCTTTTAGATAATCATTCGGGTTGATTCCCTCCTTATCAAATGCTTTGATCCATATGGTAAAATCGAACATCTCACTCCATTCGTCAAATCTGGCACCAAGTCTATATGCCCTTTCTATAACAGCAGAGAGTCTCTCATCACCACGAGAAAAAACACCCTCAAGCAAGCAACCCTCAGGTTCTCTATATGCAACCCGTGTCTTTTTAATATACCTCTTCAAGTAATTAATTTTTTCCTGGAGTTCCTCTATGTTATTTTGTCTAACCCATTGGAATGGTGTATGTGGTCTTGGTACGAATGGTGATATTGAAACCTTTAAAGGAATATTCCTCCTGATAGTATTAATAAGTTTTACTATTCCTTCAATGTCTTCTTCGGTTTCCTGAGGCAGTCCAATCATAAAATATAGTTTTGCATGAGTAAACCCAAACGATTTAAGTCTTTTGGTAGATTCTATCATATCATCCTCATCAATATCCTTGTTAATAATCCTGCGCAATCTTTCCGTGCCTGCTTCAGGTGCGAGAGTAACACTACCTCCACATAAAAGTGATGCAATGTCACTATTTAGGGAATCTCCTCGGAGTGATGGTAATGATATACCTATTTGTTTCTTTTTTAAATCGCTTATCATTCCTTTGATATCTGAATGGTCAAGGACTGATAGAGCAAGGAGAGTGACATCTTTATATCCAGTCTTTAAAAGACCCTGTAATATAGCCTTCATTACAGTTTCTCTATCCCTCTCTCTGTAAGGGCGATAGATTATACCTGCTTGACAAAATCTACATCCACGTGTGCAACCCCTTGCAATCTCAACGACTAATCTATCATGGATAATCTCAATAAATGGTAATATAGGAGAATCAGGAATAGTATCACCAGGTAGGGTATCGATAGAGATTTTTTTTACAGTTACTGATGAGTTGCCAACATTGTCGGGTAATAAAACCCCGGGTAATTTACTCAATTCTTTGAGCTTTTCATTCCTTTTTGTTGATTTATCTTTAAAAATAGGAATTATTGCAGGGACAAATTCCTCAGCATCACCAATAAGAAACGCATCGAAAAAAGGAAGGATAGGGAGTGGGTTAAAGACACTTGTACCTCCTGCAACAACTATTGGATGGTCGTTTTGTCTTTCTTTACTATGGAGTGGGATTCCTGCCAGGTCAAGCATAGAGAGAATGTTCGTATAATTTAGTTCATACTGTAGTGAAAATGCCACGAGGTCGAAATCTTTAAGGGGAGTACGTGTTTCAAGGGAAGAAAGGGGAATTTCGTTTCTTCTCAATTTTTCTTCCATATCTACCCAGGGTGAAAATACTCTTTCAACATGTATTCCTGATTTTTGGAATAGATGGTAGAGTATTCTAACGCCAAGAGATGACATACCGACCTCATATACATCTGGAAATGCAATCACACAGGAGGTATTGGATGAGGTATGAATTTTGGTGCCTAACTCACCGTTTATATATCTTCCAGGTTTACGTACTAACGGAAGTATTAAGTCAAGATTTTTCATCGGATGCATTATACAACAGGTTTTTTTCTATGTCAAGAAAAAAGTTAACCATGACTGACCAGCTTTTTCTTGTAATTGCGAACTATAGGTGAAGCAATAACATTTTGTGACAGCGTAAACGCTGTCAATCCCTTATAACACTGAGGTAGCAACGAGAGGAGTAACAGTCTTTAGACTGTTATAGACAATAAGAAAAAGATTGCCACGTTCATTTCATTCACTCGCAATGACAAACTTGCTAAATGAGATTTCCGCGCTCACTTCGTTCGTTCGCGATGACACATGCAGACTTATGTTGTTGCGAGTACCGATAATAAGGGTGCAAAGTAATCTCATATTGGAAGGGAGGATGATCGTTATTTATAAGCCTTTAGTCGTTTTGAATATCATTTGAATAAACTAAATTAGAAAAGAACGAAAATTTTTATAATAATATAGATAAAACTGCTGAGTATTCGTTTAATATAGTAAGAGGTATATCTAGTATTTTAAGGTAGATAAAAGAAAATAATTATTATGCAAGTATTCGTAAGACATAAGAGGAAAATGAATGTGTCTTATTTTATGTTCGTGGTTTTTCTATTTATGTTAATTTCATACACAGAAGTTCAGCTATCACCTATTTTTCCTCAGAAAGAGGTTGATAAGGTCTGTCTTGAAAATTGTGATAAAAAGGTTGTTTTAGACACAATGACTTATCCAGCACAAACCCCATTGGCTCATGTAAGATGCGAAAGGGATATCAACAAGAGCAGAGGATTCTTTACACATAGAAATCTTTTTTCAGGCGGCATAGATTTTTGTGATATTTCCAAAACAAGACAAGATCTTTGGATAGGACCTGATCCCGACACATTTCTCATAGATACAAATTATGTACAAGATGGCAATATCTTCATCTTTGGTCAGGGTGTATTTTTAGTAGATAATGCAAAACTTACTCTCTCTGGACACTTATATGCCCAGAACCATGGTCAGGCTATATTCAGGAATGGTGCATATCTGCATGTGAATCAGGTATACTTGTCCCAGTATCCTCAAATTCTACGTGACAGCGCACGCTTTGAAGCTACTAATGCTACAGTTTATGCGAACACTGTGTACCGCACATTAATGTACGATAATAGTGAGTATGTTGCAAAGCAGACTTATTTCCCATACTGGAACTTCCGGCAGTTATATGATAATTCCACGCTCATTATGGAAGATGCAAATATGGTTGGGGACCTGACAATAAATGATTCCTGCCAGGTGTCATTTCTTCGCTGTGATACTATTCTTCCATGGTTTGGTATTGGGGATGGAGATTTTGTTGACATTCAATTTCCAAATTATAACTATGTGGAACACTTCAAGTTTGATACAACCCACCCGGGAATAAATGGTATAAAATATACTGTTAGTTTTGATACATGTCACTTGGTTGTATGGGGAATTGAGTCCTGGCCTGGTTGTTCAGTTACTGTAAATAATTCTTTTCTTTGCGCTACACCCAGAATTTTTGGACCTGACACTGCATATTTTAGTAACATAACTAATTACACTTTCTATCCTTTTCTTGCTGTTCCGATTGACGATAGATTTTTTCAGATTGTGAATAGCTATATACAGTTGTGGTGTATATATACATATGATAATAGCGTTCTTTTTATGGATTCCTGTTGCTGGGGTGAATCACACGCCAAAGATAGTTCGAGAATATATGCCACGCAATGTACAGCAACTGGTTTTCCTAGTTCTGTGACCTCAGTGCATGAAGGTTTCTATTCTTTTACAGATGGACAATGTAATACCTTTGTAAGTTCATGGGACAGAGGGACTGTATTTCTTATAAATGCCTATGTAGCTCCGTCTAACCCAAGCACAGCACAAGTAACCAACCTTGCCCACAACCACTCTTATCTTTTAGCGGTCAATTCTTATTTTGAATACGAACCTGAAGCAAGGGACACTGCTTTAGTAATGGTTGCTGCAATAGACAGTACTGATTTCGGTATAATTGACACAATAATTAATGTATATGGTTCAGCGTGGATAGATGTAGGTCCCTTTAACCCAATTACCTTTGATAAATATAAGTTATACGGGGCTTCTAAGGAAGATTCTATATGGACTCTTGTTGAGGAATCAACAAGTCAGGTTCATATTGATTTAATTGCTACATGGAATACATCTGGTTTGAGCAAAGGAGAATATATTCTAAAGCTAATAGTATGGGATGATGCAGGCGATAGCTTAACGGCATTCAGAGATATAACTCTTCAAAGCCTTGGTATGGAGGAAAAATCTGATTCTAAAATCACCTATTTATTTCAGAACTATCCCAATCCATTCAGCACAAGAACGACTATAGACATAAGACTACAGACCACAGACCAAAATAAGAGGTCTTCAGTCTCTGGTCTTCGGTCTTCGGTCTGTATCTATGATGTAGCCGGTCGTCTTATCCGCACACTCTCCCTTAATCTATGTAATCCAAATAAATCTGTGCAATCTGTATCCTGGGATGGAACAGACAATAGTAATAACAGAGTGGAATCAGGAATTTATTTTTTTAGGATTGAGGTTGACGATTTTAAGGCTGTTAAAAAGCTAATTCTTCTTCATTGAGAAAAGAAGATTTTTCAGTTTATATATTTTTTTGAATTAACAAGTAAAAATTATCCAAATGATGGATGATAGTAAAATATTTTCTTGACTTTTGGATACTTCAATGTTATAATTTAATTAAATATAAAAAGGTTTAAATATATATACCTATATCGATAGTTATTATTTTACATAAATTATAGAGGGGATTAGGATGAATATAGGAGATTTAAATGTTCAAATAATGAAGTGTTACAAATGTAGGCTATCTGAGACCAGAAAAAATGCTCTTTGTGGGGAGGGAAATACCAATGCCAAACTAATGCTCATTGCACAGGCACCTGGAGAGAAAGAGGATAGAGATGGAAAAATGTTCATTGGACCTTCAGGGAAAGTATTGGATGAATTATTAGATTTTGCAGATATAAAGAGAAAAGATGTTTATATGACAAATTTGATTAAGTGTAAACTACCAGGTAATAGAAGACCAAAACAGGATGAAATCAAAATGTGTGGTACATATTTAGATAGTGAGATAAAACTGATTAATCCATCAATACTGGTTCCCCTTGGTTACTATGCAACCAAATATGTCTTTGAGAAATATGCACTCAGAATACCCCTAAAAGAAGAATCATATTCGCTTTGGGGTAGACTATATCTAACCTATGAAAGAAAAGTGTTTCCTGTTCAGCATCCATCTGCAATTCTTCATAATCCGGGACATAAAGATGAATTAACAAAGAATTATTGCAAGTTGAGGGTAATTATTACAGAATGCAAATGGTATCAAAGTTGCCCTATGAAAAGATTTTATGAGGAAGGAAATCTGAGTAGAGAATGGATTGAGTTATATTGTAAGGGTGATTGGCAAACCTGTGTACGTTTTCAGATGGAAGAGAAAGGAGAGGCACATCCAGATTGGATGCTACAAGATGGAAGTATTGATGAAAGGTTATACGAATTGTATTATAAAAATAAAAAATAATATGAAATAAACCACAGAGGACACAGAGTAAAAGAAATAATGTAAAATGTGAAATGTAAAGTGTTAAATGGAATCGAAAAGTTTAGTATTATAGGTTGCAGTTGTTAGGTGGTAGGAGCAACGTCCTCGTTGCGATAATAAAAGAGTGATGAATGATGAGAGAGAAGGGATAGAGGATTTTTCACCCTTCGCTTTTCCCTCTTCGCTTTTCGCAAACTGCTCTCTGTGGTTAAGTTTTTGACAATACTGATTTTACCAATAGGAGGAAAGATGAAAATTACAATTATTTATGATAACGACATTTGGAAAGAGGGTTTGAGGGCTGACTGGGGTTTTTCCTGCCTAATAGAGGTATATAATCAGAAAATACTCTTTGATACTGGTACAAAAGGGGAGATATTATTACATAATATGAAGAAACTTAACATATTTCCTTATGAAATTAACGAGATTGTTATATCCCATGCTCACCTGGATCATACAGGGGGACTTCCGGATTTTCTAAAAGAGAAAAAAGCGAAACTCTATATTCCATTATCATACCATGAACCCAGAATTGCAGACGAGGTTATAAAGGTTAAAGAACCGCTTGAAATACATGAAAATATCTACTCAACAGGAGAATTAAATGATGTAGAACAATCACTTGTTATTAGGATAGAAAAAGGCTTGGTTGTGATTGTTGGATGTTCACATTCTGGAGTTAAGAATATTCTGAATGCAGCATCAATGTATGGTAAACCCTATGCCCTTATAGGTGGGCTACATGGCTTCAAGGATTTCGATGTTTTGAGAAGCCTAACTCTTATTTGCTCTACTCATTGTACACAGTATAAGTCTGAGATAAAGTCACTATATCCTGATAAGTATATTGAGGGAGGAGCAGGCAGAGTTATTGAGATATAGACGATTTCTTTGTTTATTAACAGGAATTTGAAAACTAAAAATTAACAGGGACTTATACGAGATTTGTAAGAAACTTATAAAAGATACTTTAAGTAATAGGGGACTGAAAGAGGAGTTTAAAATTTGTATTAAAATAAATTTTAAGAGTTCTGTATATTTAAATTAAAAGGGCCGTAGCTTTAAAGCTACGGCCCTAGGGTAGACTGTCAGGACATTTAAACTTTGTTTACATTAGTTGCTTTTGGTCCTTTATCATCATCCACCACTTCGAATTCGACTTCATCACCCTCAAGAAGGGTTCTGAAACCATCACCCTGTATTTCAGTGTAGTGGACGAAGACATCACCACTACCATCCTCGCGTTCAATAAATCCATATCCCTTGGATTCATTAAACCATTTTACTTTACCACGTACCATGTGCTACTCCCTTTTCAAAAAAAACAAAAAACTTAAGAGATTATAACATATTTTTCCCTTTTTGTCAAGTAAAATTTTAATTTTCTTGACATTCTTCACATTATTTAGTATAATTAACAATAAATGGGTTCTGAGAGATAGAAACATGCGGAGAAGAGAACTAACTAGTAATGTAGGGGTTTGATTTATCGAACCCATAAGGTAAAGCAGAAATTTTGGCAAAGGAATTATAGGAGGATAATTATGATTGAGGATTTGATAATAAGAAATAGGAGCTACCGACGATTTTATCAGGGAATTACTATAGAACTAAATATACTGAAGAAGCTTATTAATCTTGCCAGGCTGTCACCTTCAGCTGCTAATTTGCAGCCCTTGAAGTATATCATTTCCAATGATACAGAAAAAAATGCTCTCATATTTTCTCACCTTTCTTGGGCAGGTTATCTAAAAGATTGGCAAGGACCCGTTGATGACGAACGACCTTCTGCATATATAGTTATACTCTGTGATACTCGGATAAAGAAATCTGTTAATTGTGACCATGGAATTGCGGTACAGAGTATTCTTCTTGGTGCTACAGAAAAAGGTTTAGGTGGTTGTATTATTGCTTCGATAGATAAGAAAGGACTAAAGAAAGCATTAGGTATAGCAGATTCCTTTGAGATATTACTTGTATTGGCACTCGGAAAGCCAAAGGAGGAGGTTGTAATCGAGGAAATTGAAGAGGGTGAAGATATAGAATACTGGCGGGATATTAATGAAGTACATCATGTACCCAAACGCAGACTTGATGATATAATAGTTGGATAAATAATTATCCCATGAAAGTGGGACAATGGTGACATAGAGGATGAGATTGCCACGCTCACTCCGTTCGCTCGCAATGACGGGCGAAGCAATCGCATTTTGTAACAGCGTAAACGCTGTCAATCCCTTATAACACTAAGGTAGCAACGAGAGGAGTGACAGTCTTTAGACTGTTATAGACAATAAGAAAAAGATTGCCACTTGGTAACTATGCAATGTTTAGAGGGCTTGAACTTGTTGCTGCAATTAGTCGTCTAAGAACGCTGTTGGTAAGGCAGAAAAGGAAAAAGGGTAAAGGATTTTTTTGCCTATAACAATCTGTATTTATCCAATTTTTTGAAGTATCTTCTCTGCTACTGATTTACCTGAAAGCAACATCCCACCAAATATGGGACCCATTCTGGGTCCTCCAAAGACTGCATTTGCAGCCATCCCACATACCCACAAATTTGGAAAAACCTCTTTGCTATTTTCTATAATTACTGATTCTGCCTTGTCTGCAAACATTGCTCCCTCACCAATTATTTTTCCGGTATTGGTAAGTAACTTTTTACCCTTTCTTTCGATTATATGTGCAATCTCAGAGGGATGCCCGGTAGCATCTATCAAGAAATTTGCTCTTATAGCCAGGGGGTCTACATGTAGTCCTGTGTCAACTGATGGTGTCCAGTTGATGACAACCCCATTTACTCTGTCACTTTCAATTATAACATCCTCAACAGAGATGGTGTTAAATATCCTTAGTCCAGTCTTCACTGCTTGAGAAGCTAAAGTTGTTATTGCCTCTATTGAATCTGCGGTATAGTAACCATCTTCGAATTTTTTATTGTTTATATCAAACTCATCGAGAATCTCCCTACCCTCTTCCTGAACAACTATCTCATTCATCATCATTCCACCACCCCACATACCACCACCTATTGAGAGCTTACGTTCAAAGAGTATGACCTTTAAAGTGGGATTATGTTTTTTAAGATAATAACCAGCAGTTAATCCTGATGGACCGGCACCAGCAATGGCAACGTCGCTATTTAAGACATCTATTAATTTCTTCATATATGTTTCAATGATAGCCTTTGATATTATAGTTTCATCAAGCATTTGTTCCTCCTCTTTTGAAGATATGAGACTGAAGAATGACGATTATAGACAAAAAGTATATAATAAAGTATAGCACCGTTAGAAGGTTACATTTCCTACTGCCTTTTTGAGCCATATCGAGAGAAGTATAATATCATTTGGTCTTATTCCAGGTATTCTGCTTGCCTGACCAAGTGTAAGTGGACGAATACTGGATAGCTTGTCTTTTGTTTCGTTTGAGATTGATTCTATCATTCTGTAATCAAAATCCTTAGGTATTTTTTTCTCTTCCAGTTCAAGAAAATGCTTTATTATTTCTTCTTCCTTTTGTATATAACCATCGTATTTTGCCAGTATTTGGACCTTTTCTACAATTTTGTCAGGTATATCTTCGATGAATTGATTTATTACATTTAGATCAATATCTGGACGTTTAAGGAGGGTAAATAGGCTTATTCCAGGTTCTATATTTTTAAATTTGGATATATCTTTTTCACCCAGATAGGTTTTTTTTAATTTTTTAATGACATTTTGGACTTCATCTCTTATTTTTTCAACTTTTTTGTATGAGTCCTCTCTTATAAGTCCAAATTTTCTTCCATATTTCATAAGACGCTCATCTGCATTATCCTGTCGAAGGGTAAGTCGGTGTTCGACCCTTGAGGTAAACATCCTGTAGGGTTCTTCTGTACCCTTTGTGACAATATCATCAATAAGAACACCTATGTATGCTGAAGAGCGAGAAAGTATGAATGGCTCTTTATTTTTAAGACTAAGCACTGAATTAATCCCTGCCATAATACCCTGAGCAGCTGCCTCTTCATATCCAGAGGTTCCATTTATTTGACCTGCCAGAAAAAGATTTTTTACGTGTTTTGTTTCAAGTGTGGCATATAACTGTGTTGGAAGGACGAAATCGTATTCGATAGCATAACCAGGTTGTACAATCTCTGTCCTTTCTAACCCAGGTATAGTATGGAGAAATTCAAGCTGGACTTCCTCTGGCAATGAGGTTGAGACACCCCCAAGGTAAAGTATATCACTATCCAGACCATCGGGTTCAACAAACACATGATGTGACATTTTTTCTGGAAACTTAACAAGTTTGTCTTCTATTGAAGGACAGTATCTTACACCAGTTGCCTTGATATTACCCTTTATCCATGGTGATTTGTGGAGATTTTTATGTATAATTTTATGTGTTTCCTCTGTCGTATGGGTCAAATAACAAGGCTCACGGGGTGGGTTAAATTCTTTGGTCTGATGTGAGAAATTATGTGGAATCTCGTCTGGTGTTTGTATTTCCATTTCTGCTGTATCTACAGATATCTTTTTTACCCTTGCCGAGGTGCCTGTTTTTAATCTGCCAAGTTTAAATCCTAATTTCTCAAGTGATGTAGAAAGTTTATAAGCGGGTAGTTCACCATATCTACCAGCAGGAAAGCTATTCGAACCGATATGTATTATCCCCGAGAGAAAGGTTCCTGTGGTGAGAATGATTGCTTTAGCATGATACTCATTTTTTTGGGTTCTTACGCCTACTATCTGTCCATGATCAGTTATAATATCCTCAGCGAGTTCCTCAATTATTTGTAGACCCGATTTTGTTAATATCTCCCTCATTATTTTCTTATAGGTATTCCTGTCAACCTGTGCCCTGAGTGACCAAACAGCGGGTCCCTTGCTTCTATTCAACATCTTGAAATGTATACCACATCTGTCAGTTACCCAACCCTGAACTCCCCCAAGTGAATCTATTTCAAAGACCAACTGACTTTTACCTATCCCCCCAATTGCCGGGTTGCAGGAGAGTTCGCCTATGCTCTCTATCTTCCCGGTAATAAGCAGGGTATTACAACCCATTCGATAAGCAGCGAGTGCTGCCTCAATACCAGCGTGACCACCACCTATAACTATCACATCATACATAGTTATATCAATCTAGGGGGAGAGTAAACCATCCAACTAATAACGCAACCTAAAGATTGTGGATTACAGCATCAGGGATAACACCCTAAAGGGTGTCACTCCATCTAACAAACTAACCAACTAAAAAACTTATATATGAGGAATAAGGCAGATGAATTTTAAAGTTGAATTCCCTGTATTATAGAAACCATGTATTTTGCCAGGGTCTACGAATATGACATACCCTTCTTCAAATGTAAATTCTTTATCCTCAAATTTCAGGATACCCTTTCCCTCGAGGATATATACCTCGTGTTCATATAGATGTGTATGGTAAGGTGTATGTCCCCCCTTCTCTATTTCAAATACTCTCATGGCGAAATTGGGAGCGCCATCATCTTTTGTTATTGCCCATCTCACATTTACACACTTTGCACCCTCCATAATGACGTTTTCCATTTCAACATCACTATGATGTAAAACCTTCATAACTCCTCCCTAATAAGTTAAAGTTTATTGCGTTTGTTGAGTTTCTCTAGAAATTCCTGATGATATACTTTTTACTTTTACCTTTTTACTTGTTCCTAATCAACCAATCAACTGATTAACATTTCCCATTCAACATTAAACATTTAACATTCAACATATAACATATCCTCTAATTATCGCCCCGCCAAAGGCGGGGCTCCTACCTTTCTTATCATTTAACCTAATCAACCAATTAACATTTAACATTACACATTAAACATATAACACATCCTCTAATTATCGCCCCGTCAAAGGCGGGGCTCCTACCAATCGAGACTGGGAAGTCTCTCCTACATTTCTTTTCTGTAGGAGGGGTTTCCTAACCCCGATTTAATTATCGAAACGAGGACGTTGCTCCTACCACACTTATCATTTAACCTAATCAACCAATTAACATTTAACATTACACATTAAACATATAACACATCCTCTAATTATCGCCCCGCCAAAGGCGGGGCTCCTATCTTTCTTATCATTTAACCTAATCAACCAATTAACTAATCAACTCTTATCCCATTTAACATTACGTATTTAACCTATAACTTAGCTATCAACCGGGAAGTTTAATCTCTCTATCGATATTGACTTACCAGTTTCATCATTAATCTCAACTATTACCCCATTGAACCTATTCCCTTCATTTGCCACCTTTAGTCTTTTTGGAATACCATACAGAAATCTTTCTATGGATTCTTTTGGTTTTGTTCCTATCACTGAATTGAAGGGACCTGTCATACCTACGTCGGTTATGAAAGCTGTACCGGATGGAAGTATTCGTTCATCTGCTGTCTGTACGTGTGTATGAGTACCTAGCACTGCAGAGACTTTTCCATCGAGCCATAGTGCAAGAGCCTGTTTTTCAGCAGTTGTTTCCGCATGAAAATCTACGACTATTATCTTGGTTTTTTCCCTTATATTCTCCGCTTCTCTTATACCTGTTCTGAATGGGCAGTTAATATTTGGGTTAACGAATGTTCTTCCAAGTAGGTTTATTATACCGATTTTTTCGTATATATGAGAACCTATTCCAGGAACACCATCAGGATAATTTAATGGTCTGAGAATATCATCATTCTCGTTATTGAGATAAGGGATTATCTCCTTTTGGTCCCAAAGATGATTACCACTTGTTATACAATCAATACCAAGTAGTTTCAATTCATTTATAACAGGAGGAGTAATCCCAAATCCACCTGCAGCATTTTCACCATTAGCAATAACAAAGTCTATTTTTTGTTCTTGTTTAATTGTAGGTAAAACTCTGGAGCATACAATCCTCCCAGGTCTACCAAATATATCGCCTATGAATAATATTTTCATTATGAATTGTGTTAAGAAAATATGTTGGTTAGATTTACTGATATTCTCTTATACTTAAATCTGCCATATAAGGCGGAGCAGATTTCTGTCAAATATATATAATCTTAATCTATTTTGCAAATTGTATTGCTCGTTTTTCTCTTACAACGGTTACCTTAATTTGACCAGGATATTTTAATTCACCTTCAATTTTTTTGGCTATTCTGTCCGCAATATCCTGGACTTCCTCATCTTTAATATCCTGTGGTTGTACTATAACTCGTATTTCTCTACCTGCTTGAATAGCATATGCCTTATCAACTCCCGTGAAACGAAGCGCAACCTCTTCAAGTTTTTCAAGTCTTTCTACATATGCCTCAAAGGTTTCTCTCCTTGCGCCAGGTCTAGCACCAGATATTGCATCAGCTGCTGAAATTAAAACAGCAATGGGTGTAAGATATTCTACAGAATCATGGTGTGATGCAATTGCCTTTACGACTTCATCCTTTTCACCGTTTCTTTTAGCAATCTCTGCACCTATTTCCTGATGGGTTCCGACGGTGTCCTGACTAACTGACTTACCTATATCATGAAGGAGTCCCGCCCTTTTTGCAAGTTCCGAATCTAATTCAAGCTCCTGTGCCATAAGGCAAGCAAGGCTTGCAACCTCTTTAGAGTGTTCCAGGACATTTTGACCATAGCTTGTCCTAAATTTTAATTTCCCTAACAGTTTTACTAATTCTGCTGATAAACCTTTTATTTCCATTTCGATTACAGTCTCTTCTCCAACCTTTTTAAGATAAGCTTCTATTTCCTTCTTAGATTCCTCGATTATTTCTTCTATCCGAGCAGGATGAATCCTTCCATCTGTTATTAATTTTTCAAGTGATATTTTTGCAACCTCCCTTTTTATAGGGTCAAAAGAAGAAATTGTTACAACCTCAGGAGTGTCATCTATTAGAAGATCAACGCCAGTTGCTACTTCAAAAGCTTTTATGTTTCTTCCTTCTCTACCAATAAGTCTCCCCTTGACTTCATCTGAGGGAAGATCTACGGTTGTTACTGTAGACTCTATGGTCCGCGTTTGTGCATATCTTTGTATAGCAAGAGTTATTATTTTTTTAGCTTCTTTTTCGGAATCTCTGTTTGCCTTTTCTTTTATTTCATATATTTTATGCATTGCTTCGAGTCGTGCTTCTTCTTCAAGATTTGACATAAGAACCTTTTTTGCATCTTCTTTTGTCATATTGGATATTCTTTCAAGTTTGGATGTCACTTCCGCCATAGACACATCGAGTTCCTTTTCTTTATTTTCCAGCTGGAATTCTTTTGATTTAATTATCCTTTCTCTATTTTCAAGTTCTCTCTCTTTTTTCCTGATGAGATCTCCTCTTCGCTCTGTGTTTTTTTCTTTTTCTTCAAGGTTTCGTTCCCTTCTCTCCAATTCCTTTCTTTTCTCACTAGTTGCCTGTTCAAAATCCGTTCTTTTTTGGGTCCATTCAGCTCTAACATCAAGTTCTGCTAAACGTCTATAGCTTTCTGCTTCTTTTTCTGCCTTTTTAATAATTCTTTCTGCATCCTTTTCTATCTCAATTCTTCTCTTTGATGTTACAACTTTTGAAATAAAATATCCAATAACTACACCAGCAATGATTGCAATAATTCCAATTATTACACCCAACATAACTTGCATAAAAACCTCCTATTTAAATTTCGTATTGTCAAAAATCTAACCACAGATTCACCCTGTTAAATATTTACATGATTAAGTACAAGTCATCACTCCTGGTACTTTATTTAACAGGGGAACCACAGAGAATTATAGAATAACAAATTTTAATATTGCTATGCAAGTATAAACTATAGAGGGTACAGAGAGATAATATTTATTTTTCTCTGTGTACTCAAATTCTCTATCAGCGTTTTTCTTGCTTGTAGCTCACCTCTTGTAAACTTTGGGTTCAATAGAAGAGAGCACAGAGGTTTTCTATTTTTTTCTTAATTTTCTACCTCAAAGATACTCCCTGCCCCGCACCTATTCATAGGTGCGGGGTGAATGTCCTCCCTGCCCGTCCGCCGACGGGTGTGGTTTCTTTAATATTTTTTCATATTTTATTTGACACTATTAAAACATTAATTAATATTATATTACAAAAAGGGTTCTCCATCAGTTGCCGTGTGACACTTCATCCTTTGAACTCTATACTCAGGTGGGTATTCTCTCACCCGCAGAGCGAGCAAAAAAGAACCCCCAATGTTTTGGTGTTAGCTCAGGATTTATATGCCATCACGAGCACGACAGGGAACCCTTTTTAATCTTTTGAAGATTACTAATACCTTCTTCTATAATCCTTCTAAGCTCTCCATTTATCTTCCTTTCATCCATTAATTCATCTGCAAGATCCATGGATACAAGGAGAGCTATATCAGGGAGAGATTGTAATTTACTAAAACTGCTTATTTCATCATATTTTTTGTTTACATAGTCTACAACAGTTTTTACGTATACTTCACTCTCTTCCCTGTAATCGAGCTTATAATCAAGCTCGTACTCTCTATCAAATATTTTTATTTTAACCTTTTTCTTCATTTTTAAAGGATTTTTCCCTGTGTGCTTAAAAGATTGTCAATAATTTCTATTAACCTTTTTAGTTTGTGTCTTGTTTTATTTTTCTTTTCCGTCAATCCTCTGTTTTTCTCTATCAGTTGTGTATTTTCTTTTCTTAATTTATTGACAACCTTACCTATTTCATCTATTTCTTTGAGCAAATTCATAGCTGCCCAAATAATCTTCAGTTAAACCTTAATATTGCATTATACTTTTTATAAAGATTGTCTGTTATTGATGAAACAAAAGAATCTACTTCGTTCTTTTTTAGTGTTCGATCTGTTCCCCTGAAGTATAGTCGTAATCCAATGGAAACCTTATCTGATGGTATTTTTTCGCCTTTGTAATGGTCAAATATTGATAACTCTTCAAGGATATTAGGACTATTTTTCTTGACGAACTCAAGTATGGAAGCCGTAGTTACATTATTATCAACGATTATTGATATATCTCTCTCGACACCCGGAAATCGGGGTATTGATTTATAGGTAGTTTGGGGTGTTGGTTTAAGTTTACTTATATCAATTTCAAATCCATATATAGGGTAGTCAATATCCAATTTTTTTATTTTTCCCTGTTTGAGTTTACCCATAAATCCAATAATTTCGTTTCCCAGTTTTATAATACAGCCTGGTTCATAGTTTTCTGTATAGGTATACGAGATTTCCCACCCTTTAATATTTGTTATTCCGAACATTGCTTCCAATATTCCTTTAAGGTCAAAAAAGTCTATATCTCCTGATGACCATAATGGATTTCTTGTTCGTACACCTGATATTATGGCTGAAAGCTCAGTGTGCTCAATATATTCATTATTAAGGTTAAATACCTTTCCTACCTCGAAAATTCGGATATTTTTTGCTCCATATGAATTGTTGTGAACAAGCACAGAAAGAAGCCCATCTGTAATGTTGGTTCTTAAAGAACGCATATCATCTCTCATATAGTTTGCTATTACAACATTACTATCCTTAACAAAAGGCATTGTATAAACCTCATTGAAACCAAGCATTACCATAACATTCTTTATATTATTTATAAATGTCATTTCTGCATCTATCTCAAAGGCTGGTGGCATTTCAGGAGTAAAATTATCGTATCCTATAAGTCGTGCAATTTCCTCTATCAAATCTATTTCAAGCGATATATCCCTCCTGTATGATGGTATTATTACATTGTTATTTTCGATATTGAATCCAAGTTTTTTTATACATGTAATAATTTCATTCTCTGATAGAGAAGAACCTAATACACGATTTACGGATTTAGAAGATATATCTAATTTTCTACTCTCAAACTTGTGTGGGTAATCATCGATAATGCCTTTTGATTTTGCACCATAGTAATCCTCTAATATTGACATTGTTCGGTTTAGTGCAACATCTGTTATATCAATATCTCCACCTCGCTCAAATCTATAGGATGCTTCTGTAGAAATTTGAAGTTTTTTACCTCCTTTCCTTATTATAACTGGATTAAAGAACGCACTTTCAACCAGGACATTCTTTGTTTTTGTTGTGACCATTGAGTTGCTTCCTCCCATGATGCCAGCTATAGCAATTGGAGTTTCACCATCACAAATGAGCAGTACATCCTCTGGTAGTTCTATATTAGAACCATCAAGGGTCATTATCCAATCACCTTTTTTAGACATTCTTACTATTATATTACCTGTTATCTTATCAAGGTCGAATATATGTACTGGTTGCCCCATTTCGTACATAACATAATTTGATACATCGACAATATTATCCTGGGGAATAGTGCCCATAGCTACGAGTCTTTCCTTGATCCATTCAGGTGTTTCTCCCCCTTTTATGTCTATCAATACTCCGCAGGAGTATCTACTACATAATGTGGGTTCATTAATTTTGATATTAACGTCTTTTGAAATGTTATTATAAGTTTTAAAGTCAGGATGGGTGAAACTTTTATTTAAAAATATTGCCATCTCTCGTGCGATACCCCACATGCCAAGAAGGTCGGGTCTTTGAGGACTGATTTCTAAATCTAATATAGTATCATTCTGAATTTGTAAAATCTCCTCTACTTCTAATCCGATACCTGATAGGAGATGGGTAATTTTATTTATATCATCTCCTACTTCTATAAGTTCTTTAAGCCAGTTTAAACTAACTTTCATATATTTAGTATAACATAATTTTTCTACTTTGTCAACATTTTTTTATATAATTCCTTTAAAACCATTACTTCAAGGCAGTGATTCTAACCGCCTGCCCTGCCTTGGCGGGGCTTTCAACAGATAGCTTTACTTTGCTATTTTTTTGTAATCACGAAAGTTTGAAACATTGTCTAATTTTTATAATCATTTATATATTAGGGGATTACAAGATGAAGGTTAACTCGAGACATCAGGAAGGTTTTTTTTGTATGAATTTATCCAATGATGGGGGGGTGTGATATCCAAAATCCAGAAGATGTATTTTTCCACATGATATGATGCCAAATATGGGTACGTGAGAAGAAACTATTAGTGTATCATTCAGCCTTTTTATAACAATTCTTTTACCTTCAAAGATAGTATCTTTCATCTGTATGGTCTTTTGATGTAACGGGTTAACATTAATGTTACTAACATCCATCATACAACTATCGCAATCAATTAAACTTAAAATATTACCATTATCTATTAGTGCTCTTATACAGAAATCCGTACCAGTCATCTCCAGCCAGAATCTCTGAGCATTTTCTCTATCTATGATCGTGTAAAGGACCGTTTCTTTTCCTATCTGGTATACTGCCCAGTTACCAATCTTACATTTTTTACAACTTGGGGTTCTGTTGCAGGCAATCAGCAGTAATAATATTAAATATCTGAAATTTCTGTACATTTGTTTATAAAATCCTCGTTGAGCACTGTTATATCCTTTAATGCGTTATGGTCAACTATATCAAGGGTAATAGGGGTGATTGATATATAATGATCTTCTATTGCTTCCACATCAGTATCTCCATTACTTAATGAATGGATGGGTGTTCCACCTATCTCAAAGGATGTTTTACGGGTTGTTATTACATTTTGATAAGACCTTCTTCCGAGTGTTGTTACTCTTATTCCTTTGGGGTCAGATGGTACGTTAACGTTCAGGAAGAAATTGTTAAATTCACCCATGTTCAAGGAAGAAATGAGTCTGAAGATTACACCTGGGGTGTCATCAAAGTTTCTATGTCCTGTAATAGATATAGCAATTGATGGAATGCCCTCTATTGCACCTTCAATTGCTGCACCAACAGTACCAGAATAAGTCACATCGAATCCAAGATTAGGTCCTGAATTAATACCAGAGATTATTAGTTCAGGTTTTTCTTCTAATAAGGTATTCACAGCAAGCACAACACAATCTGTCGGGGTACCATTTATACCATATATGTCATCAGCAAACTTTCTTGTGTTTAGACGCTTACGGAGAGTAATGGAATGCGAACACCCGCTCATCTCTTTTAATGGTGCAACTATGGTTACATTGTGTTTTAAGTGCAAGAGCTTGTAAATATATCGAATGCCTTCAGCATTTATACCGTCATCGTTTGTAATGAGAATATTCATATTATGAAAATGTTGAAAGTAAGAATTTAAAAGAGTATTACTTGTTAAAATTAATAAACACTCAAAGCCACAGAGACTGTAACATGAGTTTTATAAACCTGAGAGTGTCAAGAACAGGTTTTATATAACTATTAGATTCATTGTAAATTGTTTTTATTGGAACTGAACTAATTTTAAATCCTTTTCTGGCAGCCTTAATAATAATTTCAGATTCCGTTTGAAAGTTATTTGTAGATAGGGGAATCGTTGTGAATATCTCCTTTCGTAATGCCCTGAATCCAGATTGTGAATCTTTTACCCTACAACCACCAAGTAATGAGACTGCGAAAGATGTCCAGAGATTGGTTTGAAGTCTAAGGAAAGGCATGACTTTTAATGATATGTTTCTTACACCGATTATCATATCACTCCTTTTTGCCTTTATAGACTTGAGAAATTTAGGTATATCATCAGGTGAGTGTTGTAAGTCAGCATCCATTGTTATTATCCATTCTGCTCCCCTACTTGTTGCAAAATCAAATGCAGTTCTTTGAGCCATTCCTTTCCCCATATTCTTTTTATGTCTTATTGTGTGTACTCCAAATGATTGTAATATCTGGAAGGTGTTGTCAGATGAACCGTCGTCCACTACAATAATATCTTCATGAGGAAAATTTAGGGATTTAAGAATCTTCGCAATAGATTCTTCTTCGTTATATGCTGGTATTATGAGCATTACTCTTTCCATATATTGTCAAATATATACCATTGTGTAGGATATTTTTTTACATATCGCTCTAATATATTTACCCATTTTTCCACAATCTCATTCTCAGTTTTGAAATAAATAGGTTCTTCAAAATAAAGCCTGTATTTATTATTTTCTTTTACACAGAAGGTAGGAATTATAGGTATTTCTAACCTTAATGAAATTTGAAATACACCCTTAGGTATTAGTATCTTTTTACCAAGAAAATTAACGAAAATAGAATTGCCTGTGTAATCTCTATCTCCTAAGGTTGCTATAACATTACCCTTTTTTAATGTTCTAAATATATCTTTTAGATCACTGTCAATATATACGACATTCATTCCTGCTTGATTTCTTCTCCGGGTAAAAAATTTTTTAAGTGCCTTTTGTTGATGTCCCAGAGCTATAACTGTAATATTGAAACCAAACGAACTGACCATACTGGCGCCCCACTCCCAGTTACCCAGATGTCCAGTAAGGAACAAAGAGGGCTTCGTCATCCTTTCGATATTTATCGGTGTAATATAGTTCTGGAAACCTTTTATATAAACTGAGGGAAGTATCAGGAACTCGTATACGAAAGTTGCGAAGTTTTCAAAGGTCTCGATTGCATATTTATGGAGTTCATAATTTGATAGATTCCTATTTTTTACAATTTTAAAATTTTCAAATACAATTTTTCTTCTATTTCTAAAAAATGTGAAATACATAAAATCTGCTATCCTTCTTGCAATAAAGACAGCAGGTTTGTATGGTATGATGTGTGATAAAAATGTTATTATCAAAAACCATAGAATCATAGGTTATTATTATACATCTAATTTCAAAAAATGTCAAGAAAAAATTGACTGCAGAAAGATGGATTATATTATTGGTGTCAGTTCTGCAAGCTAAATTCTTTTTCAGGAAGTTTTAGAAGTTGTATATGGGCACCTGCATGCCACTTAGGGGATCTCACGATAGGCGGGCACGAAGGGAGGTCGCTTGGTGGAAAAATTAAATTGAAAATATTTACATTCTATTTCACGATTACAAGTTTCCTTGATGCTGAATTATCTCCAGCTACCAGCCTTGCAAAATATACACCATTTGAAACAGGATTGTCTTTATTATCCTTACCATCCCATGTCACTCTGTAATATCCTGCAGGCTTTCTTTCATCTATTATTGTTTTTACGAGTCGTCCACAAATATCATAAATCTTTAATGAGACGTTTGAGCTCTTTGGTATTGAGTATCTAATTACTGTCTTTCCTCTTGCAGGATTTGGGTAGTTCTGGGACAGACTGAATATCCTATAGTCTCCAAGACTCTGTGTTCCTCCATTACCCCCCTCTATCTCAAACTCATGAATAACAATCCCTGAACAGATTGCATAGTCACCAAGAGCTTTAGTTATAACAAGTGTTAGAACACCATCAAGATAGTTATATTCAGGTACCCACAGTTTCTCTTTAATCTGGGTATTTGATGGTATCACAGTATTGGCATCTATATCACCCGAGAGTCTCATCTCCCATTCATCACCTGATTCCTGATAGTATGTCAGGGTTATTCTGTATTTCTTGCCAGGGTCAAGTCCGGGAATGCGATATAAAAGACACAATGGGTCTGTATCCATACTCTTGTATACATCTTCTCCATACTCAGTATATCCATTCCTTCTTATGGTAAATACTGATGGTTCTTCTAATCCCAGATTGAGACAGATATAAGGCACCCTTGCTACCTTGTATGATTTGAGTATTACATCATATGATGGTCCTATCCCCTCTGTCCATGCAAGCCACATATCAGTTGAGTGAGTAGTCTGGTAAAAGTCCACCTGAGGGTATCTTGCATCCTGTGAAGTAATATCTATAACATTCCCCCAGTCCATAATATCCGAGTCAAACATCCTCAATCTAATACCACCTTCCTCGGACCATATAACTGAATTGTATCTAATAAACGGGTCACATGAAACGCTGTCATAGGTTCTGCTCAGATTTATCATGTCCTCCCATGGCTGTCCGATCCATCTTGATTTGAGCATTACCTCTCCATCATCCTCCCATACAACTCTCACCCTTGCACCATACACATCAATGGATGGATTTTTAGAAAGATTGGTATTTGATAGTGTATCATATACTCCATATACTATACCAATGAAGTTTGTATAGTATATATTTCCATCCTTTTCCCATACAATGTGTATGTTTCCAATTCTGTCTTTAGAGATGGATAAAGGAGAGGTCATAGATTGAGTATTTATGCTATCAATTACAAATTCTGTAAAGAGATTGTCTCTCTTAATACCATGCTTTATCCTCCACAAATTCTCACTTCTTTCAATGATTCCAATATGATATCTATAATCTGATGATGTAACAGCAAGAGGTATCTCACATTGCATATTATCTGTAAGGATTGTATCAGTCAAGCCATTATTGGTTACATCGAATGAGTATATACCGCAACTGTCATTCCAGAAGATTTTTGTATCATTACCAGATTGTAGTATCGAGGGATATCTACCACTGCCTAAGCTCAATGGTTCATCGAGTGAGTCACTATACTCGGTATACATAACACTATTCCCTGATGTAAAAGCAAGTAAAGCTCCACCTGATACTGCAGAGAGTCTTTTTGTGTTTCCAGGTCCTGTGGCATCGCCTGAGGATGAACCCATCTTACCACCTGATGATGTGACTATCTTTTTAATCATGTTTATCCTGTAAGGAGTATCTTTCTGTGTCCATACTACAAACAAATTCGGGTCTCCTATAGCAGGTGTATAATAAGCTGAATATGCGCAGTATGCATCTATGTCTCCTGACAGGTTTTCTGGTTCCTTCTGCTCTGACCCTACCTTGAAATAGTATATTAAAGACCCTGATTGTGTTTCCTCTTCCCATATGACATGGATACCTCCACCCACAACTGGATACTTTGAATCCTGCTGGGAATTATAAACCTTTATTGGATCTGCCCATTTATCATTTATTGGTTTTGAGGTATAATATATATTGTAGTCACCATCCTCAGCCTGCCATACTACATAGACAAAACCATCATAGTAGTCTATCTGAGGGTTACAGCAGGTGTCAATCTCTCCTGAGATGACCTCTTCATCACTCCACTCCTTTTCTTTTTCTGTCTCTCTGTAATATATACTTCCTCCCTTATCCCAGACAGCAAGAATCTTCCCTTTTTCTTCTTCATAGGCAAAGGATGGCCTTGTCATATCGCCCTCATATGAGTCAAGGGTATCTGTGTGTGAAGTTTGAGTGCCATCAAATATACAATAAATAACCCTGCACACATTCGAACTCAAGATTCCCACAGACAGATGAGCCTCGTTGTCTTCAGATATTACAAATGATGGAGCACTCAGGGTGTCGTTATTATATACAGATACAGGTGTGGTAAAGCTATCATAGTCGAATTTTGAGAATAGAATCGAATCACAAGAGGTGTTTCTCCACATAATCCAGGGGTTTCCTAATGTGTCAAGTGATATGCAGGGGAGTTCTCCCTCTCCAACTAAGAAATCACAGGAAAAGAGACTGTCATCCGTATAAGCATAGTATATATAACCATCAGATTGATAGACTATATGTATCCTGCCATCTGTATCCCTTATGATCTTCCTTCCATTATTGTAAGCAGTTGCAAGATTGGTATCAGACTTCTGCCAGGGGATAAAGACAGTGTCAATTCCCATGCCAACCTTGTAAATATCTTCTTTGTCCTCTGTCCAGACCACTGTAAGAATACTATTAGTTAGGTTAGATTGAGGATTATTGCAATCGCCATACATATCACTTAATACAACACTGTCTTCCCAATCTATCCTGTCAAATTCTTTATAGAAAACTATACCTTTACCTGAAACACTATCTGAATATGTGATAACACAACCATCCAGTACCTGAGGAGAGCGTCCTTCTATAGTTATATCAGATTCTTCCCAGTCACCATATAGCCATTTTCTTATATGAGAGATATTTTCACCTTCCTCCCATACAACATTTACAAAATCACCATAAATATCAATAAAGGGATGTGAAGACGAAGTATTAGGGCTTTCTGAGATATTGAATATGGAACTCCAGCCAGTATCTGTCATTACTCTATAGTATATCTCTTCTGTCTCAGCCCAGAAGGGTTTACACCATGTAATATGGGGATGCCCTTTTCTATCAAGGCAAATAGATGAGCAGTAGTAGTTATAAACACTATCATAGGGAGGAGGTAGAGAGCCTGATACAAAAGCTGTATCAAGTGTCTCAAAATATATTGTGTCAGGATTTATAACAGAAATTTTTCCATATCTGAGTTTCCATTCCCATGCATAGGTACCGGGAGTTGGATCTGTATACTCTACAAGGGTTTCAACACATATATGGACTGTGTCAGATTCATCGATAGCAAAAGAAGGAGGAAATAGGTAGAAATCCTGGAATGGAGGCTCCAACGGAGGGTCTGAAGGAAAGTGGAATATCTCAACCGCATCTTCCCAATCCATCGTTTTTCTCCTAAGCCATAATCCTGCCTCATCTTCAATCTGCTGTATCCAACATATATCCAATCCATCTGAATAATCAATACCAATTGCAGGGAATTTACCATTACCAATGCCCTTTTGATTCCAACTATCACCATTATCAGAAGAATAATCGAACAACACCCTATCATTAACACCTCCTGAGTGATAGACCATATAGATATTATCAGAAGCACCAACGCACACCTTCCTCTGGTTATTATAAGCTGTTGCAAGTTTTGTGGTTGAGAACAGAGGTCCTACCTCGAAGTTGGCATCACACATATCCTCACAAGAGTTGAGTGCCTCATCAAAGGCAATCACCTTGATTCTGCATGTAGAGGAAGTAGTATCTGGGATTTCCCAGTGGTAATAGGTGGTTTCAGGACTTACACAAGCGATAGTATCCCATTGACCGCCTGGATAGTTTGATTTGAATAAAACCTTCACGATATCTACCCCCACATTATCAGTGGGCTCAGTCCACTCTATCTTCTTCAATCCTCCAATCTCCCATATCTCACCACCTTCAGGGATTAAGAGGCTTACTGAGGGTGGAGTACGGTCTGATATGGCAAATATACCACTTATATACTGTCCTTCAAGGTAGTCTGAATCTCTTGCCCTTATCCTGACTCTGCTGAAATTAGATGGTGTATTTGGAATAGTCCATTGATATGTGCCATCATTTTCTTCCATTTCAGTAACAGCAATCCATGTTTTGCCAGAATCAGTAGAGTATGCGATATTTATTGTTAAAGCATTATCTGGTGTCTGAATATCCGAGGCAGTCCAGGTTATATTACAAACACTATCACAAGCCCAATCCTCACCACCTGTAGGTGAGGTGAGTGTATCAAAAGGAGTATTCGTATGGATAAAGTTATATAGTGTATCAAATGCTGGTTTATGACAGAAATTAGTATCGAGTAATCCCCATCCTGGGGTATTACAATCTCCATCAGAGAAGAAAAATATCTTATTGCCTTTAGATGGCCAATCTCTGTCAAGCATCTCCGCACACCATTCTTTGTAATATATTGCCTGTGTATCTTCAGATACTGAATCCCACATACCGTAGGTCGCAACACCCTCTTCTGTTAACCAAAACGGCTTATTATCAGCATGGTAGTATTCCAGAGTATCTTCTAAACAATCTAAGTAATCATCATATGAGTCAAACCAACGACTACCATTACGAAATGGATAATGGTGACTTATGATATCAATATAATCAACTCCTGTACCCTCAAGAACCCGTGCCAGCCAGTAGACAGGAGAAGCTGCAGTGTCACTGGAGTCGGGCCTAAAATACCATACTATATCGTTAATAGAGGGTGCAACAACCTTGACCTCAGAACTTGTATCTGCATCATGTATTGCTTCATGGGAGATCATTGTATAAAGGCGAAAATGATCAACAGTACCACCATAACAATGATCATTTGAACTCCCTCTATCATTGGGCTCATTGCAAATATTCCAGTATTTTACAGGCTTGTATTTGGTGAGGGAATACTCTGGGTATATCGAATCTGAATTGTCATAAGGAACTCCAACCCCATCCCCATCAAGATATTCAACTATCTTATGCCAGAAATTTGGCCACTTTGTGGAATCGGTCATCCAGTCAGGAGGGAAGCCTATCCACAGCCAGTTCATATCCCTCTCAAGCATATACACAATCATGGAATCGGAACCGTGAAGTTTCCAATCCCTGGGGAAAACTCCAGGATAATCTATCCCCCCCGGCGGTCCACAAGTCGGTCTATCCCATGATATCCCACAGCTTTTCATAGAATCGAGTTTCGGGCAATATTCCTCTCTCCATTCATCCGCAGAATCTCCCGGGAACCACACTATAACACATCCCCAGGGAGAGGATTCTGTAATTACAGAGTATCCCTCATTCACCCCGTAAAGGTATAATGGGGATATAACCGCAAAAGCGACTATTAAGCCTTTCACTAACCTTTCCATACTCACCTCCTCATCTTAGAATTATAATTTTTTGGGTCATAAAAACTTCCTTCTCCGTTCTAAGACGGCAGAAATAGATACCTGATTTTACACCCTTAATATCCCAATGAATCGTATATGTACCACAATCCCTTTCTTTATTTACCAATTCAGTTATCTTTTGTCCTGCAATATTATAGATACTTAAATTTGCCATTACTTTTCTGTTGAGTGTGAATTCTATCTTCACTGATTGTTTCCCAATGCTTGGATACACATTCAGTGAAGTACATAAGGGGAGCTCGGGCTCAATCTCTATTCCTACCTCCGGATGCCCCGTGGCATATCTTGTGTTAAGGTGTGAATTCATTTTATTATAGCTTATATGAGCATATCCATTATCATCTATAATAAGTCCCGGGTAATGAACTCCCCCGCTTCCACCCCCTACCCAGCAAACTTTTTCAGTATGCCATACTCCATCAGATTCCCAAGCATAACTCAGCCAAGAGGGTTCCCTTTCGGTTATATAGATTATATGCGGTCCACATAAGGGATCTAAAGATAAATATAATCCAGCAATGAGTGTATCTACTATATTAACATTCCAGCTTCCATCAAGTTTTGTAGCGTATTTTAGTTTCCCCTTAATAACGAGGGTATCCCATGACTCATAGGCAATACAGGGATGGTCCAGGCTATCAAGAGCAAGACAGGGATTTCTCTCAAAACATGTGAAAACCACATCCAGGGTATCTATCATCTTCTCCAACTCCCATTCTCCAGCCTCATTTCTTACCCCATACATAATTCCCCTTCCTGGAAGTCCTGAATATCCTGGGCGAAGATCTCCGTATGAGATATGGATATGATTTCCCCTATCAACCGCCATGGTCACATTCCGAGGTGAACCAGTAAATATTGTATCCACAACCTCTGTGTGCCAGTTAGATTCGTCCTGATATGTGTGAAATACAAGAGCAGTAGTATCCGTCCAGTCCACGGAATACCCTATATGTGGATAGTCATATTTATCCAATACAAGTGATGTCCCATCTATCCAGGCACCTGGATATGGCTGTGTAGTATGCCAGCCAAGGCTGTCCTTCCATGCATAACCTAAACCACCACCAAAGTAACTGATATGCGGATAACCCTTTGGGTCAAAAGCTAACGAGGAATAGATACCCGCAATTCTGGGTGCTTTCACTCCCGCTGAATCAAATACAGATTCAAGAATCCATGTAGAGTCCTCTGAATTTAAAGAGGCATACATTAAACCGGGACCATTATATCTACAATAGGCAATGTGTGGTATTCCGACCGAATCAAGTGCAATAGATGTCCCATATATCCCACTCCAGTTTGTAGTATCCACCATCATTATATACCAATCAGTAGCAAAGGTAAAAAGAGGAATAAATACAACTCCCCAAAATACAACTTTATTCAATAAATCTTTTCTCATAAATACTCCTATTTTAGTTTTATTATCTTAACAGTTAAATTACACTTTTCTGATATCAAAAGATAACAGAATTATCCCCAATACTATTATACCACACTAAAATCAGAATGTCAAGTGAGTAAGGAGTCACAGGCTCATGTTCGTGCACAGACTAATAGATATTTCTCGATTGTATCGATTAAATATTGTAAGTCGAATGGTTTTTCAATAATTTCTAAGACTCCAGCATCCAATATCTCTTTAGCCCTGATACGTGCACAGGCAGTTACTGCCAATATTTTTGCATTTGGGTCTATCTTCATAATCTCTTTTGTTGCCTCAATACCATCCATCAGGGGCATTCTTATGTCCATTAACACCATATCTGGTGTGTATTCTTTATATCTTTCTACTGCCTCTATTCCATTCATTGCAGTAATAACATCATAGTCTGAGAGCATATGCCTTGTTAGTTCGATTAACAATACTTCGTCATCAGCTACCAATATTCTCATAAAAGCCCCTCATATTTGTAAACTATTTCGTTTATCGTTGTCGAAACTGGTGTCGATGCTCGACCTTTTGATGCTCGAAGCTCGTTTTGTCTTTTTCCAGTTTCAAGCTTCGTTATAGTGCTATGTTAGCAAAGCTAATTTCGCTTTTATATGAATATGGTAGGCGCAGGCTTCAGCCTGCGAATTACAACGCAATCTGAAGGTTGCGGCTACCTCTAAAATGTAACATACCTTACTTTACACAGCACCAGATTCCTCACCATTTACCCTGTGAAATATTTAAAAATAAATATCAGAGTGTTACAATAAACGCTTCTATTTAACGGGGTGAACCCAGCTTCGATACCCTTCTCGTTTATCGTTGTCGATACCCTCTACATCCCGTTTACAAATGACATTATCTGTCTATGTATCTGCATTCTCATATGGTCTTCGGAGATAACCGAACCTAAGAAATCAGGAAGCTTTTTATCTGAAAGATCCATCTCTTCTGGTAAATCTATCGATATCCATGGAAGACCATTCTCAGGCTCTGTTTCAAAGGACATTGCCTCCTCCCCTGAAATCAGGGTAAGTACATAACTACTCCTGTCAAAGGTTCTCTCAAACGTCGTTG
>JAGMCL010000048.1 GCA_023129165.1 Caldifarciminota bacterium | reverse complement strand
CTTGGGATTGCTTCGTCGTCCGTCAAGAAGTACGACGGACTCCTCGCAATGACATCATTAATGAGTATACTATTCATATGCTCTGAGCCTGGGATTAAAAACCTCTTCAAGTGCGCTGGCAACACAGAGTAAGCCATATTGGAAGAGTATTATGCATAACATCGGGGATAGTGTATAAAATAATCCTCGAGGTACATAGATAGAACCGGTTTGAAAAAGTGCTAAGTTCATCATTACTCCCCAGTTTGTGGGTGAATATGGAATTATCCCCAGGAACATTAGACCAACACTTGCTGTTAGTGCTCCTCGTGCCGTCCTCACGAAATTCACAATTATATATGACATCAAATTTGGTATGAGTTCTTTCAGAACTATATGACGTGAACCAAGTCCTAAAAGTTGTGCAGCTTCTATGAACTCCCTCTCTTTTAAAGATAATATCTGAGCCCTTATTGCTCGAGCCAGACCAGCCCACATCCAGATAGCAAGAATGAAACTGATACTTATAGGATCTCTAACCCTAAAAGATGCAGCAAACACCATCATTATCGGGAAAGAGGGTATAACCAAAAGAACATCTATTATCCTTGTCAAAACCATATCTACCCAACCACTAACAAACCCGGCAAAACCACCCATTACCACTCCTATAGCTACAGCAAATAAGGCAGCAAGAAATGCTACAGCTATAACGTCACGGGCACCATGAACTATTTGAGCAAAAATGTCTCGTCCTACAAAGTCGGTGCCTAATATGTGCTTAATTGAGGGAGGCTGAAATCTTTCTGAGTATCTGGTTGTAAGATCAAGGGGAACGACATAAGGTCCTATTACAGCCATCAGTATAAACATTAGAGTTAAGAACAAACCGAATAAAGCCCTTTTATTACCCCTGAAGAAGCGTAAGAAACCTATTATGTCTTTATACGCCTTGCCTAATTTATTTGATGTCTCACCAAATATCAATTTCATCCACCTTTCCTAACTCTTGGATCTATTGCAGCATAAAGAAAATCTGCAAGTAAGGTTGCCAATATTACACCGCCAATGGTCAGTAGGAATAGCCCTTGCATTAACGGATAATCCCTAAGACCTATAGCCTTTCCAAAAAAGAAGCCCATACCAGGATAGGCAAAAACACTCTCTATAAGGGTTGCACCACCTAACATACTACCAAATACAATTGCCAAACTTGTAAAAGGCGCCAAAATGGCATTTCTACCTACATAGGATATCGCAATTCTTCTCTCCTTTAGGCCCCTGGCTTTGGCTGCTGATACATAATCTTCACCCAAGACACTAATTGCACTCGCTTTCATAGTAAGTATCCAACCACCGATGCCCGGTATTGTATAAGCCAGGATAGGCAAAGTAGCATGATAGAGTGCATTCCCAATAAATGGTAGATTAAAGCCCGGGGTAACATCAACACTGTATGCACCCTTTATCGGAAACCATTTAAGATTTACAGCAAAGATAATTAAAAGTATAGTCGCAATTATATAGGAAGGGGTAGCATCAGTAATCGAAGCATACGCAGATGCTAATGGATCTAAAATTGTTTTTCGTTTCCATGCTATTACCGTACCCAGGGCAGAACCGATAATGAAACCGAGGAGTATGGAGATAGAGCAAACAAAAACTGTCCATGGAATAGCCTTTGCGATTATTTTGTTAACAGAGATGTGATAATAGATCGACGTACCCAGACGACCTCTTATAGTGTTTCCAAGATAAGCGAAGTATTGTTTGTATAGTGGCTCACCACTAGCCATACCATAAATAGCGATTACCCGTTCATAGGCTACATCAAAAGGAATACCCTCGGTTCTCATCTTATCCAGTGCCATTGCATGAAAGATATCACCTGGCATCTTTCTGGTAAGAAAGAAAGTAATACTTAGCGCCAGAAAGATAGTAATAAAAGAGACAAGTAACCGTTTTGTCATCGAAGTCATCATCTAATCCTCACTGGACCAGGTTTCAGTGTTCCCTCAATCATCCACTTGAGTGTTGCAATTCGAAAGTTGAAGCCAAATTTATTCTGAAGTTCATCCCCGTATGGCCAGCCAGTAACGCGAACACCGTCACAGATAAAAAACTGTGCATTTTTTTCTAATAGATCTATCACAGGTAAGTATTCATTGGTTGCCCAGGCCAATTTTTCGATTATCTTCCTCTGACTGCCCGGGTCAGAAGTCGTAAAAAGCTCCTTTTGCAATTCATCAAGATCAAATTCATCACCATCAGGTCCTGTGACCTTGGAAACAAACCTGGTTACGCGAGCAATCCATTCTCTCGACTTATACAAGTTCCTGTATCCCTGCACAGGATGAAGTTTTGCTGATATCCCAAACTCTATTGCCATATCATACTCTCCAGCACCCAGTGTGGATCCATACAGAGTTCCCTCAATTATCCTTACATTGGTTTTAAAACCAAAGGTGGTTAGTTGTCTTGATATCTCCTCAGCAGCCAAAACCCAGTCTGTATTGGGATTGGTTGCAATCTCAAAGTTCAGCTTCTCTCCATCCATTGTCATCCAATAGCCATCCCTATCTTTAATCAAACCTATACCCTCAAGTAGTTCTGCAGCCTTATCATGATTTAATATATAGGGATTAAGAATTTGCCTAAACTCAGACGTGGTCCAGATATCCAACACAGATGGCAGTAACCCACAAGGATACTTTACTTTTGTGCCATAGTAGAGCGCAACCATTCTGACTTTGTCTCTGTCTATAATATATGCCAGTGCTTTCCTAAAATCCTTTTCACTAAAAGGAAATCTCTCATTGTTAATGACCAAACAGAAAGCAGTAAAATCTGATACTGGTATGTGCTTGATTTTTGGCTGAGCTCTGAGTATGGCTTTTACTACATCTATCGGGGTAGCAGGTTTTTCTATATCTACTTCCCCTGCTATAAATGATGCCCAAACAAGTTCATTTGTGGTAAATCTGCCTATTCTAATTTCTTCAAACAATATATTCTTAGCCGCCCAGAAAGTATCAGACTTCTCTAAAACCATCTCATCTGGGATAACAATTCTGACCTTAAATGGACCATAACCCACAGGTTTTTCTGGTTTAAACTTATGTAGGTTTTCCTTAAACTGGTAAGTTCTATCTCCCAACTCAACACTCAATTTTTTAACATCTTCACCCAGGGCTGCCTTCTGCCACATATCCTTGCGCGATTTCAATAACCCTTCTGCCTCATCTAACCACTTTCCATAAATATGAGCACATGCCTCGATAAAGTTAGTAAGTATAAAAAATTTGGCTATGATAGAGTTCGTGGAGCCGTAGTGAAAAACTACTGTGAAGCTATCTGGTATTTCAATCTTGTCTACATATCTCCAAATTTCAGACCACTCGCCAAGTCCGCCATGAATAACAAAAGTTGCATACACATCATTGCTGGTAAAAGGTGTGCCATCCTCCCACAGGATATCCTTACGCAGTTTCACTGTCAACATCTCTGGTGTCTCTTCAAGCTCTAAAGTAAGCCACGGCCAGAACTCGCCTTTAAATATATCATAGCCAAAAAGTGGTCCATAGATAAAATCTCTAGCAGCTCCAACTCCACCGGGAGCGAATGGGTTGCCATTATACATTGGTGGCATATCCCAACTACCGAGTGTGCGAAGCACGGTTTTCTCCTCTTTTTCTGGGCTACAGAACAACATACAGCTTAACAAAAAGGGTATCAATACTATTTTAAAGACATTTTTCATTTTACGCCAAAGTGGATTTAAGCATTTAGTCTCCAAATCCATCATCATTTCCATGATTTCACCTGGTTAACTAAGAGAATTAATTTGTATTAAATATTCAGAGACCCTTTTAGTTATCCGTGCAGCATTAAGCTTAAGACCCATTTCTCTCAACATTGAGTCGTACTTTTTCATTTTGCCATTCTTCTTTTGATAATCAGATTCATATAACTCAATATATTTTTTTTGAGTAAGTATCAGTGACAGTCTCGCTTCTAATTCAGCTCTGGAAAGAGCCGTTACAACCCCCCATATCCTGATTTTTTCCCTTTTAAATTTTGCTAATCTTCGTTTGTTTTTGTTTGATAATATTTCTTTCTCTATTTTCTCCATCTTATTTTGACTGCGAGAAAGCTTTTTTTGTAATTGATCAGCTCTTTGTTGTTCTCGTTTTATATCATCTTTTGTCACAATATTGGGTATATCTACATCTACAAAATCTTCTTTTTCATAATTGAGAGGGAAAAGTATTTTTGTTTTAGAAGAAGATATATTTTTAATAAGGTTTCTTTGTTTAAATTTTATTCCTAAAGTTACTATCTTTTTGGGTGGTACTTTAAGAAAAATAGAATTATCCTTTGTTGACGATTCATCTTTAAGCTCTTCATTCAGATTGTTTATTTCTGCATGTTGAATTTTCCCATTAAATGTCAATACACCTCTTACTTCCTGCTCTAACGGATTAAAGAGTCTGATGATCAGTTTGTCTTCATTTTCTCCCTTTTTTACTGCACTGATAACTAAACCATCATTGTCCGATTCTGACCAGAGCAGACCCTTTTTATTTTCCAGGCTACCTCTATGTTTGCCAGTGAACACTGCTTTTAAACTCGTGTTAAATAGCTCTGCCTGCTTGAACAAAAAACCGATTGTCTTGTCATGGTAAGGCATAAAAGAATAATAAAAATCGAAATATCGCAAACATTGAGCTTCTGGAGTAAATATCATGGGACCAGCATCGCCCACTCTAGTAAGCAAATCATCCCTTGCCAGCCATCCTATCGACCGGAATAAAGCAAGAGCAATTTTGTGTTCATCTATAATTTCGTATTCGGATAGACCCAGAGTGATAAGCCCTGCTCCTCTTTTATCATTATTAAGATAAACAAAAGAATTCAATGGTAGCGTGGTTACTGGTACAGATTCCCGTGCTCCAATCATTATTTGCTTAATATTATCTGGAAGCCGTGTTGGATAAGGGGAAAATGAAATGGGACTATCAACAACATCAAATGGTCTGTCAGAGGTAGAATACTTTGCGCCTGCAAAAGTCGGAAATACTACTCTTAACCTATGATCTTTGGTCACATTTTTTAGTCTGGTATGAAAATCCACACGTGGTGAATTAGCTTCCAGACTAACGAAAGTAACGATGGGAAATCGACGAGTTATCTTACTGCGTCGTTTTCGATTTTTAACCAATGCTATGGGAATATCCATTGATAATTCTATTTTAAACATTACCACTAAAGGCCCTTGTTCAATCAAAGTGATACGGGCTTTGGAATCTAAACTTGTAATTATTGTATCTTCAGGAGGAAATGAATAATTGTAGGTATCGCCACTATCTGCTCCATCTTCAAAATAGGCGATTGCGTTATACTGGCACCCTGTTTCTTTATCGATTACAATTATGCTGCCATTGCTCTTAATCTTAACTTTAATATGTTTATTCTCCATTGTATAATCTTTGAGAGAAACCTTCACCATACCCGGCAAAGACACATCGACTTGTTCATTATGAATATAATGGGTTTTATAGCCTATCGCTGGAACCGAACTGACAAAAAAGTAAACATCTGTCAATTCTCCTCTTTGCCTGCCAATTTGATACGGGATAGGCTTGTTTGTATCAACCTCACAGATAGAAAAATCATCTTTGACTTTCAGAGCAGCTTTAACTATCCCGTCTCTTTTCCAGGAGGAAGGGTTGAAAACAACTAAGTTTCGGTCGTGTTGAGTGTTAATATTGTCGCTTATTGTTTTTAAGGTCTTGTTGATTATTTTATTAGACGCTTCTTGACTCTGTTTGAATCTAACTTCCATATCACTATGTACATCGTCAATACTGACTCCACAAATATTATCGTGTGGATGATTTTTAAGTAACTTTTTCCAGACAAAATCCATTAATTGTTGGGGATATTCACCCCCAAAAGCCCATAATAAACTGGACATCGGTTCTGCCCATTTTATCAGTTGATTTTCACATTGTCTATTCATTTGTTTGAGATACATACGGGTAGAAAGCGTTCCAGGAAATACGGATATGTACCGACCGTTGTTTTGAGTACCTTTTAAAGTTAGCAGTGATGGATTCTCTTTCTGAATAGCTTTTAAATATTTTTCAGGAGTCGTTTGAAGTAGCTGAATGTCTTTTAGGTCTGCATTGACCTTTCTTATTAATGGAAGAACATCATCGGGCACCATTTCCTGATCGTAACCATTCATAAGTAAAATGTTATTCGTTGTAGCAAAGCAGGATAATTTTCTAACTTCGCTCACGATTCTTTCCTGAGCAATATCAGAGTTCTCTGCCAAGCGCATAGCATTCCTGTAACTATTCAGCAAATAAACAGATGTAACTTGTGAGCCATCAGGTGATTCCCAGCAATACTCTGAGTGAAAATGCCCAGGAGTTACTTCTATTCCTCGCCATAAATATACCCCATCAATATCAAACCCTTTATGTATTTGTGGAGCCTGGGAAATTTGACCAAAGTTATCCAATAGCCACCCAACCTTCATTACTTTACCTAATTTTTGAGCCATTTGATGGCCAATAATGATATTACGCAACAAAGATTCTCCGCTAACCAAACGCCAATCTGGCTGAAGATAGTAAGGACCAATTAGCAATCTCGATTGTCTGACATATTTTTTAAACTTCTTTTTTGCTTCTATTTTTTCAATTTTTGAAAGTTGCTGCAAATAATCCTCTATCATTAAAATTTGACCATCTAAAACAAAACAATAATCAGGATATTTATTCATCAAATTGAATAAGGAGTTGAAAAAAGGAATTAACCATTTATCAGTATATTTATTGGACAAAAACCATTCACGGTCCCAATGTGTATGAGAAATAATATGAGCAGTAATGTGCATATAACCTTCCCTGGATATTTTTTAATTAAAACTATAGCGACAGCCTTCCTCAAGATATGTTCTTTGTAGCTCACTTAATGCATTATTGCCCTCTTTTAGCTCTCGGTCTAACTCCTCCTTATCCATAATTAGATAAATCACAAGGGGTGCATTGAGAATTCTACAGATTATACACTATATCCACATCAATGTCAAGAAAAAATTTGGACGCAGATGAACGCAGAAAATACAAATAAAAATCAATCAAAAATTTGTTTTGATCTTTTTAGATCCCTGTTAATGTATAGTTTCCTATACGGTCAAGAAAAAATTGCTCTTCCTAGGCAAATAACCGGTCTTTGAGGATACCCTTTTGCCTGATTGGAGATTAATTTCCTTTCTAATTTCCCCATAAAGAAAGACCCTTAACATTCCTGAAGTTTTCTCATTGTCTTATCTCAAAAAGTTTTTCAGAGCTCTCTAAAAAATTAATTGACAAATGGAGAAAAATGTAGTATAATTTATATATAAGTAGCGAATTTTAAGGAGGTGAGAGAGAATGGTTAAAAAGAGAATGAATTATCTCTTAATCACCTTGATTTTACTCCTCATAGGTTGTTCTTTCATTGCATCCCTTTGGGCCGAGGAGCCTCCTCTGTTTCAGTTCAAGCCCGGTTCCAATACCTTAATCTTACAAATTGTGAACAGCACTCGTTTCGAGCTTCTCTCCCTGAAAGTTAGTATAGATAAGCCAGATGATATAAATTGGTTGCGGTTAGAAGACGAGGCTCAGGTTTCCAGGGTGCCGGCACAGAATCAGGGCCAGCCGCTGGAGGTGGGTTTGAACTTCGTGGTTAAAGAGGATTGTACTGAAAAATTCGAAGAATCCTGTGGACTGACGAATCTTACCTTGAAGTTTCGGGATGCTGTCGGTCATAGTTGGTCCTTTCCCATTATGATACAAGTGGCTGATAATTTGCCCACCCGCTATGCCCTGTACCAGAATTATCCCAATCCGTCCAATTGTCGGACCACCATAAAATATGATGTTCCTGTTAATACCCGAATGGTCACACTTAAGATGTTCAACTTATTGGGTCAGGAGGTAAGAACTCTGGTCAATGGGAAAAAGGCTGCTGGTAGGTATTCAGTGACCTGTGATGGAAAGGACAACAGTGGGGGATTGGTAGCCTCTGGAACATACTTTTATGTTTTAGAAAGCGGGGATTTTATCCAGGTCAAAAAGCTGACCTTGACAAAGTAAACCCGTAACTCTAATTCAGGAGGGTTAAAAATGAGACAATTGAGATACTTATCAGTATTTTTAATAATAGTCTTCTTGGCCTTTTCTGTCTTTGCCAGCAGTCACAAGGATGAAAGGAATCCTAACACCAAAGATGAGGATTTATTTGCGGGAGACCCGGATACCCTGAGGGTGACCCTGGAGACTGAAGCAGGTTTGGAGCTTGTTGCCATAACAGGTGAGATTGCAGGGATGGAGAAAGCCTGGGATGTAGCCTTTTCCCCTGATGGGAATTACGCCTATGTTCCTGCCAAGGGCAAAAATGCCCCTTTAGTGTGGATAATAAGTATATCTGACCCAGCTAACCCCTCAGTGGTTGGAAGCCTTGAGATCCCTAATCCTCGAAACCTAACCCCTGAGGCCTGGGGAGCGGAGGTTGCAGGAAATCATCTTTATATTGCTGCTTATGGGTGCGGTTTGCAGATTTACGATATAACAGACCCTGCCCATCCTGTTCCGGTTGGTTCACATTATGACGAAAAAAGTGAGAGTCGGGGATTATATGTCACCGGCAATTATTGCTATGTTGCAGATGCCTGGAATGGTCTGAGCATCTATGATGTCACAAACTCTTCTTCACCACAGAGGCTTTCACAGTACAACACTGTTCAGGATATAAGCTCAGAGAGGGCGGAGTTTCACGATGTCAAGGTCTTTGGGAATCTGGCCTATTGTGCGGCAGGGAATCATGGTTTGGTGATAGTGGATGTGAGCGATCCCAAAAGTCCCAAGGGGGTGAGTTTCTGCTGCGATTGTGTGACCCAACCTCGTTACCCTGAAGGGACCTATGATTGGGCTCGTGGGATAGAGGTTTGCGGGAATTATGCCTATCTTGGAGATAACCAGGCTGGTCTGCGGATACTGGATGTAAGAGACCCTATCCATCCAGTGGAGGTGGGAGTTTACAGGGTAGAGGGTGGCGAAGAGATTTGGAAAAAATATGGTGGTGGGGAGGTCTGGAAGATAGAGGTTGTGGGGGATTATGTTTATATTCCTTACGATAACTTTGACTTCAGGGTGGTAGATATAAGTGATCCTTTAAATCCTGCGGAGGTGGGACCTTATCCAATCGTTGGGAGGGGTAAGGCAATAGGGGTAAGTGATAAGTATGCCTGTGTTATTGAGGAAAGCTCTTTTTGGGTGATTGATATTGGACAGCCCCAGGAACATCCACCGACGGAGGCTGATTATGAGCGTAAAATCATGGAGATAACAGAGCGCTATCCTGCCATTTCACTTAAGGCAATGGGGAAACTTGTAGAGTGGCACTTTCAGAACGGCAGATTCCAACGGGCAATGGAGGTGTATGAGGAAGCCATTAACCGTTTCTCAGAAGTTTTTCTGCCACTTGCTACACTACATAAGCTTGCAGAATGGCATATCCAGAATCGTCAGATCGAAAAGGCTGAGGAAATTTACCTCAGGGCAATTGGTGGTTGTGAAGGAACAACCTATGCCTTGAAGGTATGGCAATGGCTTATAACATTGTATATCCGTTCAGGGAAAGAGAATGAAGCCCAGACTGCTCTTGATAAATTGATTGCTGATTTCTCTCGACATCCAGATTTAATTGGAGCGGTCTATGAGATTGCCTGCCAGTGGGACGACATTGCCTCTATAAAAGGTATTATGGAGAATTATGAAAAGGCAAATAGAATTTACAATGATATTATACAAAAACATCCTGAGAGTGACTTTGCTGAAAAATCACAATGGAGGTTACGAAAGAACCTTATATTTTCATATATTGATGAAGGAAAAGATGCCGAGGTAGAGGAAGCAGTGGATGACTTGATAGCCAATTACTCTGAACACCCGATGTTTGGCCCGATGATAGATTGGATAGAAGAGAAGTATTATAACAGAAACAGTACTCGCTTGCCCCTCCTCCTTGGTGAAGACTATTTCAGAAACCCTGTGAAAGTGTGGAAAGAAGTAATGGAAGGTTATTTTAGAAACCCTATAAAAGTATGGGAAAAGGTAACTGAGAAATTCCCAGACTTTTTCTTCGACGACCCCGATCTTTACTATTTCATAGCCGATTGTTACTACCGCTTGGGTGAATATGAGAAAGCGATAGAGTATTTCCAAAAAGTAATTGATAATTTTCCCGATTATTTTGAAGCCTCCCGGGTCGAAGATAAGATAAATTTTATACAAAAGGAAACTTCTAAAATTCATTAAATGGAAAGGAGGGCAACGTTGAGATTAGTATGTATGTATACGGCCTGTGTGTTCTTGCACTTTTCCGCTAATGATACCCTTTCAAATCGAGAGAGCACACAAGTTCTAACTTCTGTGCAAATGATCGAATTGAAAGGTAGTTGGAGTAATTGGGGCAAAGATTGTATTTGGATATCTAACTACTTACACGAGCCGTGTATGATCAACGGGTGTCAGAAACGCTTCGGGGAATGGTACGAGGTTACTAAATATGACATTGTTAGGTGTGAGAAAGATTTTTGGGCAGAAAAAAGTTGTTTTTACGCTGGACTCCACCTTTTTTGTAGGGTCAATTATTACTGGTTACAGGACTGCCACGGGTTGAAGGAACAGGTGTGGTACTATGAACCAATGTGTTATGAAACAGAATAATTATTGTAAATGAGAGGAGGCAACTATGTTTATGAGATACTCGGCTCTATTTTGGGCTATTGTGTTCAGCATCCTTTCTGGGGAATTACATGTTGCATACTCCCAAACTCTTGAGGATATTGCTGAGTTGGTTGAAATGAATGGAAAGATCGTACAAACTATGGTAGGACACTTAACTATTGTAACTGAATATACAGAATTCTATAAGGCACTTGTGATAGATACATCTCCTCAGGAAACTCTGACAGGTGGAATAATAAGAATTCAATCGTTCCAGGATACTGTGCATGTTTTCTTCGCGTCTGACGGACACCGATACCGATGGGATGAGGAATATTTGATAGTAGAAGATCTTATCTGGAAAACTCAAAATGCGTTTGATGGTGAGAAGGTTGTAACACAGATTTTAGAGCGTGGAAAAAATTACGAGATTCCACCTCATGCCCAAATCTATGCCTCAATGGATGAAGTGAGATATGACCCAAGATATGATCCGCGGCGTTGGGGTTTTGATCGAACCGAGGATGGTATCTTATTATCAGACCTCTTTACAACAGGTCACTCAGGGCAGTTTGATGTTCGAGTTCTCTCCCCAGATACGATTGCGGGTATCACTCATACAGTTGTGAGGGCTACCAATGTTCAGGATTCTTCTTACACTATCACGCTATGGCTAAATCCACAGCGGAACTTTCTCCCATCGCGGATCATTTATGAGGGTCTCTCTTATGCACTACCTAGCAAACCCATGGCTATTATGACTTGCCATGACATAGAGTATTCTCTTTTAAGCCAAGATATTTGGTTTCCAAAAAGCGCGGAGATTCACTCTTATGTAGGGAACAAGGGTGACAAGCAAACGAGCCACCTGTACTATGTGACCAGAATGTGGTGTGAAGATGACTTCCTCATAAATGTTACCTTGCCTGACACGCTTTTCAATATCCGTTTTGTTGACGGACAGCATATATCTGATACTCGAACAGGCATCGGCTTTCGCTGGAAATCTAAGTAAGCATGAGGAAGTATTCTACAAAGAAGGGGAAGAATGGAAAATTGAGTCAAGATGATAACTTACTTGCATGACGAATTTAAAATTAATGCGGATGTCCCTGATAGCATCTTTTGTACTAAACTTCTCGAAGGTTTAAAGTGGTTTGATACGATAATTGGAATGAGAGTCGATTAACCGGATTAACGGTATCCTTTCTTTACCATCCTTCTCAAAGTTTAAGTCCGCCTCGCCCTTGATTTCCCAAGGTATACCTAATTCAGAAATGAGGACTTTTCTCGTCGTACTGTTAATGACATTTACTTCTAATGCTCATATCCACTCTGAATATGAGTATGGATGTGGTTCACTGTGTTTGTCTCTCATCTGCAAGTTGTTTGGGATAGAAGCAACTCCAGAGGAATTCTCTAAATTCTCAAGCCAAGATACATCGGGAACTTCTATGTATAGTCTCTATCAGGCTGCAAAGGCTAAAGGGCTTGATGCAGTGGGTGTCAAGATATCTCTCAATGAGCTTGAGAAAGAGTTAAAGCAAAAGAAACTTGTAATTGCTTTCGTTAAAAAGGACAGAATAAACCATTTTCTTGTCATTGAAAGTTTTTCAAACGGCAAGATAAGAATCATTGACCCTCCTTGGTCACCAGAAATCATTGAAGAGAATGATTTCCAGAAAATCTTCACAGGTAATGCTCTCATTATATCGAAAGAAGAGAAAGAAGGAAGTGCCCCTGACATATATTTTATTGAAAAACTCTACGATTTTGGAGAAACTACTCAAAACCATGATGTTTCTCATGCCTTTAAACTCTGCAACAGAGGTGAGAAACCACTTGAGGTAAAACTCGAAACATTACGCTGCTGCACTGCCGCTTCGCTTTCAAAGGATATATTGAAACCCGGAGAATCCGCTGAGATAGGAGTAAACTTTAACACAGGCTATAAAAGAGGAAGGGTAAGCGAAAGTGTCTTTGTTAGCTCGAACGATCCTGATGAGCCTGAGGTCATCTTAACAGTTACAGGGATAGTTGTGGCATCACCTATTGCTATTCCTGATAGGCTATATTTTGGAGAGGTAAGGGGAGAAAAACCGAGAGAAAAGTTACTCTATGTTGTAGACCCAGGTTAAGGAAATCTCAGGATAGAGAAGGTTGAAATAACATCGAAATATCTTAAAACCGAAATTATACCTGTGTCTTCTGAGAAAGTTGAAAGGATAGGAATATCTGTGACTTTGAAACCTTCTAAGATAGGGATAGGAAGCTTTAATGAGAAACTAATAATCCACACAAACAATAAAACAAAGCCTGTTCTTGAAATACCAATAGAGGGGGAGATAAAAGGAGAGATAGAGGTTTTCCCGCCAAGGATATTCTTTGGGATTGTAAAACCAGGAGAGCGAAAGGAGTTTCGAGTTGAGATAAAGTCAGAAAGAGAGGACTTAAGGATTATTTCAGTCAAAAGCAGTTCGGAATCTGCGAAAGTGGAAGTAAAGGAACTGGAGGAAGGCAAGAAATATGAGCTTATATCAGCACTTTGTTCACGAAAAGAGGGAGCAATAAAAGGAGTAATAGAGGTTAGGACAAACGACGAAAGACAACCTGTTCTTGAAATACCTTTCTGTGCCCTTATCAAAGGAAAGTAGTTATTGATAGTAGTGATGGGGATTGACTGAAAAATAGAAATAACTACTATCTCCCTTGGTGGCGAAGGTGGGGTCAGGTCACAGACTCGTATGAGCTGGAATCTGGAATTTCTAACCCCATCTTGCTCTGATCGTTTCAAGTCCTTTCCACTCTTTTTCCTGGAACTGCTTTTCCAAATGGTTTACCATCTTAGGGTCTCTGCATAATAGTCGGGCTATCTCTATTCGACTGGCATCCGTATACAAAAGACTTAGATATACAAAGAGACTTCTCGCTTTAACCTCTTTCTTCCCTCGACTTCTCGACTTTAATTCACTTTCTCCAAGTCCTGTAACCTGCTTTACCATCTTTATTACTTCCTGAAGTGTTTTATTCTTGAGTACAGGCTCTTCGTCAAATCTCTTCTTTATATCAGCAATAAAGTCCTTGTCTCCCAAGAACCTCCCTGCTATGCCTTTGGAGTATTCCTCCTTTCTCTCCTCTTTTAATCCATCAAGGATGAAATTTTCATACATCCTTCTCGCAGAGTATTGCCTTATACCTGCTCTGAAAAAGGTGTCCCACTGTATTATATTTCCTATTATAGTATTGAGTATAAGATTGTAGAAACCCTTGCATGATTTTAGAAAGTGAAGTATTTCCTGTTTCTATGAGGAGATGAATATGGTTCGACATTAATGTATATGCATAGATAAAAAATTCATATCTCTCTTTGTAATCTTTGAGTTTATTAATACACCGCTCTCGATCTCTGCTGTCTGTGAATATATCTCGTCGCTGATTTCCACGGGTGATTACATGGTAAAATGCTCCTGGATATTCAACGCGTGGCTTACGAGCCATTACTGTCTCCTTTGGATTTGATTATCCCATAATTCTCAACCAATGGCAAGTTTTATTTTCCAGATTCCAGCCTGACCCCAGTAACTCCTTTCCTTCTTCCTTTAAAGAGAATGAAATAGATCTATGAATTGCTTGGCTATACGCTCTGGTGATCGTTCGCTTACAAACTTTTTTGCAGATGTTTTAGTATCCTTATACTTCTTTCCCTTATTGAAGACATTCAAGAGTTCAGTTCTCAGCTCATTACGATCGCTGTACCTGAGTATCTCCTTTTGAAAGGGCCAGATAAAATCTGATATCCTTGGCGCCAGGATAGGACAACCTGCTCCAAGGCATTGGAAGATAGTGCTGGACAATATGCCTATCTCCTGAGGTGATGCGGATATCTTATGGAGCATTATTGCATCTGCTGCAAATAGGTAATCGTCAAATAGGGAATGAGGAAAAAACTCTTCCTTTCTAATCTCGGTCTGAGTATATTTATCATTAATATCTCTATTAGTCAGGATTAAGAACAGAACATCTTTGAGGTCAGGAGCAGGTAGTTTAGGTAGATAAGGAAGATAACCTCTACGGCAGAAGACAATGACAATTTTTTGCTTCAGAGGTAAACCAAGCTTTTTCCTTGCTTCAGCTTTGTTACCTTTCCTTAAAGGAAAGCAGGAAAATGGTATATAGTGAGCTATATCTCCGTAAATTGACTTTAAGAACTTCTCCTGACGAGTATCAAAATATATAACCGCATCCCAATCGAAATTATAGAATGCAGGCTCAGATGATGGAGCAGTATCGTGAACTATATGTATGGTCTTAGCTTTTCTTTTAATAATTGGGAATATTGGGGCCAGTTTCTCTTTAGGAAGCATTCCCAGATCCTCGATAACGAAGAAATCATAGTCTGCAGTTATTATTGGTCGAGGATCAAGGAAATTGGTCCCTGTAGAGATTCCAAAGCATCGAATAACATAATCCTCATCTTCGCTGGTAATCTCCTCACCGTGGTAATCATTTTTAAGAAAGGTGAATACCTTTAGTTCGTATCCCATATTTATCCATTCCTTACCAATTGGTTCGGCATGAATAGCTACGCCAGAATCGGTATTCCAGGCTGCCATCATAGCAATTCTTTCCATACATCCCTCCATTTTATCTGATTCTTATTGATTATACCTTCTACAAGCTGGCTTGCTCTCTCATACATTATCTTCCGAAGCGTCCTGTTGTTTAATTTAACTTTTTGGAATTGCCAGTCCCTTACTATTTTCATAAATTCTTACCCTATATTAAATAGAGAGACTCCTTGAGAGAGTCTTTCTACTACATTCGATTTCATATTTATTATATTTTGTGCATTATACCACACTTTCACATGCTTGTCAAGTTTTTAAGACTACTTTTATTTGTTAACATACTTATCTTAAATCAACATAGAAGGAACCTTCTTATTCACCTGATATTTTTTTCGTTCTCATCTGACTCGTATATCATCCATCTTCCCATCTTTTCATCATAGACCACATTAATTTCTTTGCCACTGTAATCTCTATAGAGAGCATACTTTTTTATTTCATCTATGGACTCGAGATTGTAATAAAAGTACTTCAAAGATATGGGATTGTCTGAAATGTCCATTAAAGTCATCAATGCCTCTATAGTCGATTCTGCTCCTGAGTTTTTATTTACTTTGTCTTTGTTATCGATACCATCGTATCCTCTGCCAGTTTTCGAATCATACATAGCATAACGAGCAGGATTATTTCCTCTGAGCCAGGATGCAACAAGTCCTGCCAACTTCGCATATTTCTCCTCCTTTGTTGTAATATAAAGTTGAATGAGTCCTGAGACCATGGGACGAATTCCATACGCAATTTGAGGAAAATCCTTTATCCTTGGCTTCTCTGTTGAGAAGATTTCAATACCTTGAAGAAAATTTCTTGATATCAGGAACAGATAAAAATTATCTGCCTCTAATTTTGCAGATTCAACCCAGGATTTATTATTACAAATTCTACCAGCTTTGGCAAGTGCCTCTGTCTGTATGTTTCCCCATGCATGCCAGTGGTTTCTCCAGGATAGGTGCATGCCATAAAATGGGCTATTTGGGTCGTGTATCTGGAGTTCAATCAAGCCATCAACGAGTTTTTCGATTGTTTCTTTTACTTCATCGTTAGGATTCACACTATAATAATCCAGCAGGGCTAAAACAACTTCAGATGTTGCATCACCACCACGAATAAGCCATTTTGGAACCTTCACCCCTTCAACAAATTCGTATTTGCCATAATACTCTAAAAATTCTCCTATTCGTTCAAATGTGGGTTCAATATGTTCCTTCAGTTTCTTTGCATAGGAAGTATCAATTTTGCTGAAGACCTTGTAACCATAGCATAACGTTCGTAGTCCCCTTACAGCCCAATAATTGAAGGATTTTTTACTCGTTCTCCCTTCTGTATTTATAGAATAATCACGCATAATGAAGTTGTAGAACTCACCGTCATCTTGCTCCATATACATAACAAAGTTAAGTCCTCTTCTTGCCTTTTCTAACAATACACTGTCTCCATACATCTCGTAATGTCTGAGATAGAGGACAGCTGCTCGACTTACATCGTCAACACATGCTATTCCCTCTTCTGATGCATCAACCCAGTCGTAATCAGGATATTCGGAGTAGATATGGGTGATTATCATGGGGATTCCTTCTATAATTATTTCTTCGTTTAGATAGTCCAGATGTTTGAGGTTTATTAGTCTATTTATTGAATCTATAGAATAATTCTCATAATCAAGGCTTTTATCTCGCTCATATCCATTACATTCACATAGGACTACTGAGAGAAATACAAGTAAGGATATTGTTAATAATTTCATTTTTTATCTCCAAAGTTTAGGTGATAAAATGACTCGACTTCTTCTCGGTAAGGTAAGCCAGGTATTCCACCGTATTTTGTGACTGTCAATGCACCTACTGTATTGGCGAATCTGAATATCTTATGGAGTTCTTTCTCTGTAAGGTCTTTCAATGTTACTTCTGAGATTTTACAAAGCATTCCTGCTACGAATCCGTCACCAGCACCAGTAGTATCCTTTACCTCTACATTAAATTCGGTTTCATAACCATCTATGTTATCGTTGAGAAAATAGCAGCCCTCCTTACCAAGTGTAATCACAGACAATCGGACACCATGTTCTAAAATAGATTTACTCCCCTCTCTTAGGTCTTTGGTACCGGTAACGAATTCCATTTCATCCCTATTCATTTTAACTATATCAGCTAAGTTAAGTGCTACCTTTATCTGTTTTCTGGCTACATCATGGCTTTCCCAGAGAGAGGGTCGAAAATTTGGGTCAAAAGAAACAAGAATTTGATTATTCTTAGCTATCTTTACTGCGGTCAAGATAGCTTCTCTACTCGGATTTGATATAAGAGATACAGAACCAAAATGTAATACCCTTGCATCGTCAAAGTAGATTTTGTTTATTTCATCTTTAGTTATTTTGGTATCCGCACTCTCATGCCCATAGAATTCAAAATCTCTCTCACCCTTGTCAGTTAGTGATACAAACGCCAGTCTGGTTTTATGTTTTTTATCAAAAAGGAGTTCTGATACGTCAACATTGTTTTCCTTTAAAGTCCTCCACAGATATTTACCGAAAGAATCCTCTCCTACCTTGCCAATAAAAGCGACTTTTTTACCCAGTCTTGCTAATCCCACAGAGACATTAGCTGGAGCTCCACCTGCAGCTTTCAAGAAGCCGGGAGTTGATTCTAATGTTACTCCTTTTTTGGTAGAAATGAAATCTATTAAAGCCTCACCAATACATATGACATCCAAAATGCCCTTTTCCATAATAATGTTATGAAACTAAGGATTTGGAACAATTACGTTTTTAAGATATCTTCGCTCTTTGTGGTATTTGAAAGCTTTGAACAGTTCATCGAGTGAGTGCTTTTTTATACTGAAATAAGTTAGATCTATTTTATTTAGAGAAAGTAAATTAATGGCACGACTGAATGTATTGGGATTGATGTAACTGCCAATTATAGTCAATTCTTTTAAATATATTTCCTGGGGTCTTATAGTAATAGTTGAATCTCTATCACAGACACCAAAGAATATTATTGTACCACCTCTTTTAACTAAATCAAAGGTAGATCTTGTAGTCTTCGGAGTTCCCGCACACTCAATTACTACATCTGCTCCATCATATGTGTTACTATACACAACATCCTTTAAATTTTCTTTAATAGGATCTACTACTAAATCTGAATTTAACCTGCGAGCAATGTCTCTTCTTTCTTTTATTGGTTCTGCGACGATGAGCTTATGAGCACCATGAAGTCTGACAAGCTGTATCATTATTAGACCAATAGTACCAGTACCGATGATTACAACATTATCACCCGCCTTTATACCAGCAAGATCGATACCATGGATGGCGCAGGATATTGGCTCAATGAAACATCCCCAATCAAAGGGAATATTAGAAGGGAGATTGTACAGCTGGGATTCTGGAACAACTGAATATCCTGCGAAGCCTCCATCAGTATGGACACCAAGGGCAGCTAAGTTTTCACAGAAATGGGGTAGACCAATATGTATATCTGTTCCGCATACACTACATGCCTTGACTCTAACTAACACCTCGTTATTCTTTATATCTCGAATCTCTCTTTCTTCGATCCTTATATCGTTAGGTTTATAAAATACAGCAGCTTTAATTCTGTTCTCCTGGTATAATATTCATTATACCTGATTACTCAGATTAAAATACAAATTTCTTTACCTGACAACTCTTGTTACCAAAATTAGCTAATGTAGATGTCATAAACACTCACCTCTTTTGCTGGCAACTCAAATGGTATCCTCTCCTTGAAGTTAATTGATTGCATACTTTCAATATTTGAAACTCTCTTTATATTCAAGCCCGTTTCAATAAAACCCTCTGTCTTTTCCCAATCATGATTTATAATCCATAAGAGAAACCTTGATTCATCCTTAAACCTTATATATCCCAGCTCTACAAGTGGATTTGAGGTTTGAAATTCAGGCACAATGCCCGCGAGTCTGCTTAGACTTCGATACAATTTATATGTCGTATCTTTTTTATAAACGTCGTTGGTATTCGCAAGATAGTATTCAAGTGGATAAGTCGAAAAAATAACTGCACCTTTACCTACTGAATTTAGTAGTATAGCTGGTCGACCATTACTATCCACAGCGATAACCTTTGCCTTGTTAGGTGTGATAGGGCAAAATGCCCTGTCCTTAATATTTCCCCTAACATAGTAAGTAAGACGTTCATTCTTGGCTATTTCGTAGAAGTCTTCGACAAGCTTTATCTCAATAAACTCTTTCTCAGGTATATCTGGAAGACCACTCCTCAGATTGTGTTTTGCACCGAATAGCCTCTCAAATATGTGTATCCACATATCGTAGTGATAAGAGCAGTAAAATACTCCTCCTTCCTCCACATACCGATAGATAGCCTCCCAGAAAGGAGCAGTGAGTTTCTGTACATTTGGTGCGAGTAATAATCTTATCTCTTTTGGGATACTCGGTATCTTTTTTGATTCAATGTCTTCTGTAAGTTGGGGTTCTGGAAGAAAACCACCGTTTATATGCGCCTGTTTAGTCAATGTATAAGACTGTAGTAAAACCTTTTTAATCATATCCTTATCTTCAAATGAGTATGGATAATCCAGGACATAGTGGGAGGGAACAATGATAAAAGCATTACTTTCCTCGATATTAATTTCAAATGGGTCAATCGCTTTAATTATCTTGCTGAATCGCTCTATTTCATATCCAGCTGGTTTTACAGACTTATCTTTCCTTACGATACCAAATAGTAACTCGAATGGATGGTGTGAGTAAGGTCTTTGATGAGGAAGGTCAAAGTCTGAATAACACCAGCATAGTGTTCCAACAGCACCTGCCAGGAACGCACTATTATAGGTTGTGCGATAGTAATCTGCCTGGTGCTCTTCAGATGCAAAGCTATTAGAACAACCGAATTCCTCTATAATTACTGGTTTCCCATAATTACACATCTTTAAAATAAACGAGGGAGTATATGAATGGCGGAGAGTGTCGTCTTCTTCAGGATAAAAATGAGGTCCCAAGAAGTCAATCACATCTTTTAGTTCATTCAACCTTAACCCGTTATCTCTACCATAGATTTCTCTCCCCCAGACTCCATCACCTATACTGATTGGACACAAGGGATCTCTCTCACGGATTGTGTTACATATAGTTTTTACCCAACCAAGCATGGTTTCTGAATCGGTTTCACCTGTGTAATTTGTAATTTCATTTGTCAGCACCCACCCAACAATTACCTTGTTCGTTTTGACACTATCTACAACGTTGCGAACATATAAAGACTCCTTCTCTACCATCCAAGGGTCTTTATAAAAGTCTCTATTTCCTCTCCAGTTGACATCCCAGTCCTCTCCAGACATATGTCCAACAAAAAGAGTGGGTATTGTACAGAGGTCTACTTCTTCACACAGATTTACGAATTCAACAAGTCTATCAAGCATATTTTCATCTACTCTGTTTGGTGTAGGCATAAAGTCGGGAAAATAAAGGAAGGAACGGCACACATTCATTCCAAGGCTCTTCATCTGCTTCAGCTCTTCTCTCACGGTTTTAGGCTCCCACTTACGCCACATAAGAGGTCCTGTTTGCCTTGGCCAGTAGTTGGCTCCTATCAGATAGATGGGTTTACCGTTCTTTTTGAAGCAGGTTTTTCTCGTTTGTTTCATAATCGCCCCTCCTTTTATTTGTTGATCCTTTAGTGGACTTTCTATAATCCTGCAAGCTCAAAGAACCGAGATAGTGGAGCAGTTGCAACACCTATAACAGTGTCAGCTCCTCCATAGTAGACAAAAACGGTCTCGTCTTTTATAACAACACCCTCCACAAAAACAACATTGGGAACAATGCCCTCTTTTTCATATTTCATTACTGGCTCAAGTATTGGTTTGGGATGTCTATATATAATCTTACTTGGATCCTCCAAATCTATAAAAGCAAAACTGGGACAATATACGAGTGAACTCGAAACCCCATGAAAAATAAAAAGCCATCCCTTTTCTGTTTTAAGAGGAGGTGCACCTGCTCCAATTTTAAAAAGCTCCCATTTTTGTTGTGGACCCATTAGTATGTTATGATCGTACCAGTGAACAAGGTCGTCTGAGTAGCATATCCAAATATATGGACTGACACGGTGATAGATTACATATTTCCCCCCGAATTTCTCAGGAAATATTACGCAATCCTTATTTTCAACCCCCTGTAGTGGATATATCCTCTTGCTGAAATTCCATGTGTGATTCAAAAAATCCCCTATGGATATTGATGTAAGCCCAATTTGTGGTAGTCTCATTGAAATACGCGTTTTACTTCCATCCATCCCAGGAATCCGACCATAGGCTGTATATGTAATGTGAAGCTGTTCCTCTATTTTCGTTATTCGTGGGTCTTCACAACCATAACAATCCTCTTCACTCTGGGGTGAGAGTACAGGATTTTGGATTCTTTCGTCAATATGAAACCCATCTTTAGAAGATGCATAGCCAATTGTGGAAATATTGTTAGCATCACTGGCTCGGTACAACAAATGAACCTTTTTATCAAGATATATAGCGGCGGTATTAAAGACCATCTTAGATTCCCAGGGGTGTGATTCTATTGGTTCAAGTATGGGGTTTTGTTTAAATCTTTGAAGCATTCTACCTCCTAATTCTTTTTGAATAGCAACTGTTTTTAAATAAAAAAAATACCCCAATTCTACACAGTTGGTGAATTGAGGGTATAAAATTATATTCTATCTATATTATTCATATTTCTCCCACACTTATAGATAGATCCTATGTAGTATGGTTTAAAGGATTATACGATAAATTATTGATATTGTCAAGAAAAAAAGTTATTTTATCTTTAAATAAATAATAGGTTAAAATTCATCCTGATATCCTTGACTAAAAACTTGCAATTTTAGAAAACTTATGTTATAATAATAGCAGCAACTTCATGATTCACATATAAATATGTCTTCTGATTTACCACAGTTTATAGTAGATTTTATGCTTGGAAAACTTGCCAGAAATCTACGATTACTGGGATATGATGCTGAGTACATTAGACACTTTAATAGAATTGATTTATTAACTCGATTACTTGAAGAGGAAAGGATTCTGCTTACGAGGTCTCATAGTTTTCCAAAAAGAGAGGACATATATATATTAGAGACAGATAATCACTTAGAACAAACAAAAGAAGTTGTTAGGGTATTTAACCTTAGTCCAGAACCATTTACAAGATGTGCTGTTTGTAATTTTCCTATTGTTAAAGTAAAGAAAGCGGAAATAGTAGGAAATGTACCAGATTATGTATTTAAAACACAGGATGAATTCAGTAAATGTATCAATTGCGGAAGGATATATTGGAAGGGAACACATTATAAAAGAATTGTACGATTTATAGATGAGGTAATAGGATGATAGAAATCAATTATCAATGTAAAATTAGCAATTAGCAATTTAAAATGACAGAAGGGAGAGACATAAGACAACAGACAACACCGCAAAACTCCTTCGGAGCAACGGGGCAAGCAGACAGAAGACTAATTATAAGGTAGGAGCCCCGCAGTCTGCGGGGCGAAAAAAGAATATAGGAGCAACATCTTCGTTGTGATAATTTAATCGGGGTTAGGAAACCCCTCCTACCGGAAAGGGAAGGTAGGAGCGACTTCCCAGTCGCGATGATAGAAATCAATTATCAATGTTAAATGTTAAATGGTATAAGAGTTGATTAGTTGAAAAGTTAATTGGTTGATTAGGTTAAATGATATTGGAAAGCAATTGTATCTACCTGTCGGTAGACAGGAATCGACAATCGAAAATAGACAATAAAAAGTAGGAGCCCCGCCTTTTGCGGGGCGAAAAATGAAGATGAAAATAGCAAATGTAAAATAGTCAATTGTCAATGGTAAATAAAGGAGAATAAAAAATGGATAAATTAAAAATACTTCTACTAATACTTCCTTTTTTTCTGGGATGTATCGGGGTAGAGAGAATAGAGAAACCGAGGTTAAGAAGAATATCTGCTGAGCCATATGTGAGGGTACTTCTTGGGGATAAAGGAGGTATAATAAGTTCTGAAAAAAAAATATACATTCATAAAGGTGCAAAGGTATATAGACTTTCTTCTGGTTCGATAGAGTTGCGAGAAGGAAATATCTATAGAGATAAACAGGTTATTTTTAATACTGAACCATCACTGAAGGTATGCTTTGAAGACAAAAAATTCAGATTTAATGGACTTTCCTACCGTGGAGAGGTAATTTTCAATAAGTCTATGGTTATTAATAGAGTTCCGTTGGAGTTGTATTTATATTCTGTTGTCGGCTGTGAATTTAATTGTGGTGAAATTGAGACTATGAAAGCAGGAGCTTGTGCTGCAAGGACGTATGCCATATATCATTTGAAACCCGATAAAGAGTTCGACCTTTTTTCCACCCATATGGACCAGGTATACAAGGGATTAAACTCTGAGACTAAGAATACCAGGGCTGCTTGTGATTATACAAGAGGTTTGGTATGTATGTATAAGGGTACTGTGATAAATGCGATGTACTCATCTGTTTGTGGGGGCAAGACTGCCAGTGCAAAAGATGTATTTGGTGATGATAAACCTTATCTTAAGAGTCGTTCCTGTAACTATTGTGAGATATCTCCCCACTACTCATGGAATCAGAAGTATTCAAGGCAAAATTTTCAGGAGCTTGTAAGAGATAGGATTAAGTCTAAAAAGGGGAAAGATCCGGGTCGAATTAAGGATGTGAAGATAAAGAAGAGAGATAAGTCAGGGAGGGTAAAAGAAATTATGGTGAAGGCTGAGAAGGGTGAATTTTCATTTTATGGCGAGGAAATAAGAAGTTTATTTGATTTAAAAAGCAGGTATTTCGATATTAAAACTCGGGGTGATTGGGTATATATAGAAGGTAGAGGATGGGGACATGGTGTGGGTATGTGTGCATGGGGAGCAATAGGTATGGCTAAGAAGGGGAAAAGATATAAAGATATACTGAGGTACTATTACAAGGGAATCAACATAAAGAAATTATATTGATAGACCAAGTAATCCTGAAAAACCAAGGAATGCAAGTGATGTAAGAGATGCTGTGATAAATGCTATAGGAGCACCTTTAAATGCTGCAGGTACTGGTGAAAGGTCTATCTGCTCTCTCATACCTGCCATAAGTAAAAGAGCAAGTGCAAATCCCAATGCAGTTCCAATAGAAAATAGCGTTGCTTGAACGAGTGTGTAATTATAGTCTATAATTAGGAATGTTGTTCCAAGTATTGCACAGTTAGTTGTGATTAGAGGCAGATATATACCCAATGCCTGATATAGTGTTGGTACATTTTTCTTTAAGAATAATTCAATAAACTGAACAAGTGATGCTATAACAAGAATAAAGGTTGCTGTCCTTAAGAAAATAAGGTCAAAGGGTACAAGCAAATAGCGGTATATAAAAAATGTAATCCATGAAGCAAGCAGCATTACGAAGAATACTGCCATACTCATACCCATGGCAGTATCTATCTTTTTCGAAACTCCAAAGTAGGGACATAGCCCCAGAAATCGCATGAGAAGGATGTTGTTTACGAGAAATGCTGAGAGGAATATAAGAAAATGTGACATAAGTTACGCCTGGCTCCTTTTTAAATGGTTCATTATACCCATAAGAAAGGCTATAACAAGAAACCCCCCAGGAGGGAGAATTATAAATATTACAGGATTATTCTGAAAGCCCTGAGGTAGAACATTGAATCCATAGAATGTTCCACTTCCAAGAAGTTCTCTTATGGTTCCCATTAAAAATATGGCAAATGTAAATCCTATTCCCGAACCTATTCCATCAAGAAAGGATGCAACGATGCCCTTTTTGTATGCAAAACCCTCTGCTCTTCCAAGTACAATACAGTTAACAACGATAAGTGGTACAAATACTCCTAAATTATCATAGAGTTCAGGTATGAATGCATGCATTGTATAATCAATTATAGTAACGAAAGTAGATATTATTATTATAAAGACGGGTATTCTGATATTTTCTGGTATGAACTTGCGGAGGCCGGATATAGTAACATTTGACAATATGAGAACGAATATAACCGCTGCACCCATTCCCAGAGAATTTTTTACAGTCGTTGATACTGCGAGGATAGGACATAACCCTATCATTAAAACCAGTACAGGGTTATTCTTGAAAATTCCTTCGGTGAAATTCTTAAACATGGCAGGATTATACAACAAAATATAAAAAAAGTCAAGGAAAAAAATGATAAAATCAGGATTGACAGCCTTTATACTGTTAATGAAAAAATAATATTAAAAAGAGATTGCCACATCCGTCAAACGACGGACTCGCAAAGACAGACACCGCTCTATGTCATTGCGAGCGTTAGCGAAGCAATCGCATCTCCAATGTATTGTTAACACAAGGAAGAATGACATTCTTTAGACTGTTATATAAAACAGTTAAAGCATTAAAACTTTTATAATTTCCTGAAATATTTACTAAAATAACAAAATAAATTAAAATCATTTACGTTTATTATAATGAATATGCAGAAAAACGATAGTATTCTTATAGAGGAATATAGAAGAGGTGATAAGAATGCCTTTGCAGAACTATTCAAGAAGTACAAAAATACTGTGTATAATTTCATATTTCGTCTTGTTGGAAACCCTGATATTGCAGAAGATTTGCTTGAGAATACATTTATAAAGATGATTAAGAGTTTAGATAAATATAAGGAAAGAAATAAATTCAAGCAGTGGTTATTTACTATTGCAAATTCAGTGACTATGGATTATCTTAGGAAGAAAAAAAGGGAATATATAGTTGACCCAATTGAAGAATGGATGGAATTATCTGACGACTCACCATCACCGCAGTTTTTACTTGAACAGAAGGAACTGACAAACTTAATAGAGAATAAAATAAGTAATCTGCCGCCAAAACAAAAACAGGTTTTTATTATGAGACAGGAAAGTGATTTAACTTTTAAAGAGATAGCCGAAATACTGGAGTGTCCAATTTCTACTGTACTTTCAAGGATGCATAACGCTGTTTTGAATCTTAGAAAATTTATAAGGGAGTATGAATATGAAATGTAAAGAGTATGAAGAAGACCGTGTGCTGTATGCATACGGTGAATTGAGGGGTAAAAAGAAGAGGATGTTCGAAGAACATCTTTACTCCTGTCCTTACTGTAAGAAATACTTAAAGGAATTTAAAGGCATAATTTCGATTTACGATGATATTCCAAGGAAAGAACCATCTGAAAGAACAGTAAGGAGAATTTTGAAACGTGCAGGAAGGATTAGAAAACCAACACCTGTGAGAGAAAGGATATTTATCAGATGGAGAGTAAGGTGGGCTGTGCCTGCATTTGCATGTGCAGTTGGTGTGCTTTTATTACTAATACTTCCGCGCATTAGAAAGGATGAATTGCAGTATACCTTTGAAGATAGTATATGGAATATAAACCAACAAATATGTCTTATGACAAATAATGTGATACTTGATGATGATATAGATTCAAGAATACAGGGTATAGTATCTGAATTGTCTTTTTTAGAGGGTGAGTGGTGATATTAGGAGTATTTATCTATAAATATGAAATAAACCACAGAGGTCACAGAGATGAAATTAATTCTCTGTGTTCTCCAAATATTTATGTTTTTATTTCTACAGGGATTTTAAGAGATTTGAATAGCTACTCTTTACAAAAAATATCTTTAATCTTTAATGAATCCTCGCACAATGAATTTGTGCGGGATGAATCAAAACCTCTGTGGCTCCCCTGTTAAATAAAGTACCAGAGATGATTACATATACTTAATTTTGTAAATATTTAACAGGGTGAATCTGTGGTTAGTTTTTTGACAATACAAAATTAATAAAAAGGGGGTATTATGAGATGGTTATTACCAGGATTGATGATAGTAGCGAGTGTGCTGATTGCAAAACCGGTACAACATAGAGTATCACACCTACCTACTATAGGAAGACTGAGTGAGCAGGAAAGAGAAGAAGCGATTGAATTTATAGAGGAATATGGTGGTGCATTAAGACTTAAGAAATTGGAAAACATTAAGTGGAGAGCACCTCTGGAATATGAAAATCACTTAAGGACAGCACTAATTAAGAAGAGAGACCTCGAAAGGTTAAGGGAAAATAATGAAATACTGTATCAAAAAATACTGGGAATTATGGATATGGAGCGAAAGAGTTTTGACCTTGCAGAAGAGTATAGAAACGCGGAGAGTGATGCGGAGATGAATGATATAAAAGAACAGTTAAGGGGGATTCTTTCTAGAGTATTTGATTTGAAGCAGGAAGAAAGAAATTCAAGAATAAGTAAACTGGAAGATGAAATAAACCGACTAAAGGATGATCTTGCTGAAAGGGCAAGAAAAAAGAATGAGATTGTAGAAAGGAGACTCGGAGAGCTTCTTGGTGAAGGCAGGTATCTTGAGTGGTAATTCTTTCTCGGCTTTATGCTTATAGATAATGGGACACTGGATTTAAATAATTATTTCCAGTGTCCCATTTTTATTAATAGAAACACCGAAGAAATCAAATTTTTACTTGACATTTCTTTGTTTGTAGGTTATAATCTTCTGGAAAATTATTAATTATAGTGCAGTGTTAAACTGGTGCTATCTATGATTTTCTGCATTACGTTTAATTCTAACTCTTGTGAATAAAAGAGTATGCATCTTCTTGATTTCATATTTCTTCTTCGTCCTATCTTACTTATTCCCGTTTGGATAATTTTTCTCCTGGGATATTATAGAGCTGGTGGAACTATGCTTGGAGACTCCCGGTATTTAATGCCAGGCTTTATAATATTTACACTACTTATGGGTGCAATTTATATAATAAATCAGATTGCAGATATTGAGACTGATAGAATAAATAATAAACTATTTATACTTCCCAAAGGTCTTATTTCAGTAAAATCTGCATACTTTGAATCTGCTTTTTTGATTGTTGTGGTTTTAGCATTTTCATCTTTCTTTCCACCTATTTATAGACTCTTTCTCTTGCTTTCATTAATATTAGGTGTATTATATTCTGTTAGACCCTTTAAATTTAAGAGTAGACCATATCTTGATTTATTATCAAATATACTTGGACATGGTTTCCTGGCATTTTCGATTGGTTGGTTGTCTATAAAACATTTTTCTATTGATACAGTTATATACTCAATACCATACGCATTTGCTGTTGGTGGTGTGTTTTTACTATGTACGGTTATTGATATAAAAGGAGATAGAGAAACTAAAGAGAAAACAATAGGTGTATACCTTGGTGAGAAATGGACAACATTGCTTGCAATATTTTTCATGATTGGTGCTATTATTTCATCGATTGTTGTTAGAGATTTTATATGTCTACCTGTGGGTGTAATTTCATTCTTATTTTTCTTATGGTTTTACAGAACTGTAATTAAAACCCCGAGAATGGGAACCTCTGAAGTAGAACCTAATAATGGAAATAAAGAAAGAAGATTACTTCTTTTGTCAGCAAGTATACCTGTTTATATGCTTACTATTATTTGTTGTGTTATATATACCTGGTTTTTAGTGTTTCTGATTTTTCTGGTTCTCTTAACAAGATTATATTATAAAAAAAGATTTGATATTGTTTATCCAAAGTTTTTAGGCTAAAAAAGTGAGATTTATGCATCCATAATCAAAATAGGTAATTTCAATAAAAAGTTACTGAAATATATATGTTATTATTATTTCTTATAATTTCACTGGATTCGCTTCTTCTTCAGGGGATAGAATACGGTTATGAGGAGAAATATGATAGGGCAGAAGCAGTCTTCCTGGAGGCGAGGAATCAAGAACCAGAAAATCCTGCATCATATTTTTTTCTATCAATGCTTTATGCGGCATATATGACAGACTTTGGAACTGATACTTTAGAGAGTAAATTTTTTGCTTATGTTGATACTACTATAAACAAAGCGGTATTAATAGAGAAAAATAGACAAAATCCATGGAATTATGTCTGGAAAGGTGGTGCACTTATGAATAGAGCATACTACAGGTATGAGAAGGGTAATATTCTGGGGATGTTTGAGGATGGTTTAAGTGCAGTTCGGGAATTGAATAAAGGTTTAGTCATAGATTCCAGCCTATATGACGCATATATTGGAATAGGCATACAGGATTATATAAGCTATAGAGTAAAAAAAGCGCTTCCGTTAATGAATGGTAATAATATCTGGAGGGAAAAACTTGAAATTGCTTCAGATTCTGCTCACTTTTTAAGTGTGGCTGCTAAAAGCACATTGGCTATCTTGCTTATAGAGGAGAAAAAGTGGGATGAGTCAATAAGGATAACGAAAGATTTGCTTAAAAAATATCCAGATTCACGAACCTTCACCTGGACTCTTGCAAAGGCTTATTTCGGTAAAGGAGACTGGAATAATGCAGAGAGAACCTATAAAAAACTTATAAGATTAATTGAGCATGGTCAGCCTGATTCATATTACTCTCTTGTTTTTGCTATGGATAAACTTATGCAGATATATTTTTTTGAAGGAAAATATGAAAGATGCAGAATTGAGGTCTCAAAGATACTTGATATAACAGAGGGTTTAGGAGAAAGATACAAGGGGTTTAGAAAAAGGGCAAAAAGTTACCTGACCAAGGAAAAATGATATGCAAAGTTTTATGAGTGCTGCTATAGTCGAGGCAAAACTTGCAATGAAAGAGGGTGAGATTCCAGTCGGTTCAATTATCGTAATGGGAAATAAGATAATTGGTAGAGGACATAACCGCATGGAAGCCCTGAATGACCCAACTGCTCATGCAGAGATTATAGCCATAACCAGTGCTTGTAATTATATTTCTGACCAGAGATTAAATGGTGCAGTCCTGTACGTTACACTTGAACCCTGTCCAATGTGTGCAGGTGCAATTATGCTCTCAAGAATAAGGATGTGTGTATATGGAGCTCCCGATCCAACAATGGGTGCCTTTGGTAGTAAATACAATGTAATAGGACCATCTCTGGAAGTTTTAGGTGGTGTATTCAGTAAAGAGTGTTCGAATCTTTTACAGGAGTTTTTTAAAACTAAAAGAAATAAGAATTAATCGATTAAGTTAAGGGCTTCAGGGTTAACATACTTATGGTAAAGAGGATTAGTATATTCTCTCTCATAACTTGAATATACAAGCTCAAACTTTCCAATTTTAAGTATATCTGCGAACACGAAAGTTTTTCCACCTCCACTATAGTACGACCATATTTCGTTGTCAGGATATGCAGGAATCTCTGTATATCTTGCCACTTCGTCAGGTGGACCATATATAATATATATCCTGCCCATATCTTTTTCTTTTCCATATAGTTCATCTGCTTTCTTGACAATCTCGATATAGCGGAGAAGTATGTCTTCCCCTTTCCTTGCCCAGAAGATTTCAAGAAAACTTTTCTTATCATCTGCTTCTTTGTATCTTGAAAGCTCATCAGAAGAGGCGATGTATTTTATAAAGCTGTAATATTCTTCTTCTTTTCCATCGAGTATAGAGGCTACTTTTTCCCTGGCTATCACGAAAAATGACTTTGAAGAATAAATTGTATCATTATCCTGAGAGAGTTGTAGAGTAATAATATAACTGCCAGTAGTTAGTCCTGCTGTATTTATACCTCCAATCTCCCTTAAGTGAGGATATTCCGCAATTGCCTTTTTCTCAGGATATTCAGTGATTATATCTCCCATAGTATCGGTCAATCTATAGACCAAAGAATATTCCTCTGATTGAGAAAGTCCATAAAGCTCAGAATATACATATAATATATTTCTTTTTTCTCCATATATCCTTTCAGGGTTTGGTATAAGGTTATTGTTTCCTTTAGTGAATCGTGTTGCTGTTTGCGCTTCAGAGATTTCTGAAACGAGCTCTAAATCACTTATAGATAAAACTCCCTCTTGATAAGTGGTCACATCTATATTAACACTGACACATTCCTCATTATCTTGCTGCTTTGTTAATATTGATGTCTCATATCTTCCGGCTGGCAAGGAAACTGAGAAGAGGTCGATTATTGTGAGTATTCTTTTCTGTGCATCCTCTAATGATGTGAGAAAAGATATTCTACCGAATTCATCATGTGCTACCGTATCTCCTTCCTGGTTTTTTATGGTTATATCTATGCTGTAATCAGCCCTTTGTTGTTCATCGTATTCATAGTAGTTAAATGATGTATAAGGTATAGCTATGTATAACTCAACATTGGAAAGGGTGTCATTTTCCCTGAAGGTTGCGTAATCCAGACTCAAGGACAGCAATATAAATATCATAAGGTTAAACATAACCCCTCCCTTTTATTAAATTGAAAATTAAAACAGAAGATTAAATCCTACTCTAAATAAACGAGGAGAAGATAAGAGAAGTTCTTTTACTAAACTTCGCATGTTGATATCACTTACAGTATGACCATCGAAAACTCTCTTGCAGATCCTGAATATTTCGTTATAATCCCTTTCATTGAGTTTTAGATAGGCCTTTCTCACTCTATAATGGAACATAATTTCATTAAGTATTTCCTTTTTGATTTCATCCTTAAAGTAATCTTTTTTACCCTTTAGCCTTAACACAGCATTTCTCCCAGCTATTACACCTGATTTAATAGCATTGGCAATTCCTGCGCCACTCAAAGGATCAGTAAACCTTGCAGCGTCTCCTATAAGATAAAAATTTACTCCTGAGTATCTCTTTAAGATCTTTGCTGGAATACAGGCGTATATCCTTTTTTTTATTTTACCTTCTGGAAATTTTTCTCTAATAAGACTATCTAGGAAGTATTTCGTGTGTTTTTTTGTCTTTATAGGCGATAAACCTAATCCGACATTAGCGCAGTTTGAGGATTTAGGAAATATCCATGCATATGCACCAGGAGCATATTTCTCTCCAAGAATTAGATTAGCAAAATGTTGGTCAACCTCAATGTCTTCAATTACATACTCTGCACACGGGTCTATCTCATATAGATTTAATCTTGTATCGATACCCATCCATTTGCCTATATTTGAAGACATTCCATCTGCACCTATAAGGAATTTAAATCCGTAGCGTATTCGCTCACCTGATTTATCAACAATAACCTCGTTATCTTCTATGCCAATTGCCCTTGATGATAACTTAAGAGTTGTACCATTCAAAACAGCCCTTCTTGCAAGTGCGGGGTCGAATACCTCTCGATTCATTATCCATCCTACATTTGGATATTTAAATTTGAATTCCTCACTATCTGATCTACTTATTATAATACCTGATAATTCAGTAGAGATCCATTCTGGCTCTATATCTAAATAATTATTAACCATACTTCTTGATAAACCTTCTGCACATGTAAGAGGTTTACCAATTTCAGGGTGTTCTTCAAGAACAAGGACTGACGCTCCAAGTTTTGCTGCTGTAAATGCTGCCATGCTACCTGCAGGTCCAGCGCCAACTATAATTATATCATAGTTTTTAGACATAATTTTATAAAGCTGTATCCGATTTATTTTCTTGACATAGAGTATAAAATATGTTATAATAAATTCAGCCGAAGTGGCGGAACTGGTAGACGCGCATGGTTCAGGACCATGTCCTGCTTTGCAGGATGAGGGTTCGAGTCCCTCCTTCGGCACCACTCCCTCACATTCTTTTATACTCCACCAATCCGTTCTCCGTTGCAAATAAAATCGAGTTTTCCAGAATCAATATTTTATATACTGCTCCTTTTATAGGACTGTTTGTGCTGTTAAATACCTCTCTCAATGAGAAATCTTTATCGAATTTAACTGCTCCATTTGCTGTTCCTATCCAAACTTCGTTCTCTGTACTTTCTATTGTATAAACATTGGGATCTGGAAGATCAGTAGGATATGTAAGCAATTTTCCGTTTTTTGTTAAGATACCCATTTTTGTAACTAAAAGTCCATTATCATCTATGA
>JAGMCL010000047.1 GCA_023129165.1 Caldifarciminota bacterium | reverse complement strand
AAGTACTTTATGTCTCTTTTCACCTTTTTCTTTAAAATACTTTATGGCTATAAAAAGACTTACCAACTCCCCATGTGCACCAGCTGTTGGAAGAAGAGATACCTCATCCATACCACCGATTTCCTTAAGATATTCCTTAAGCTCATACATTATTCTCAAAGCACCCTGGCACATCTCAATTGGCTCATATGGATGTAAACTATTAAAACCATCAAGTGATGCTATTCTCTCATTAATCTTGGGGTTATATTTCATGGTACAACTTCCAAGTGGATAAAATCCCTTATCTATATGGTAATTAAGGGATGAGAGGTTTGTATAATGCCTTGCCACCTCAGATTCTGATACCTCAGGAAACTGTAAAGGTTTCTTACGTAGAAACTCAATGGGTATTCTTTTTTTAATGTTAAAATTTGATTCTGGTAATGAATCTCCTCTTTTACCAGCTGAACTCAATTCAAATATAAGCTCCATAAAACCCCGTTTGGAAATAATGATTTAATTCTCTGCCTCTAACAATTGAAAAAGTATGCTATAATCACTTCTTGCGTTCCAGAAAATATAACCTCGTGCTCTCGCATCCTTTACGGCTCTTATCTGATTCTCGAAATATACAGGACCAAAATTCGGTGACTTCAGGTTGAAACCCTGTATATAAGAAACGAACTTCTCCTTGCCTATCTTTCTATAACCATTTTTAAGGCTTTCATAAACTATGTGATATTCCCTTGGATTGGTGTCCTTTTTAAAATCATCATGAAAATGTGATGGATAAAGCATGGGACATACAACATCTACCCATTTTTCTATCTTTGATAGGTTCTGCCCTTCCTGCTCCATACTTTCGAGCCACATCGTATAACCATATAAATCTACAGCAACGTTGACTCCATAGGGTTTTAAAGCGATATAAGCCCTTTTTAAGAACTCAACAATAAGGTCTTCTTTCGGTATATCCTCAGTCTTGTGTGAAAACCACATTGCCTCCATATCACCTCTTGAAGGAAATCTCACATAATCAAATTGAATCTCTCTCACACCCCTTACAGCGAGATCTATTGCTATATCTATTACATAATCCCAAACTTGAATGGAGTATTGATCAAGCCATAAATTACCTGCTCTATCCCTCCACATTCTTCCATCTATATATTTAACACCAAACTCACCACCATTGTACTTTGAGAATATTGAATCCTTAAATACAACTATTCTTCCAATCAAATATACCCCATTCTCATTACATGCCTTTATTACACCTTCTAAATCAAGAATGTTTTTAACTGCTCCTACTCTTCTTGCAAACTGTACATTTGTGTTGTATGTTACAAGTCCAATATCATTTTTGAAATCAATTACAACACAGTTGAGTTCTGTGTCACTCATTCGTTCAATATATTTTTCAACATTACGAGCAGCGTAACAGTTGAGGTATATCCCACGATAAGAAAGGATTAAAGGGTGTTTAATCTTTATCCTCTCGTGTGTATATTCAATCTCAATATGTGGTCTTTTCGGGGAATTCAATCTAATTATGGGAGTAGTAGCACAACCTAAAAAGGATATTATTAATGGAATTGCAAAAAAGGGATATTTCACCAGCTTCCTCCTGCTCCTCCACCACCAGTTGCTCCTCCTCCAAAACCTCCAAAGCCACCACTAAATCCACCTGAACCTCCAAAAGAACCGCCTGACCAGTATCCACCCATCATTCTACCAAAAATCAAAAACGGTATTATCCTAAATCCAAAGATTAAAAAGAGGAAAATTATAATGGGGATTCCAAGCACACCACAACCTCGCTGCCTTTCTTGCTGAACTGGTTTTATTTCTCCAGATAGAATATGACCATGCTCCTTCAATATCGTCTCAGCAATAGCAATCACTCCGTTAAGGATACCGCCTCCATAGTTTCCCTCTTTAAAGAGTGGTCGCATTATATTTCTCCATATATGTCCTGTAGTTGCATCCGGGAGTATACCTTCTAAGCCATATCCAGTAGTGATCCATGTATTTTTATCATTTAATGCAACAGTTATAAGAATACCATTATCCTTACCCTTTTCTCCAATCCCCCACTCAGTGTAAAGGTTTACAGAATAGGAGGTAATATCTTCCCCACCAGTCGTGGGGATAGTTACTACTGCAATCTCTGCACCTGTCTTATGTTTAACCTCAAAAATAACTGACGTTATCCTCTGCTCGTAATCAGCAGGTATGCAATCTGCAAAATCGTTTACATACCCTACTACCGAAGGATAAGCAGCAAGTATAATACAAATTATAATTCCCATATCCAAATATTATACCACAAATTTTCAAATATTGCAAGTTTTTTTTCTTGGATAATATAATTTAGTCAACAAACAAATCTATTTCTTATATGCCTTAAATTTAGACTTTGTCCCAAAGTGTTGTGATGACTAATAAGAGGGCAACTGTCATTACAAGTTTCTATGGACTTGGCAATCTTATCTACTCAATCTGTCATTGCGAGTGAATGAAATGAACGTGGCAATCTCATATGTGATATAATTCAGTAAAAAGCGATTGCTTCATCCGTCAATCCGTTGTACTTATTGACGGACGACGGATTCGCAATGACAGAAAAGACCCGTATCACGTAACTTTAGGACATTCCCTAAATTTAAAAATGTTCATAATTTTATATTCGAGGGAATAAGATTTACTCTTAAACATTAAAGTGGTTTTTTTACATGTATATCTATTCATTCATTTAACTCAACAAATCCGCTGGCAATTTCATAAAGCTCATTTTTTTCTTGACATTTATATAAAATGATTGTATAATAATCGATGATGTTGATAATATTCCTATTTTTATCACTCCTTGGCTCACCAAAGGAATGTTTCGACCTTGCCTTCGGACTCTACAGTGACGGTGTATATAGCCTTGCAAGAGAGGAATTTGTAAACCTTGCAAGCAAATACCCGGAGAGTCTATACAGTGAGAAAGCAGAATATTATATTGCGTCTTCTGATTTCTATCTTGAAAAATACACACAGGCAAGGGATGAATTCAAAAAATTCATATCCACCCATCCCACATCAAACCTTATAAATGAGGCAAATCAACAACTTGGGAGAGCCCATTTTGAGCTTTCTGAATATATTGAAGCAATCTCTATTTACAAATTCCTTGATTCACCAGACTCAAGATACTGGCTTGGCGAGTGTCATTACCGAATTGGCGAAATAGATACTGCTCTCCACTATTATAAATCCGTCTTATCAGAATCAAGGTACATCGAATATGCAATATACTCAGTAGGATTTATAGAAATGGAAATCGGACACCCTGAAGAAGCAATTCTTACCTTTAATAGACTAATAAAAGAATACCCGAACACCCCTCTTCGGAATGCCGCATTATATTATGCTGGAAGGATATATTATGAAGGAGGGGATTATAAAAGTGCAGAGGAAAGACTCATCAAAGTTGGGGGTAGTCATGAAGAGGATGCATCATTATTACTTGGACATACCTACCTAAAATTAGGTTTTTACGAACAGGCAAAACAAGAATATAAATCTCTTATCTCTAAAAAATACAGTGCTGCTGGAATACTTGGCATAGGTGATATATACTATGCTACTGGAGAGTTGGATAAAGCCCTGAAAGAATACAAAAAGATTGAAGATAACAAGCCTTTAAGGGAAGAAGTATTAATCAGGATTGGTAGAACCTATTTTGATATGATGCAGTATGACGAGGCACAGCAGTGGTTTGATAAAGTTACAACACCTAAAGCAAGACTGATGGCAGCTAATACATTATTTGAGATGGGAAGATACCAGGAGGCAAGTGAAAGATACATAAATTTACATAAAGATATTAAGCATGAAGAGGCATTATATCGTGCTTCACTTTCTTCATTCAAGGCTGGAAGTCTAAGTGATACTGAATATCTTGCACTTGAATACCTTAACATGGGTTATGAAGAATATAAATCTCACATACATCTAATTCTTGGTGAGTTATATTATGAACGAAAAGTTTATACAAAGGCGATTAATGAGTACACTAAAGCCAGTATGGACAAAGCAAATGAGAAGCAGGCACTTCTTGGTCTTGTATATACATACCAAAAAATAGATGACCAGAAGAATGCAATAAATACACTTACCGAACTTGTAAGGCTTTACCCGGAAAATGACGTCTTATATAAGTCGGCTGAGATTGCGTACTCCATGGAAGAGTATGAAATGGCAGTCATATATTATAATAGGATAGAAGGTGCAGACTATAACATTGGAAAGGTTTACTTTGATATGGGAAAGTATAAAGATGCGATAGTTTCTTTTAAAAAGTTTGTTAGTAATTATCCAATGAATAAGAAGTCAGAAGAGGCGCTATTTTTAATAGGTATTGCTGAAAGACGCATGCAAAACTATTCTACATCGACAATCGTATTCAATGAGCTGTTAAAACTCTATCCTTCAACTGACTATGCATATGATGCAGCCATTCATATTGGTGATAATTACTTTGACATGGAGAAATATGATGATGCCATTGTCACCTACATGAAATCTCTATCTCTACTGCCAAGACCATTACCTAAAGATGCCGTTAAAGCACTCTATGGAACTATAGATGCAGAATACAGAATTAGGGGACTTATAAGTTGTCTATCACTGGCATCGAATTTTATAAAAACCAATCCACACATCTCAGATGAGTTATATATAAAAATGGGCGATCTTGCATACCAGAATGGAGAATATTCAAGAGCAGCAGAATACTATCAATTAGTGAAGTCAGAGAAACTCATACCACGTGCTCTCTATTGGTTGGGTATGTCATATTACTTACTTAAGGATACGAATAAGGCAGAGGAAATATTTATAAGACTCAGTAAAGAATTCAGTGAAACGGAATTTACTGCAAAGGCGCTCATAATATTGTCAGACATCTATATTGATAGAAAGGATTATATAAAGGCTGAGGATTATCTTTTAATGATAAAAAGTGATGAGGCTCGCTTGAAACTTGCCGAGGTTTACATAGTAGAAGATAGGTACTCAGATGCAGAAAAAATTCTCAATGGACTTGTGATAGAAGGTAATGAAAATACCGCAAACAGGGCAAGAATAAAATTAGCGAGCATATATATTGGAAGAGAAGATACAAAGAATTCACGCGTTTATCTATCTGCTGTTCTGGAGGGAAATAATCCACTCTTAAAACCAGAAGCAAGGTTTCTGGAGGCCAGTTCATATTTCAAAGAGGGAGATTACGAATCTGCAGCAAGGTCCTATCTTATGGTAAACTATCTCTATGGTGAAAATAATTTTATATCTAAATCCCTTTTTTATGCTGCAGAATGTTATATCAATCTTGAAAATATAGATGAAGCAAGAAAATTTTATACAATGGTCGTCAAAAGGGGAGATGACTCACTGCTTGTAAATCAAGCAAAATTTAAATTGGAAAAGATAAAAAGTGAATAATTAAATGTGGTCACTATTAATTATTTTAATCTCTCAGCAACCAGAGCTTGAACTTCCTCATATCACTGTATATGGTGAAAGGGAAACAATCGAGGCCCTTAAAAAGAGTTTGTTACCCGATAGTGTATATCCTCTTCCCCTACTCGGTGAATACACTCCAAAAACTGTGAAATTGAGGGCGAGAGACATTGTCTATAAGAAGAGTTATACAACCAGACTTTTTACAGAGATTGGTTCATCTGGTAAAGTAGCAATTTACAGTGGATTCAACCAGTATTCCTTGAATGCTCTATATGAGAAAGATGTAATTGGGCTAAATGATAAGGTAGAATTTAATATTGGTATACCATACATGAGAGCCTATTACTATAACGTCTCGTTTAAGGGAGGGGAAAAAATTAAAAACAGACGATATAATCAAGCAGGCTTCAGGTTGTATTGTAAAAGAAAACTTTTTTCTTTAGATGGGGGCTACGAAAAAAACTCATTGGCTGGGGACGAGTATGATAAAATTACATTTGGAGCAAAATATGACATAATTAATTTACACGTCCTGAATAAGACAAAGATTTACATAAACCATAATTACCTATCTTCGTTATCACTTAATTTTCCCTTGCAAATTGGCAGTATTACGTTTTCCCCGGGTGTATTGGGAGCCATTAGTAACATAAAAAATCTTCGAAGAGTATATCCTATTCTCTACATTAAAGGTACATTTAATAAATTTTTAACATCGATATCATATTCACCTTATACTACCATATTATCAAGAGAGGAAATCTTAAACCAAAACCCCTTCTCAGATAATATCCCATATAATCTCAACACTGGACCATTAGTAGAACTTTCTCTAATTTCAACCCGTGGTAGATTAAAGGCTGGCTATCAAATGAACTATCCTATATTCAAATATGATACAACTAAGTATTCAATACAGGATACTACATCATATTTCATTGAGGGTTTAATCGAATTTGGAGGTCTTTCTTTAGAGATGAGATATAGATTTAATGTAACAGATTATATGCCTTATCTTTACATTTCGCCTGTTCTTATGATGGAATGGGGTATGTTTGATTTCACATTATCCTCACCAATTCTATTCAGACGTGAACCAGGTGAAATCTTTTTTATGCCCATAATATCACTCAAGTATTCAATCCTTAAGAATTTTTCACTTATTTCTGACTTAGCCCTCCCATTTGGTGAAACAATACTATGGAAGGGTTGCTATGAGGAAAGTAGAAAGATATATATTGGTATTTCAGCGAACCTTTAAATGGAAATTTATTATTTTAATTCACTTCTGGAGGTATTATGAGTAAGGCTGCGAAAACAGGTATATTCGTTACATTAATTGTATTAGCCCTTATCCTATTAAATTTATGGATGGGTCAGTTCAGAATGAGGTCTGAGGGATATCCAATAATTGCAACCTTCCCGAGTGTAACAGGCCTAAAAAAAAGGGATGCTGTTAGGGTGTATGGTGTCGAAAAGGGGTTGGTTCAGGATATACAATTCAAAGTTGATCATATTGAGTTAATCCTGTGGCTGGACAAAGATGTCGTCTTATACAAGGGTGCAAGCGCATCTATTAAAGATGTAGCTATGATATCTGGGACGAAATACGTGGAGATAACACCAGGTATTTCAGGGGAGCTTTTTACTGAATCTGATACTGTTAAGGGAACACCAAGCATCGGTATGCCTTACGCTACTCTGGCTAAGTTAGTTACCAACATGAATAATTTACTCTCTACTAAAAATGTTGAGAATATTGTTAATACTCTTTCAAATTTACAATTAGCAACAAATGAATTACAGAGTCTAATAAGAAATATAAAAGATGATCTTAAAAACACCATAACTTCAGTTGGAGAAGGCGCAGAAAATATATCAACTGTTTCAAAAGATCTACAGGAAACGACACACCAAATAGATGAAATACTTATATCACTAAAAGAAGGTGAGGGAACTTTAGGCAAATTGATGACCAACGATTCTCTTTATTTAGAGATAGAAAATACATTAAGGGCTGCAAAAGAACTGGTCAATGACATAAAGGAACACCCAAAAAGATATCTGAGTATCTTCTAATCTTTAAAACCTCTTTCGGTACTGTTCACAATATGAAGGCAGCTATAATCTCACTTAAATAGAACAGGGTTTCTCGATACTCAAACTTTAATTCTATATTATGAAATCTGGATTTGTATGTAGTGAATGCGGTTATTCGTCACCCAAATGGTTGGGTAGATGTCCGTCTTGTGGCAAATGGGATACATTCAAGGAGATAAGAGCTGTAAAGGGAAAACACAGTACATTCGAAAGACAACCCACATTATCTCTGCATGATATAAAGATCAGAAAGGGAGAAAGACATAAGACTAATATAGATGAGTTCGATAGGGTTCTTGGTGGAGGTATTACAAAAGGATCACTTGTACTTCTTGGAGGCGAGCCGGGAATCGGAAAATCAACATTAATTTTACAGGTTGCAAAAAACCTTGTCAAACAGGGAATAAAAATCCTGTATGTATCTGGTGAAGAATCCCCTTATCAAATAAAGATGCGAGCAGATAGGATGGGTATAAAAGATGAGGGAGTATTCGTGCTTAGTGAAACAGATATCGAAAGAATTCATGAAGAAACGGATGAAACTTCTCCAGGACTGCTTATCATTGATTCAATCCAAACTATGTATACTCCGGATATAGATTCAACAGCTGGGTCTGTCTCACAAGTTAGAGAATGTACACAAAGGCTGTTAAAGATTGCCAAGAATAAGGATTTGTCTGTCTTTATAATTGGTCATGTTACAAAGGTCGGTGCAATTGCCGGTCCGAGAATGCTCGAACATATAGTCGATACAGTATTATATCTCGAAGGAGACCGCAATCACTACTTCAGGATACTTAGAGCTGTTAAGAACAGATTTGGTTCAACCAACGAGATAGGAGTCTTTGAAATGGAAGAAAAGGGCTTAAAACAGATAAAGGACCCATCCATGTTATTTATTAAGGAGGAAGGTGTATGTGTGCCAGGTACATCAATTAGTTGTGTCCTGGAAGGCTCAAGGGCTTTTCTTGTAGAGATTCAAGCACTTACATCACCTACATATTATGGTTATCCACAAAGGGTATCAAGTGGTATAGACCAGAGAAGGTTATCAATGTTACTTGCAATTCTCGAAAAGAAATTGGGTATTCCTGTATCAAATCAGGACGTATTTCTTAATGTAGTTGGAGGACTAAAAGTAGAAGAGCGGTCGTGTGACCTTGCTGTTATTTCATCAATTGCTTCCTCACTTAAGGACTTCAATATTTCCGAAAAACTATTAGTACTTGGAGAGGTTGGATTGACCGGTGAAGTGAGGGCAGTACCAAGAATCAAAAAGAGAATTATGGAAGCAAAAAAACTTGGTTTTAAGACTGCAATAATTCCAGTATCCAGGATTAGAAATGATACATCTATGGAGTTAAAAGAAGTGCGCTGGGTTCGAGATGCTATTAAATATATTAAAGATGAGTCCTAAAGAAAATACTAACCTTTCGATCATAATCGTAAACTACAATACGGAAGAGGAGTTATTTCAATGTCTTTTGAGTATTTTCCGCAGCAGCATTAAGGTGAACTATGAAATAATTCTTATTGATAATGCCTCACATAGAGACAGTCTCGATAAGATAAAAAATAGGTTCAACATTCGTATTGTACACAACATCAGAAATGTTGGATTTGCCAGAGCTGTTAACCAGGGAATATATCGCTCAGAAGGAGAATATATTCTCCTTCTGAATCCAGATACCAAGGTAGAAGATAATACTATTCAAACTCTCTTAGATTTCATGAAAAACAAAAAAGAAGCAGGCTGTGTTGCGCCGGCTATCACTTACCCTGATGGAAACCCTCAACCCTCAGTTAGAAGCTTTCCAACTTTCCTAAAGGTTTTTTGTGGAAGACAATCTTTGTTTACAAGACTTTTTCCTAACAATCCGATTACAAGGTCGTATCTCTTAACTGACCTTGACCATACCAAACAACAAGAAGTTGACTGGGTAATGGGAGCATGTATTATGACAAGAAAGAGCACTCTTGAGGAGATTGGTCTTCTTGATGAGAAATTTTTTCTATTCGTTGAAGATGCTGACCTCTGCTATAGGCTGAAAGAACATGGATACAAGGTCTTCTATATTCCAGAAGTAAAGGTTATACATCTATTTGGAGCATCCACAAACAAGCTCCCGCAACGTTCTTTGTTCTCTCATAACGTTGGAATGTTTAAATTTTTTGAAAAACATTACAATCCAAATTTTCTTTTACAACACCTGTTATTTTTTAGCCTTGCATTAAGGGTTTTATATATCCTAACGTTTCATATGATTAAAGAACAATTAAAAGAGATGGGATTCTCCCATTAATTACAATAGAGTGATAATTAATAAAATAAAAGTAATGGCAAGCTAATTAAATAATATGATTAAAGAAAGATTACTCATACACTCGAAGATTGGACTATTTCTGGACATAATTTTCACGGTTGTTGCATTCTATCTTGCATATCTTTTAAGAGCATTCGTAATACCACTCCCTGAAAATGCTCCGTTTGAATTTGTTTCTATTTCCTGGTTGCTTTTTATTATAATACCTGTTTGGTTTGTACTCCTCTCCAATGAGAATGCATATATTACAATTGAAAGGAAACCTCGTGATACATATCTCCCGGTTATAAGAGCCGTATTCTTCGGAACACTAATTCTATTGGCTGCAATATTCATAATGAAGGCGATTACTCAATCAAGACTCTTTGTAATACTTTTTGCCACATTGGATACAATTCTTTTACTTTCTCTTCGTATATGGATATTCCCTGCCTTCGCCTCAAGGGAGAGTAAGGGGGTATTAATCTTAGGTTCTAAAGAAGATAGAGATTTCGTTAAGGTCTTTTTATCATACTCTCCATTTAAGTTCCACATAAAAGAATTTCGTGACGATACAAAACATTTTAACAAACTTATTTCAGACTGGATGGACTGGGTAATAATAGCATCAACACCAGAGAAATTCTCAAGATATGAGAATGTCGTGCAATCCTGCAGGGAAATGGGGATACCTGTATCATACGCCATAAATGAAAAACATACCTTTATGAGAACAAGATTTGATATAGAATCATATAACGGTTTATCAATATTAACACTATCTACTGCACCAGAGGTATCTATTTTCCTCATTGTGAAATATGCATTGGACAGTCTAATCTCTCTGTTATTATTGTTGTTATTATTCCCATTACTTACTATAATCTCTTTCTTCATAAAATTGGAATCAAAAGGTCCCATTATATTCAAACAAACTCGATGTGGTTTAAACGGTAAAATATTTAACCTTTATAAGTTCAGAACTATGGTGGAAAAGGCAGATGAAATAAAGGACAATTATTTAGACCTGAATGTGATGGATAGGGTAGTTTTCAAAATGAAAGATGACCCAAGAATAACCAGGGTAGGTAAATTATTGAGGAGGCTAAGTTTCGATGAATTACCTCAACTCATAAATTGTATAAAGGGAGATATGAGCTTAGTAGGACCAAGACCCCCTATCCTAGAAGAGGTTCATAATTATACCCTTCAAGAAAGAAGAAGACTTTCTATGAAGCCTGGTCTTACCTGTTTATGGCAGATATCTGGTAGGAACGAGATTGATTTTGATAGATGGATGGAATTGGATCTCGAGTACATAGACAACTGGTCACCACTATTGGATGTAAAACTCCTCCTATTTACTATTCCCGCTATCATATCTGGTCGAGGCGCTTATTAAAATTCCTCTTTTTCCCTTATTTAACCCTCTCCATATACTTTCCAGTTCTTGTATCAACCTTTATTGTATCCCCAATATTAATAAAAAGAGGAACAGAAACCTTAAGTCTTGTTTCAAGTGTTGCGGGTTTTGACCCTCCTTGTGCTGTATCTCCTTTTACCCCTGGATCGGTTTCAACAACCTTTAATTCACAGAATGTAGGAATTTCTACGCCAACTGGCTTTCCTTCTGCAAAAATAATAGAAATCTCCTTATTTTCTTTCAGATAAAGGACTTTATCTGACAAAAGAGACGATGGTAGTGATATCTGTTCATAATTCTGTGTATCCATGAAAAAAAATAGATGTTCATCATTATAAAGATATTGAAACTTTCTTTCCTCTATCCACACAATTTCGATTTTTTCACCTGCCCTGAAGTTTTTGTCGATGATAGCTCCGTCCTTCATCCTTTTCAATTTTGTGCGAACAAACGCACCACCCTTTCCTGGTTTCACATGCTGAAAGTCATAAAGTGTCATTAACTCTCCGTCAATCTTTAATGTTATACCCCTTTTAAAGTCAGTAGTAGTTGCCATAACACCTCCATTTTCATATATAATCTTGTGCCTTTCACAAAATCTGTAATCCCTCACATTTCTTCTAATGCCACCAAGACACGAAGGCACAAAGTTTTTTTTATTTACTGATTACTGATAATCGATGACTTTCGCTTTTGTCTCTTCCCTTTTCGCCCCGCAAACGATGGACTCCTACCTTTCCTTTTTGTAGGAGGGGTTTCCTAACCCCGATTAACTAGCATGGGAATTTATCGAGACTAGGAAGTCTCTCCTACCTGTTTACTCCCTCCTCTCCGTTTCTCGTCCTATTTATCCCGTGGAATGTGTTAACTATTCCACTGGGACGCCCTACGCCTTACGCTATACCCTTTTTCCCTCAATTTTAAATTGCTAATTGCTAATTTTGCATTGATAATTGACTTCAACTTCTCTCTTCTCTTCACTGTTCTCTCATAAAATACCTACCAGGAAGGATTTTTACTATCGATTTTAACTCAAGTGAAAGAAGAAGACCTGACAACCTGGAGACTGGTATTGATAGAGAGATTGCCAATTCATCAATATGAACCGCTTGATTACCCAGTCTTTCGTATACATTCATCTCCTCTTCAGTCATTTTGGGTAGTTGTCTCTTTGTAATTACTCTATCCATTTTCAGACCATCAATTATATCCTGTGTGTTTGTAACAGGTCTTGCTCCATCCATTATCAATTTATTTGTACCTTTTGATGTTTCCTCTGTTATATTTCCAGGAACAGCAAATACCTCCTTGCCCTGTTCAAGAGCCCACTGTACTGTTGAAAACGTACCGCTGCGCATTGTTGCCTCGACGACCAGTATGGCATCAGACAATCCGCTTATTATTCGATTTCTGCGAGGAAAGTTACCTGCAAATGGTTGAGTTCCAATTGGAAATTCAGATATACAGGCGCCATTATTTATTATCTTTCCCAAAAGATTAACATTTTCAGATGGATAAACCCTATCTATTCCACAACCCAGAACTGCAATCGTTCTTCCATCCTCATCAACTGCTCCTTTATGTGCGCAAGTATCAATTCCCCTTGCAAGACCAGATACAACTGTCAAGCCTACTCTTGCAATGTCTCTTGCAAACCTCTCGGCGACAATCTTACCATAATGTGAAGCCCTTCTGGAACCCACAATTGCAATGGAGGGTTCATTATCTTTCAATTCTCCTCTAATATACAAAAGTGGTGGAGAATAGGGAAGATTCTTAAGGCGCTCTGGATATTCATCACTTGTAAAGGGAATAAGTTTAACCCCCAAACTCTCTATAAGAGAAATACTTTTATCAACATCTATATTTACACATTCTCTTATACTTTTTGCAATTTCACTGCTGGTAAGTTCTTTAATTCTTTCCTCATCTGCCTGTATGACATTAACAGGTGAACTAAGGTTATTAATCAGGTGCTTAAGTGTTTCATCACCAACTCCTCTTGCTAATGAGAGTTTTATCCATGCCTCAATTTCCTTCATAGCATTATATTAAAATATGCTCAGTCAAAAATCCCGGTTGCAGAGGGACAGATTATCCTTACGGGTTTGAATTTATAATCACTTATTGGTGTTGCGGCAGATATTTTTATATGGTAATCAGAAAGTGTTCCAGAAATTGTCCCATCTTTATTCTGTCTCCATCTTTTACTTTTTGATTTTTGATTAACTGCAATAATAATATGAACATTTCCCATCCGCATATCTGCTATATCTTCACCACTTGGAACTGCCCTTGCCCTATCCCCTCTAAATTCGGTATGTGAATGATAATCACCAATTACATTAATGGGCATATTCTCTATTATTTCAGTCATCCTCTCAATAGCACTTGTCTTTGGCTCACTCCAGGAAAACATCCTTTCTGCTGTTTGAAAAGGAATTGCATACTCGATAACGAATTTATTTTCTCCCCTGTGCCCAAGCAAAAGCCCAAGAGTTTCTCTTTTGTAGACCTCTACAACCGAAAGAATCATAGCAAGAAATGCTCTCTCCTTTATATATACATTAAATTCTTCCATGTGGAAATTATAAACCAAATCAACCGAAAAGTCAAGAAAAATTTAACAAATTTCTTGACAAAATCCAACTTCTGTATTATACTTATCTTTTAGTACCTGAAAAAAACACAATTATGTAGGTGAGTTATTCAAAACCTATATAGATCAGAAATGAAAAACTCAAAAATAAAATTTATTGTTATACCTGTATTTCTCTTTCTATTACTTCCCAGCATGGGATATGGAGAAGCACAGAAAGAGGCATATTACTATGAACAATTAGAAGGGGATAAGGTGAGGTGTCTCAATTGCCCGCATATGTGTGTTCTCTCTCCAGGACAGACAGGTATTTGCCGTGTACGTGAAAATATAGATGGTAAACTATATACACATGCATATTCCAATCCCTGTGCCATTCACATAGACCCTATCGAAAAAAAACCACTCTTTCACTTTCTACCAGAAAATTATGTCCTTTCTCTCGCCATTGCTGGCTGCAATTTCCGATGTAAATACTGTCAGAACTGGAGTATATCACAGAAAAGTCCTGATGAGACAGATAACTATTCATTTTCACCAGAGCAGCTGGTAGATAGCGCCGATGTGCACAATATCCCTATAATTGCATACACATACTCGGAGCCATCTATATTCTATGAATATATGTTGGATATGGCAAAGATTGCCAGGGACAGGGGCATAAAAAACGTGTGGGTTACTAATGGTTTCCTGAATAAAGAACCTCTTCTTGAGTTATGTAAATATTTAGATGCTGCAAATGTTGATATAAAATGGTTTACAGAAGACCTATATAGAGAAATGTCTGGAGGAAGTCTTGAACCTGTACTCTCAACCTGTAAAACACTGATTGAAAATAATGTTCATCTTGAAATAACCAATCTCATTGTACCAACATTAAATGACGACGAGGATATGATTAGAGAACTCGTCAGGTGGATAAAAGAAAATCTCGGTCCTGACATACCGGTTCATTTCTCGAGATTCTTCCCAATGTACAAACTTCAACATCTATCACCAACACCAGTCCAGACCCTACAGACTGCAAGACAGATTGCACTGGATGAGGGTTTGCACTACGTTTACATTGGTAACTATCCAGGAGGTGATTGGGAAAATACCTTCTGCCCTAACTGTGGAAGGCTTCTTATAGAAAGAAGGGGATATACAATTCTGCAAAACAATGTAATTAATGGAAGATGTAAGTATTGTGATTATGAAATTTATGGTGTATGGGAATAACGTAGAAAAATTAAATATCAAATATAAAAAATCAAAATTTCTTACTTATTGGGAGGAATGACAGTTGTAGGCACACCTGCCTGATGGTAGTCAGGGTTTTTAACTGTGCGAATGTATCGGGCACGAATTGAATTCGTGCCTACATACCTTGAGATAAGTCCTATGCCCCATATTTGGGCCAACAACAATTTTTATATTTCTTCCCGGAACCACATGGACAGGGATGATTTCTCCCCACCTTCTTGCTATCTCTCATAAATGTTTTTGCCTTCTGAGGGGTTTCTCTCTCTTGGGGTGTTTTTGGTGCCTGCTGTTCTACTGCAGTAACTCCAGGTTTATAAGCCCTGGCCCTGGTGTCTTCAGTTTCCTCCCTCTTTACAAGCCTTAAACCATACATATACCTCACCGCATCTCTGTCTATTTCATCAAGAACTTCCTCAAATAATCCAAAAGACTCTCTCTTATATTCTACAAGAGGATCTCTCTGAGCATAACCACGTAGAGATACACCTTCCTTCAGGGCATCGAGTTCATAAAGGTGCTCTCTCCACCTCCTATCAACAACCTGAAGCATAACCTGTCTCTCAAGATCTCTCATAGCCTCTTCACCGAGCTCCTGTTCTCTTCTGCTATATAATCCAAATACAGCCTCCTTCATTCTTTCACGCAATATCTCCGGTGTTATACCATCATCGGGAATCTGCATATCAAGAAGGTAAAGGTCTCTTACTTCTTGCCTCAATCCAACAAGGCTCTCTTTTTCAAAATGTGAATCAGTTATATAAGAATCTATAATATCAGAAAGCACTCTATCAATTATATCATTTATCCTTACCTTTATATCTCTTCCTGTGAGAATTTCCCTTCTCATTGAATAAATTACCTCTCTTTGCCGATTCATAACATCGTCGTATTCAAGAAGTCTCTTTCTTATATCAAAGTTTATCCTCTCTATTCTCTTTTGTGCTCCCTCAATTGCACGCATAATGAGATTATGTTGTATAGGCTCACCCTCCTTTCCCCCAAATCGCTCCATGACACCGGCAATTCTTTCAGACCCGAAAAGTCTCATAAGGTTGTCTTCAAGCGATAGATAAAAACTTGAGGAGCCCGGGTCTCCCTGTCTTGCACACCTACCTCTCAGCTGATTATCAATTCTTCTTGATTCATGTCTCTCAGTACCAATTACATGAAGACCACAAGGAGGATCCGTAAGGCACTCTAACTTGTTTTCTCCATTCCCACATTCATTACATGTACCATCTTCTTCACACTTTATACAGCATTTATCACAATCTACTACACCCGAACCCAATTTTATGTCTGTACCCCTTCCTGCCATATTTGTTGATATCGTTACTCTTCCACCCTCTCCGGCATTTTTAATTACCTCTGCTTCTTTCTGATGATGTTTTGCATTAAGAACCTGATGAGCAATTCCCTTCATACGTAGCATTCTTGAAATCGTTTCAGATACATCTACTGACACTGTGCCTACAAGAACTGGTCTTTTTGATTTGTGAAGCTTCTCTATCTCATTGATAGCGGCATTATATTTCTCCCTCTTTGTTTTATATATAACATCAGTATAATCAATTCTCCTTATTGGTTTATTTGTCGGTATTGATATAACCTCTAATTTATAAATATCATAAAACTCTGAGGCCTCGGTGGCAGCAGTACCTGTCATACCAGAAAGCTTATCATACATCCTGAAATAATTCTGGATTGTGATTGTAGCAAGCGTCTGAGTCTCTGCCTCGACTCTAACTCTCTCCTTTGCCTCTATTGCCTGGTGTAATCCATCGGAGTATCTTCTTCCAGGCATTAGCCTTCCGGTAAACTCATCGACTATCAGCACCTTTCCATTCTGGACAACATACTCAACATCCTTTTCAAACAACTCATATGCCCTTAATAACTGTTGAATAACATGATTCGTCTGAGATTTTTCCGCATATTCCTTCTGAACCGCTTCTTTCTCTACTATCTTCTCCCTTGGCGATAAAGTCTCATTTTCATCGATTTTTGTAAGTTCCTGTGATAGGTCTGGTAGGGTAAAGAAATCTATATCCTCAGGCGCAATTACATTTCTTCCCTTTTCTGATACATTTACCGTATGTCCTCTTTCATCTATGGAATAATAAAGCATTTCATCAATCTCGTGTAATTTTTTATCCCTCATGTATTCTGCCTCTGTTTGGTCAATTAATCTCTTAACCCTGGGTTCTTCTTCAATAAGCTTTCCTAATTGACGGTGCTTAGGAGCACCTCTCTGAACAGCAAGGAGTTTTACCCCGGCCTCCTTATCCTTTTCCTCGCTGAGTAGTCTTCTTGCTTCTGCAATCAGTGAGTTGGTAAGTTTTGTTTGTTGTTGATTAACTCTTTTTGCTCTCAAGTTTTGTGCATCGTATTCCTTGTTAATAGAAACCTCTACAGGACCCGATATTATCAACGGGGTTCTTGCCTCATCTATAAGAACGGAGTCAACCTCGTCTACAATAGCATAGTGATGACCACTCTGAACTATATCCTCACTTCTCCATGTCATATTATCCCTGAGATAATCAAAACCAAACTCATTATTCGTTCCATATGTTATATCCTTACTATACTGTTCTTTCCTTTCCTCTGGACTCATGCCTGTCTGAATACAACCACAGGATACCCCTAAGAATCCATAAATTCCACCCATCCATTCTGCATCTCTACTTGCAAGATAATCGTTTACAGTAATCAAATGGGCTCCTTTGCCTGAAAGAGAATTTAGATAGAGCGGCATTGTTGCAACAAGTGTTTTTCCCTCACCTGTTGCCATCTCGGCAATCTTTCCTTTATGTAATACAATCGCTCCAACAAGCTGTACATCAAAAGGTATCATATCCCATGTATATTCATGCTCCGTAACCATCCATTTCTTTCCAATTAATCTCTTGCAGGCTTCCTTAACAACCGCATATGCCTCAGGTAATAATTCATCAAGATAAGCCTGCTCCTCTTTTTCTAATCTCTCTTTGAGCGCATCTATTTCTACGGCAATTCTCTGTCTTGTCTCCATATCAGATTTATCCCTTTCTACCTCAAGTTTATCTATCTTCTCTTCAAAGGGTCTCAGTATCTCTTTTATCCCCTTTCTAAACTCCTCTGTTTTATTCTTCAACTCCTCATCAGTAAGTGAATGTAACTTCTCATAGTGTTGGTTTATCTTATCTACAATTGGTCTGAGCTTTGCAAGCGCTCTGTCGTTTGCCGTCCCAAATATTTTTTTGATTATTTTTCGCATAAAAAACCCTCCAATAACTTTATAAACATTTATTTTTATAGGTCTTTGTATCTTCGAGTCATTGATTCATCCTACTCGCCACTCACTATTTATCCCGTTGAATGTTTAAACTATTCCATCGGGACTGGATACTCGCTACTTTCCCCACATCTCCGTTTCTCCCTTTCATCGTTTTCAAGTTTCTCGCCATACGCATTTCGCCCTACGCTTTTATCGCGACTAGGAAGTCGCTCCTACCAATCGCAACCGGGAGGTTGCTCCTACCTTCTCCTTAGTCTTTAGTCTGTGGTCTGCTGTCTGTTGTATTTTTCCAGAACAATTATACCATAAAATTCTCAATTTGTCAAGTCATTTGGTGGGATCACTTATTATTACCTTTCTGATTAAATGTCTAGTAACTATCTCTTATGGGGTCAGGCTAAGAGATAAGAGATAGGATTTAGATTTCACCTAGAATCCTCTGTGACCTGACTCAATAAAACTCCTTATTATTACCTTTTTGATTAAATGTCTAGCAATTATCTCTTATCTCTTAGCCTGACCCCGATACTCCCAGAAAATTTTAAGACTTGATTTTTATGACTTTTTATGTTATAATAGAGGTGTTAAAATCAAGAATCTCTTACAATCTCTTTAAATCCCTGTAAATACGGATATTTAGATAATAATAATATGAATATATCTGCTATATCAAAATCCCGCATAGATAGAATAATCAGGAGTGCACTTGATCTATGGAGATACTATTCACTGAGAGATTTAAGAAAAAGACTTGATGAATTATGGAAGAGTGAATTCCAACCTTTGTACGAGTTTAATGATACACCCCTGACCTGTGCTGTCTTCGGATCTGGTAGTTTCTCAACTGGTAGATATGAGATATACATTGCTAAACTGATTGAAAAGGAATTAGGATGGTCTCCAGTAAGATATACGCTTATCGTTACAAATAGAAAGAAATGTAAAGCAAAGGAGGTTGCTTTAGAGTTTAAGCTCCCTCTTGTAGTTATGGATTTTAATACATGGTACAGGCAGAACTACAATCCCGTATCTTCAAAACCAACAAGAGAAACGAGCCTTTTTATAGACACAAATAATTCTGATTCTCTTATTAAAAGATTCAATATAAGAGTAGAATTTGACAGTGCATTATTCGATAAGATAAAAAAATATACTGAACTACCGAACCTGATTTCACTGAGAGGATATAATTTCCCTATAATGCATTCAATTTCGAGAGGAAAGAGCATTCTTATAGACGATACTCATCCAGCAGATTTGAGTATTACTGATAGAAGCGCAGTTCCACTCTGTCCAGGCTGGCAAGTAAGCGCAGTTGAAAAAATGAGAAATTTAGGTTCTAAAATCTTCAGAAGCAGCTTGATAGAAGTAAATCCATTTACTTCAGTAGAAGATGTCACTTCACTTGATACCGGGAAGATGTACGCACTTACTCCTGGTATTAGACCACCTTCATCATGGAGAACAGTAAAAATTCAGGATAATATTAAACGTACTGAGGACTATCTACTTTGTGCTTTTAAAGCAGCTGGATTATTTCCTTATCTCTGGGGAGTGTCTAAAAGAAACTACAGGGTAGAATATAAAACAATGGATGATAAGATTATCACTAAAAGTCAACCTGCTTTTATCGTTGGAAGACAGATAAGATGCGGCAGGAATGCATTTGGAAGGGATATAAAAGACCTTTCTATTTCTATCTAATATCTAAAGTCTCTTTTCCCTGGTTTCTGCATCCAATCTCCTAAAATCAAATTCCTTTTTGTTAGAATGGATATCACAGGTTGTTTTTGGCTCTGTTCCTTTTATAAACAGCTCTTCTACAAGTTCTTTACAACCCTCAACTGGAAGCAGACCAGATTCTTTACATACTGTGCACTTTACTATTCCTGATGGCATAATGAAATTACTTACAGTTTCATCAGAGAGTGCTCTTTTCATAAACTCGGTCCATATTGGCAATGCAAGTGCTGCACCAGACCCTCCCTTCATAATCGTATCAGGTTCATCACGTCCTACCCATACGCCACAAATAAGCTCCGGTGTAAAGCCAATAAACCAGGCATCCCGCCATTCATTAGTTGTCCCGGTTTTACCAGCAGCAGGTCTTAAGAATCCTCTCCACCTCATCCCTGCTCCTGTACCATAATCTGCAACACTTTCAAGAAGCGAAGTCATAAGATATGCAGTCTCTTCTCTCAGGACCCGTTCCTTGTAGGGTTTTGCCTCATACAACACTTCATCATTCTGACCAATAATCCTGTCTATTGTATACGGTTTTACCCTGTACCCACCGTTTGCTATGGTTGCGTAACCTGTAACTAACTCCTGCAGCGTGAGCGAATTTGAACCAAGAGCAAGGGAGATTACCGGCAAAAGTTTCGTTTCTATTCCCATCCTTTTTGCATGACTTACTACATCTTCGGGGCCCACATCCAATATAAGACGCACAGAAGCAAGGTTTCTTGAAAATGCAAGCGCATCTCTTAATGTCATTTCACCGCGGAATGTGCTATCATAATTAGAAGGGCTGTATATAGTATCTTGAACCTCTATAACTATTGGTTGATCCAATAGTTTATATGTGGTTGTATATCCTTCATCGATAGCTGTGGTGTAAACGAAGGGTTTGAATGCAGAACCAGGTTGTCTGTATGCCTGAACAGCACGATTAAATTGTGAAACACCAAAATTCCTTCCCCCTACCATTGCCTTTATCCTTCCTGTGCGAGGATCCATTGCAAATAGAGCAACCTGGAGAGGATTTGTAGAATCAGGCACAATTTCCCAGAGTTCTTCCAATTCTTCAATCTTTCTAACAACCACCTCATCAGCTATCTGCTGTATTTTCTTATCAACACATGTGTATACAAAAGCACCTCCACGATAAAAAATCTCGCTGCCAAACCTTTCCCCTATCTGTTTCTTTATCTCTTCAACAAGGTAGGGTCCTATCTTTGAGTATCTTTGTCTATCTGGCTCAATACCTAATGGAGAATTCTTTGCCCTCACTATTTCGATCTTATCACCCACACCGGTCTCTTCCATTACCCCAAGTATAACAGCCCTCCTTCGTAATGCATTCTCAGGACGTTTCAAGGGATCATAGTAAATGGGTGATCTTGGCAACCCTACAAGAAGCGCACATTCAGAAAGGTTTGAGACCTTTACACTTTTATCAAATAGTTTCCTTGAAGCCGCCTCTATTCCATAACAGCCATTACCATAATAAATCTCATTTAAATACATATTCAGTATCTCATTCTTTGAGTAGGTACGTTCAATGGTCCAGGTTAGAATAAGTTCCTTTAACTTTCTCATATATGTACGCTCAAGAGATAAAAACATACTTCTTGCAAGCTGTTGAGTTATGGTTGAGCCTCCCTGGACTGTTCTCCTTGCTAAAACGTTTGCTATAAATGCCCTGAAAATTGCAAAAGGATTAATACCCCAATGCGAATAAAATTTTCTATCTTCTACGGCAATTGTCGTCTTCTTTACCAGCTCGGGAATATCCTCTAATTCAACAGGAATTCGTAACTCGTTATAAAACTCCGTTAGAACCTCACCATTCTCATCATATACATAAGTAACTAAAGGGGATTTGTATTCTTGCACAGCCTCAACTGCAGGGAGTGTTTTCTTCAGGGTGGTCAATATACCCATAAAAAAACCAGCTACTAAAAGGTATATACCCAGAACAGCAATAAAGACATACAATATTATCTTTCTATTAATCATATCTACTTTCCTTTCTTACTCCTCAGGTCTCGGACAATCTCACCAACCTTTGTTAATATATCATCTATATCTATATCTGGTCTTCCGCCTGCTTCTGCAATATGAGGTCTTCCGCCCCCACCTCCACCTGTGAGTTTTCCAATCGATGCAGCAATTTTACCTGCTTCGATATAACTTTTTATATCATCACTTACTGATACAACAAAAAATGGTCTTCCTTTTTTTATCGTTGCAACAACACATACTTTTTTAGGTCTACTCCTTATATCATCACTAAATATTCTAAGGTCCTCTATATCAAAACCCGGTAGATATCCTGTGACTATCTCAATATCATCTATTTTTTCCTTTTTTAGCCTATCATCCATTTTTTCTCCACCTCTAATCATATTTTTCTGCAGCTCCCGAATCCTATGTTTAAGTTCCTGATTATCTATTAACAATTTATTTATACTTGCTTTTATGTCCCGGGTTTCCAACAACTGCTTAATATCTCCAACTAAAGATTCATATCTTAATAAATAATTTCTAACTCCCATTGACGTTACTGCCTCTATCCTTCTGATACCGGTATGTACTCCAGCCTCGTATATTATCTTGAACATTCCGATATCGCTGGTATTTTTCACATGAGAACCCCCACATAGTTCTCGAGATACATTACCAATCTCAATCATCCTTACAGGTTCCTCATATTTCTCACCGAATAATGCAATTGCTCCTAATTTCTTTGCCTCTTTAAGGCTGGTGTGACGTACATTCACTTGTATATTCAGAAGGATCCAATCATTTACTGTATCCTCAACCTTTTTTATTTCACTCTCTGATAGATGAGAAAAATGTGTAAAATCAAACCTCATTTTATCTCGACCAACCCAGGAGCCTTCCTGATGAATATGCTCGCCCAAAATCTTTCTCAGTGCAGCCTGGAGAAGATGTGTTGCTGTATGGTTTGCCTCGATGAGTCTCCTACTTTTTTTATCGACCCGGCAGGTGACATGTCCTTTTATCTCTTTCCCTGAATCTATTCTTTCTATCTTACCTATATGAATATGAAAAGTGGTTTCAAGTTTCGTATCTATAACCTCTATCTCAAAGTTATCCGAATATATTATGCCCTTATCACCAATCTGTCCCCCTGATTCTGCGTAGAACGGTGTATTGATGAGAATAAGCTCAACGTTTTTTCCATCCTGTCTCAACCTGGCAATCTCTGATGTCACATTAAGGTTGTCATATCCTACAAACTCATCTTGTTCAATCTTTATAAACTCTTTCCATTCTTCCCTTTCCCCCATCTCAAATCTTGCGGATTGTCTCGCCTTTTCTCTTTCCCTTTGAGCTATTTTTTCTACCTCTTCTATGTCTACATTATATCCTCTTTTTCTTGCAATTTCTAATACAAGTTCAGGTGGAAAACCATGTGTATCGTACAATTTATAAACCTTAGAAGAAGGAAGTTTTTTCCCTTCTAACTCATCAATCACTTTTTCTAGCTCATCTATTCCCTGTTTAAGTGTTGCAAGAAACTT
>JAGMCL010000046.1 GCA_023129165.1 Caldifarciminota bacterium | reverse complement strand
TCTTCTTCAAACTCTTCTTCTTTTACCTCAAGGAGATTTTTATCGTCCTTCATTTTAACAAGGACAGTATATATCATCGTCTGTCCAACACTCCATATAGATAAACCATAGGCGAGTACGAAAATTGCAACTAAGTGAAAGCTTATTCCGACACAGAAACCACCAAATGTAGTTGCCCAGTTCTGGGTTACCCATGTATGAGGAAGAAGGAGTGTGGGTAGAAATTTGCCTATAATATTCTCAGTCCAGATAACGGGAGGGCATGATGGTAGATACCATAATGCATTGTTCCACATTACTTCAAACCATTCCCTTGGACCCTGCCACAGAGAAATAGCAAAATAGGTAAGCCTGAAGGCCTTCTTTGTAAACAAGGCTAATATCGTTGTGCCAGCAAGAGAAAGAAATGCTACCAATATCTCCCAAACTACCAGCCTCCATGTCTGGTCATTGAGTACACTGAAGACCTCGAACAGTGTATCAAATGTATCGCTTTTAGTGGTGGCAACAACAGAGGGTGCAATAAGAAATGAAAGGAAAAGTACCACAGTAAGGTATACAAGAAATAGGGCACCAAGAGCTATAGGTATAAAGAGAATGCCAATTGCAAGTTGCCCCAAATAAGGAATCCTACCAACCACACCAAAAATAAATCCACATAGAAGTATAACCGCGGTTATTATAATAAGTGTTATAGGAGATAATATTATAGCCTTCCACTTCTTCAGTGAGAACTTGATTCCCTCGGTGACTTCATAGAACTCGTCTCCCTTAAGCTGTTCGTATGTTATCTTAGATATTGCACCAATTGCAAGTAGTTTTATGAAAACAAAGAATGCAATACCAACTCCCCATATTAACCAACTAAACCATGGCATTAATGTGTAACCTATTATTGGGACAGGGATAAACCTATACTCTCTCCAAACCTCAATCCAATTCCAGTCTGGTGATAGAGTAAATGCTACATATGAGAGTATCGAATATAATATGGTTCCAATAAGGATGCCAAGGAACCCAACCCATATCTTTTTGGCAGAAAAGCCAAGCCGCATGGAGCGTAGTACGTCCTTAAAGTTGAACAGCATATCCCCTCCTTTTTGGGGTGATAGGTTTATATTAAAAACAACCTAAGAAAAACTAAAGGTCTTTAGTGCTTAGTATATTTTAACAAAAAAAACCTGATTTGTCAAGAAAAAAATTCAAATTAGTAGATATTAATGAATAACTGAAAATTTTCCTATCGTTTTATCTTTATTCTCAGAACCAGCATATGCAGTATATATATAAACCCCGCTTGCAAGAACAGGGTTTATCCATTTTAGTGTATCCTCGTTTATGTTAGAGAATGTTTTTATACATTGACCGCTAAGAGAGTATATTCTTATGCTTCCCCCCATTAAATCATCAGAATAGAACTTAATGAAGGTATGTACATCTTCTAAAAAGGGATTTGGATAGACCAGTACCGAGAAGATTGTTGAGGGGGGGGTAATCCCAGTGTCGTATCTTGAAATACCCTCACTGGTTGCTATCCATAACCAACCTCTTGTTGCGTCATAGGCAAGATAGTCTTTTCCTTTGCTGTAGTCTATACTCACAGGTAGAAGTCCATCTGCAGGTGTAATGGATGAGAATTCAAAGTTACTCGTGACTTTTGTTAAGCCCCCTTCAGTAACACCAGGAGTTGGTTCGAGTAATAGCCAGATGTTGCCATGGATGTCACATATGATGTCTTGTGCTACGTCTCCTACCACATCTGTATCCCCGCTCGTTAGTAAATATTCTATGATTCCGTCTCTGATCACATATGTCCCTGCTGGTGTTCCAATCCATATTCTCCCCTCAAAGTCAAATGCAAGAGAATGAATTTCCTCTCCCTGGATTTCGGGACATAAGAGCTCTTCTGCTTCAGATTGATTTATTATTCTATAAACACCTCCACTTAGTTCATAGGTACACCCAACCCATGTATTTAACTGGCTATCAAATGTAATACGGTTAATTCCAGGTGGAAAGGTAAAAATATCAACAGAATCAATTGAACCCCGCCTATATATTCGGAGGCGTGAAATTTCCCCTTCCATTTTCCATGTTGAAACCCATACATCATTACTATCACTAATTGCAATATCACTTATTACATTGTTACCCTGAAGACGGAGGAGGGTGTCGAGGGTGCCATCAGGATATAGTCGTATAAGAGCAGGTCCCTCGTTCGACCAGTTCCAAACACCCAACCATACTTTACTATCTTTTGCAACTGCCAGCGCACTTAAACCGCCTCCTTGTACATTCCACTCGTTATTTAGATTGAAAATTTCCCATATACCTTCCTCTACATTGTATTTAGAAACCATACATCCTCCATTAATACTCCAGAGGTTTCCAGCTTCATCAATTGCTATATCTCCAATCCTATTATCTCCTGGTCCTTCAGGAATATGAGTTATTACCGTATCGTAATTAAACTCTAAGATACCCTCTCCCCAGGAACCTATCCAGAGCTTGGACAGAGGAAGAAAACATCTTAATTCCTTTATGATTGGGGTAAATGAGAATCCTGTACCATTCCATCGGCGGAGTCCGTTGTATGTCGCAACCCATAATTTTCCACTCCAAACAGTAAAATCTCTTGAGTCATATGAGGCAACATAATGATAATCTCCGTCATTAATGTATGAGATACCACTTGATGTTGCTATCCATAACGTATCTCTTAACATCTCAACAGAATTAACGTTACCAATTTCAGTAATAGTATTCCATTCTGAGAAATGCTCGATGTTTGACAGGGTGACCTTTCCGATTCCCTCATCAGTACATATATATAAGGTGTCATTTAAAAAAATTATTTTTTTTACAAAATTTCCTGGATGTGTTAAGATTTTTTCCATTTTGTCTGTCTTTTCCATTGGGTTCGTATTTTTTATGTCCCATAATCTAATTCCATCGTGAGTTCCAACAAGGACAGTATCAGAAATGATATTTATACAAAATACCGACTCAGGAATCTCATACCATTCGCCGCTTACTTCTTTCCATATATTATTAGGTGATAAAATCGATATACCTTTGCCATAGCATAGAAACCAAATATTGCCATATTTATCTAAAATAATATCTCTTACATCATTTTTAGCAAGTCCTTTGCCTGTGAAAATTCTATCAAAACTACCTGTACTTGTATCAAAAATCGCTGCACCACCACTTGTTGCACAATATATCAAGTTCTCATTGTGGAACATACTATATATATGGCTTGAGTTCAGGAAATTTTCGATGTTTCCATTATTAGAAATAAGTGTAGTAAAGATTAATATAGATATAATTGTTTCCATGAAGTATTCATAATTATATCACAAATCCTGAAAAAGTCAAGTAAATTTTTAGAGAGCTTTTAAAAAACTACCTTTGAGCTCTCTAAAAATTTCCTTGACAAAATATTAAAATTGGTTTATAATATTTTTTTAGATATATCTTTGATATTCTTAATGGTTATGTTAAATTTATGAATAAACCCCGCCTATCAACGATGGGCGTGGGTAAACCACAGAAGTGTAACCACAGAGGTCGTCCCGCCTCAGCGGGATCCCGAAGGAAGCGGGACAGAGAGCGCGGAGGGAAAACTAAGTAATCAATTCAAAATTATCAATTAGCAATACAAAATTATAAATTTATTAAAATCATTTAAAACAGCTAACTGCTAATTTTATATTTTACATTGTTTCTTTATCTCTGTATACTCCCTGCCCCGCCAAGTGCGGGGTGTGGATGCAATATTTGCAATTTGATTTTTGATATTTAATATTATTATGGGGGTATTATGACAAATAAATGGACAATAGCAGTGCTTCTGGGATTAGTACTTATTCTTGCCTGTGCAAATCCTGTAAGGATAGGATTGAAGGGATTAAAGGCGGATATAATTTCTCTATCACAAGATATAAAGGAAGGTAAACATTTAATGGAGCAAGCCTCTAACCTCGAAAAGCAGATTATTGAAAATCCATCTGAGGAACTTATCCCTGAGATAGACAAACTCAAGAATCGAGTACGTGAGTTAATATTATTAGAAATAAGACTTAAAACCATTAATGATTCTCTTAATATTTTAGAAGGGAACCCCAGAGCAACCCGTCCCATAAAGGAAGAAATCCCTATCATCAGGGATAGGATTGAGGGACTTTTTGAAGATATTGTGGTATTGAAAGGTGAGGGTGTGAGACTTGAGGGACTAAAGGCATATTTATTAGGAGTAAAGACTGATTTAAAAGAGATAGATACTGAGGAGAAACTAAAAGAAAGGATTGAAGAGGAAGAGGAAGCAGAGCGTAAAAAATAGGCACTATTCTATATAAATATCTATCGAGCTTTCTACATCTCTAATCTCCAAAAACTTATATCTTCCCCCTCCCATCTCCTCTATGGATTCTACAAGGGTATATAAAAAAGTAGCATCTAACTCACCCATCGTATCAACCCCGAACTTTGATAATACATTAAAAGCCCATATTGGAATTTTTATCGTAACGTCTCCCTCTTTTTTATCCTCTATCTTTAAACAAAGCCGCTTTAGACACTTTTCTCCCCTTTCCAATATATCATCTTTTCCCACAATAACCATAAGCAGCTTATCTTCTTCAGTATTTATATCTATTAAAGTGTCTCCAATATGAAGTTCTGCTTCCTTTAGTAACTCATCCAGACCACCCTCACTCTCCATAAATATATCTGCATACTCAATAAGTTGTAAAGGAAGAAAAAGGTCAAAGCACTTCCCTTCTGATGTTAAAGAGAGGTGGAGGAAACCCTGGGGTACTGTGAACAGCAGAAAAGCGATGATATATGACATAGACCTCCCTGATCAATTAATTTTAGGGCATATCAGGATATCTGTATATCAGTGGGCAGAATATCAGCTTACCAGGGTATCAGGCACTTCCCTTATCTTAACGGATATGCTGATGCCCTGATACTCTTCCTACTGACCTGCCTACCGCAGGCAGGTAATCTGATTGGCTGATATACCTCTGGACAGAAAAAACCCCTGTTCTTATATTCTTATTTGGTGTATAATCCGCCAAACTTACTACAGAGAGTAATAAACGAATAAGGAACTACGGCAAAGGAATAAACCCATCCTTCATAAGAGCGTGTGTCTCATCTCTTGCCCTCTTGATTTTCTCCTCTGCCATCTTCATCAATTCATCTTTGCTGAGTTTTATTCTTGCAACACCCTGTTCTATAGCCTTGAGCCCGACGGCAACTGCCTCTCTGGGGAATACCTCCCACTCACCCATACTCGGGATAATGTATTCCTCATGTAAACCCTTGTCTTCAGCACATTTTGCAAGTTCTTGAGCAGCTGCTATACACATCTCATCGGTAATAGTAGTTGCCATAACATCCAGTGTTCCTCTAAATATTCCAGGGAAACCAATGGAGTTGTTTACCTGATTGGGAAAGTCAGATCTTCCTGTGGCTATAACTTTTGCTCCTGCTTCTTTTGCTTCCCATGGCCATATCTCTGGAACCGGGTTTGCGCATGCAAAGACAATGGGGTTGGTACCCATCGATTTGATATGTTCTGGTTTTATAAGACCCGGTCCAGCATATCCAATAACAGCATCCATTCCCTTAAATAACTCATCCATCCCACCCTTGACCTTATCAACATTGGTTTTGGAAAGTAACTCACTTCTGTAAGGAAATAATTTTTCAAGATTCATATCTGTAGTAAGGATTGTAGGTTTTCCATCAACAAGGTCGAGAACACGTATATTGGATGGCTCAAGTCCAGTAGCTACCATGACCCTCAGACATGCACTTCCAGCACCACCAATACCGAGCATAACCAATTTGAGGTTATTGAAATCCTTACCAACAACCTTAGCTGCGTTTAACAGTCCCGCAGTGGTTACAGCAGCTGTTCCCTGCTGGTCGTCATGCCATACGGGTATTCTTGCCTTTTTTCTGAGTTCTTCAAGTATGTAGAAACACTTCGGCTGAGATATGTCTTCCAGATTAAAGCCACCAAAAGATGGCTGAAGTATCATGCAGGTTTCTATGAACTTATCTGGGTCTTTTGTATCGAGGCATAATGGAAATGCATCAACACCCCCAAGATACTTGAAGAGGAGTGCCTTTCCTTCCATAACTGGCATTCCTGCTTCAGGACCTATATCACCGAGCCCAAGTACCCTGGTGCCGTCTGTTATGACCGCAACGAAGTTTGCCTTGTTGGTGTGCTCGAATACCTTCTCGGGATGTGCCTCTATGTCCTTGCAGGGTTTGGCAACACCAGGTGTATACCATATTGCAAAGTCATCAAAATCTCGAACACAGCACTTGGGAACAACCTCTACCTTTCCTCGATAGAAAGGATGTAGTTTCATAGCATCCTCTCCAGGCTTATTTGCTTTTGCAAGGAGCTCTTCAACTGACAATTTCTTCTCAGCCATAATACCCCCCATAATAAAATAAAAAATTAAATATCAAATATAAAAATGACAAACAAAAAGTTAAAACTCAAACTACGAAATTCTAAATGAACTTCAAATTATATATTCCTAACAATCCTGTAATGTTTCGGGGAATTTGGAAAATTGGAATTTAGATATTGTTTAGGATTTAGATATTGTTATTTAGGATTTCTAAATTAATCTATCTTTTTAGTTACATACTGTTCTGTTATTTTTATTGCACAATAACTTCCACACATTGTACAGGTCTCTATTGATTTTTTTTCTGAAATTCTTTCCGGGTCTATAGCAAGTTTTCTCTGTTCTTTCCAGTCGAGACTCCTTCTTGCTTTAGATATTTCTTTATCTATCTGGGAAGCTCCTCTTATCCCCTTGGCGATATCTCCGGCATGTGCGGCGATCCTTGCAGCAATTACACCTTCTTTTACATCATCCACTGTAGGTAGGCCAATATGTTCTGCTGGAGTAACGTAACACAGGAAATCTGCACCACAGGCTGCTGCAAGTGCACC
>JAGMCL010000045.1 GCA_023129165.1 Caldifarciminota bacterium | reverse complement strand
GAAGTAGGGATATTCATATTTAAGCTCGGTATAGCCACACGAGCCTTTAGGATGCTCCTTTATATGCATATCTACTAACATGTGAGCAAAAAAAGTCTTTAGAATAGATGAGGGGTCTTTTATGTCATATAATTGGGTATTATATGACACTTATATATATAGATATATAATAATATATAGAGTATATCATATATCACATGTTGGTAAATCTGCAGTGAGAGGACATACCTTAAAATTTTAGTCACACGTTACTATATCTGCATACTACCGAAAACTATATATAGATACAAATACAATGGTGTAACCATAAGGAATTTAGGAGGTGAAACAACCAAATGGCTGATATAAGTTACATGATAGGGAATGTAGTGGACGCAATCGTTACAGTGATAGGCACAATGATGACGGTTCTCGCTGAGAACGCTGAGACCATTGCTTTGGTAATGGTTATGGGTCTGGTAGTCGGTGCAGTCGTGAAGTTCGGTAAATCGGCGTTCAGAGGAATGCGAGGCATGCTGCCGTTTTGAGCCATGAGGCATAACTAAAAATGGCAAAAGTAGCAGATGCACAAAGTTTGGCGGATAAGACTGCAGCGAGTCTCAGAGCGAGATATCTGACTGACGAAGCAGCAATACGGATGGGGAATCGTGCTGGCAGGAACTTTTCAACTGGGTTTTCAGCGTATGAAGAGCTGTATACCGATGTGATAAAGCCTGCTATACCAGAAGATATTGGTAGTGGTATGCACGGTATGTTGAGGTCTGTAGGCTATAAGGTGTTTAAAGCTATAGCTAAAATTGAAGACCCCAGCTTGGCTATCACCATTGGCGATGGTATTGCTGCCAGTTTTGTAGCAAGCTATGGAGAGCTGATGGAACCTGGCATAACAGCAGTAGTTGAGGCTGTTCTGACAAGTCAGAAGGTGGCTTAGTTGCTGCAGTCTATGAGAGGAAGGGTTTTATGGGGGGTAATACCTTCTAAGACAAATAAAATCAGTATAGTGTGGGGGTTTTCCTTCTTTTGCCTCCACTCATATTTTTTTTGATAAGAATGAGAAGGAAGGGGAGTAAAAAAACACAGGAGGGGAACATAAAAAATGGCATTACCAATAGCGTTGGCGACTGCGGCTGCAACCGCACAGCATGTAGGAAACATTATAGTGGACGAAGTTAAAGGAACTTTACCCACAATTGTAGGTATGGTCAGACAGGTATTCATGTTTATTTGGGGATGGATGCAGCACGTGTGGTCAAGAGTTATGGACGACCCCTGGTCTTTTGCTCATTTAAGTGTGACTACTGCTATATTGTTTAGTTAAACAGGAGGTGATAAAAGAAAAAATGAGTGGAATGGGAGTACCAGGAATGGATATGGGTATGGGAGGAGCAGGAGCTCCTCAGATGGATAAGCGTGGCATGCTGCAGTTTATGGCAGATGGGATAAAAGCTAAAGTGCCAGATGCAGAGGTGCAGGTGGTAGAGAATGGACTGGAAGTGATATTCAGCAAGGAAACAATTCTCAGGAAGATATTTCAGAATACACCTGACCTTGCTAAAATGGCGGACGTGAATGTGGATACACGGGGGATAGTCGTATTGATAAAGATGTGAGAGCATGAACTGGAGAGAGATATTAAGGTGTGTGCTAAAATGTGCACACCAAAAGGAAGGAGGTGAAAAGATGAGTGAGGAAATAAAAGGTGGGAAGACAGAAGTAGAACTGGAGGTCAGAGATAGAGACGGAAAGGTAGTGCAGAGGTACAAGCAGGAAGCAAAGTCATGGCTAAAGAACTATTATTATTGGTTGGCAATGATGATGGGGTTGGCGGAGCAGCAAGGGCTGACTGAAATAGGAGGAGGTTATCATCCATACAACGCAGCGTGTGCTAATACGTGGGATGATGCTCCTGCAGGTGCTGAGACTGATATTTGTATAGGTACGAGTGACAAAGTATTTGATGTGAATGACTACGAGCTTGATGCTTTAGCAGGTAGAGTAGCTGTAGGCATGCCCATTATTAATGTGGGTGCTAAAACTGTTCAAATCACTTCAGTTTTTGGAGTGAGTGTTGAGACGACTGTGAAAGAGACGGGTATAAATTTTGCGCTAATCCAAGATACTGGTGGAACTACACACACTGTCGTAATTGAGAGAAGTGTTCTGGGAACGCCTGTAGTAATCCCAGCAGGAGGGAGTGTAACGGTTAAATACACGATATCACATGCTTAAAATAATTGTAAAACGTGTGATTATACGTGTATTGCTTGTGGTGGTCGGTTTGTACATTGGTCTCTGCTTCTGTGGGTTTGTGTCTGATTCGTGGAGATATTAAGAAAAATGAGCTGGTGGGATGACATATTATCGGACATAGCAGATTGGGGGTCAGATGTTTGGGACTCATTAGCTGGCTTCACAGATGAAGTTGCCAAAGGATATGCATGGATAGGTGAAGGCATAGGAACTCTTGCAAGAGCATTTTATGATGCCATCATTGCTTACGGTGAGAAAATTTGGGATGCATTTTACAATGGCTTCAGCTTCCTTAGAAACGGCTTAATGGATTTGGGCAATGGTATATGGGTAGGGCTTACAAGACTCGGCGAATATCTTAAGCTGGGATTGGATGCGTTGTGGGGTGCACTATCGTGGATTGGAACTCAAATCTTTAGCTTTGGTAAGTGGCTTTGGGCAGGGATTTCATGGATTGGCTCTCAGGTATACAACTTTGGAAGCTGGCTATGGGATGCTTTAACATGGCTTGGTGAAACAGTTTGGGATGGGCTGAAATGGGTGGGTGGCAATCTTTGGGCTGGTCTCAAAGCTTTCGGTCAGTGGACGTGGTCTGGTGTATGTTGGCTTGGTGCACAAACAGCAAAATTGACAAAGTGGATGTGGGATAGCATTACTGGATTTTTCAAAAACCTATATGATACTGTCAGGACATGGATGGGGGGCTTAACTACTGGTGTGAACTCTTGGATGTCTGGTCTTTTGGGAAACTACAAAGACAAAATTGATGATATATTATTTGCCAACATGATGGTTTTAGGCTCAAAGAACATAATTGTAAATCTAACAGAGAAAGCAGGTGATGCTAAATCATTAGGAGAAGTAGGGTATCACGTTCTTGGTAGCGTGGGCAGTGGGATAGCTTTGCCTATTGTTGGGTGGATAATGAAGGAGGTTCTTGCGATGACCGTCAAAGGAGTTGGTGGAACAGATGTAAAGTTGTTCCCACCTGAGAGTGATGGATTGAAATACATGCCTGAATTTGCTTACACATCAGACGAGGTGCCAGTAGAGGACAGAGACCCATATAGAGAAACAACTCCACAGTTCGATTCTGGGTTTACTCCTGGCATTGTTCATGCCAAACCAGCAGCAGGAACGCCTCCTGGAACTCCAGTATGTGGTGAATGTCCTCCTTCAGAGTTATTCATGCCGCCTGGCACACCTATTCCGCCAGACCCACCTTATGTTCCTCCAGAGCCAGAAGTGCCAGTACCACCAGAGCCACCATTTGCTAAAAGCATATCTCTTGAGATAAAGGGAGGTGTGCCAAGTCCTGTAGTAATCCCAGAAGCATATTATGAGATACCTGTTACAGTGGGAGGTGGTGCTCCAAGTCCAGGATTTATAGGAATGTCTGAAATAACTGTAGGGGTAGGAGGAGGGTTGCCAACTGTTGAAGCTTCGCTATGGGCAGTACAGGAGTTTGTGCATGACGTGCCCGAAGGTGTTTTGTATACTGATATTTGTATATGTGAGAGCGGATTGCCTGTAATTGTTTATATGGACAGAACACTTGACTCGCCAAATCTTAACTGGCTTAGACATGCTGTAAAGAAAGAAGGAGTATGGTATGTGGGTTTACAGACACCTCAAGTAAATTATGGATGGTTTGCAACATGTGCTTGTGCTAACATAACACAGTTAATAAAAACCGCTTCATATTGGAATGTTGCTGCACAGAAAAACCCTGAAGTTCAAAGACAAATAAGTTGCCATTATCCTACCACTCCAAGCGATTTTCAGAATTCAGAACCTGAGAGTGTTGGAGACATTGGAAGTCAAATATCTCTTGCTTTGGATAGTCTTGACCACGAACATCTCTCATATAGTGACATAGTTGCTATGAAACTGAAATATGCACATTGGGATGGTGCTGCATGGAATATCGAAATGCCTGATTCGCCTATATATTCTGGTTTTGAAACGGCAATCGCTTGTGATGGTTTAGAGCCACACATATTACATTATATCAGTTATCCGACCACAAAGGTTCGACACATATGGAAAACTGGTGGGGGTTGGATAAAAGAGAGTATAGAAGAAGGAACGCCTGGATGTGGGAGATGGGGAGCAATCACAATAGACAGTATAGGACAACCACATGTGGCATATTTATGTGGCAGTAATCTCAAGTATGCTTACAAAGATGGTGCAGGATGGCATATCGAAGTTGTGGAATCTATTGGACTACATCCTGGACGACTATCTATTGCAACGAATAGCAGTAATCAGCCATATATTGTATATTATGAAAGCGACAGTAAAACATTGAAAATGGCACATAAATCAAATGGGAGTTTCATAATCGAAACTCTTGATAGTGATGGAACTGATGTAGGAACATACCCAAGCATAGTTATTGATGCAAGTAATTATCTTCATATATCATATGGTAAAACAGGGGGTGGCGGCACAGGATTGTGGTATCTGAGCAATAAACCTCCATGATAAATTAATGGTGGTGATTTACTCTTTGTCTTTGGTAAAATGAGGGAGAAGGATATATAAAATGGAAGAGAACATAGAATTTGAGTCTCCTGAAGCGAAGAGAGCATGGGCATCATCAATACAGGCTCTCCTCACAAGTCAGGAGAAACTCAGAAGGACAGGTATTGCGTCAATGATGAGAGTAGCAAGAGACAAGGTGTTAATCTCAATGTCACTGACATCAGTGGCTAAGTCTATTGGTAAGCAAATAAAGCCTGGTCAGGGAAATGTAAGTGTGGAGTTGAGGGAGAAAGCATTGGTGGTGACTATCACCAAATAGGAGGGATGTAAAAAGAATGGGAGAAGAAGTGAAAGGAGGAGCAGTAAGAGATTTCAAAGCAAGGAGAGAAGCAAAGAAACATATGAATATGGAGGATTTGCAGAACGCCGTAGACACAATCAATGGTTTTGCTGTAATGTTCAGAAAAGCAAAGATGGCTATAAAGAACTTGGAGCGAGCAGAAGGACAAGCAGGTGCACCCGCTAAAACAGGAGGAATGGGTGGAATGTTTGGTGGAATGGGTGGAGACCCTTTTTCAAGCATGATGATGGGAGCGATGGAACAAGCAGTTCAAGCCCAAGCTACAAAGATTGTAGAGAAAAAGACAGCTGGAATGAGTGAAGAGGGAGCTGTTATTGATGTGTCAGCCGAGGAAATGGCAGAAGCACAGGGGGGTCTTGATGGTGGGGCAAAAGAAGAGGAAGCGGAGGAATAAAAAACATAAGGGGGATGTGAAGGATATAATGGAGGAGGACGAAATGATGTATTATAAGAGAAGAGGAAAATCAGGAGGTGAAGAAAGTGAGTGAAGAGGTCGGAGAAACAGATTGGGATGATGTGATGGCGGTCTTGAAAGTCTTGATAGAAGATGTAAACAATGCTTCGTCAGAGCTATGTGAGCTTAAGTCTTTTGATATGGTCAGAGGGCTTCAGAATAATGTCTTGAAAGACCTTAAGGCGATGTATAGCTATGCGGACAAGAAGTTGCATGCAGGAGAGTTTGAAACGGGAGAGCTGGAATTCGATGAAGATTTGCCACCAAGAGGAACTGGATTAGAGATGGGAACAGCAGAGGGCAGGAGAGCAGGTGTTCCGAGAACAGAGGAGGAGAGGAGATTGAGACACACAGAACTGTATGGGGAAGAGGAGGAACTGTTTTAGGTTGTAACAAATGAATGGTGACCTTCGTGAAGCGGAAAAGAAGCTGAAAGAGATGGCTATGAAACATGACATGGGACAGAATGATTGTTATGATGGGATACGACACATGTCTCTCATACTGCTTGGAGTAACTCGTGACATGAGATGGATAAAACTTTTAATAGTCATAACACTGGCAGCAGTCTTAGGGGTGCAAGGAATAGGAATGGCGACATAATATGAAGAAAATCTTTCAGATACTAAAGGAGTATGCTTTGTGCGAAGAGTATTTGGATGAACCAAGCAGGTGGCGTGCTCTTTGGTTTGGGTTCTTTTCGTCATGGTATAGATTGAGGAGAGACGATATGTCAGATGAGCTGAAGGAGCAGATAATGAACGAATACCACTGGTTTACTGCTGGGTTTTTTATAGGAAGAGCAGTGCAGGGCATAGGTGTTATATTGGGAGGGTGTTGTGTAACATAGAAACAAAATGAAAATAAAAGTGTGGTCTTTGAATTTTTATAGTTTTCTGAAGCTACAAGAGTGGACAGTGGATGCGTTGAATAACATGGGGCATGAAGCATCAGGTGGTGTCTATTATCGAAGTGCTGTTAGAAAGACTGATGAGCCTATGATATTTATAACTGAGGAGAACATGATAGACAACTTTGTAAGGTTGTGTGGTATGTTCAAAAAGAAGGGTCTTGCATGGATAGATTTCTTTGTCTACAAGAAGTTTGCTGGTGTAAAAATGTGGCAGGATGGATTTAGAGCAAACGGAGGCAAGATAGTTCCCATTGGTGAATTTGAGAAGGGGTATCTGGAAAAAGGAGGTGTGATAGTTGATGCAAAAATACCAAGACCCATCTCAGATGAAGTTTTCAAATGGACTTGGAAAGGTTCAAAGAAAAGGGTTCTCAGTTGGGGGTTTCCACAATATATGAAGGAGTATAAATGGTATAAGCACATGGGGTGTCCTGTTGAACTGGAGAATGTAACAAGGAAGGGGCATGAGCTTCTGGTGGAGTTCGCAGAGAACAATCCAGATTGGGAAGTCTGTTTAGTGACACATAGGAAAGTTCTTGAGAAGGTGATGACAATTCCTGAATTGAGCAATTTGGAGATACTGGAAGCTGGCAACTTTTCAGAGGAAGAGAAGTATGACATGATGGCAAATGCTGGTGTCTTCTGTTTTCCCACACGACAAGATGCACAAGGACTTGTTCAAATTGAGTCAGCAGCAATAGGTGTTCCTACATGTTATACTGGGCTTCCTCAACAAACAGAGGTTGGTGGTGGCATAGAAATACCATATAGAAGGATTGAAGAGTTTCCTGACAGATTCCGATTGGCTATCATTGATTATGAAGAAGTCAGAGATGCCATATTTAGAACACATGCATTTGGTGAGCAACTCTCTGCGTTTGGAAGACAAAATGCTCAAAGGTTTAGAGCATCCGTCATAGCAAAGCAGTTGGTGGAGGTCTTAGAACAGTGAAACTACATTTTATCAATACAGGATGTGTGTTTCCATATATATACTATTTGTCGATTGTTTCTGCGGCGAAACTCCATTCCATAGATGAAGTTATTTTGTGGACTACAACAGATGTAAAGGACAATCACTGTTTTGAGCTACTCAAAAACAGAATAAGCATCAAAACACCAGAGATTCCACCTATTCCCAATTTGCATAGAGCAAAAGAGCGATATTGTGGGGTAAACAGAGACAGAGTTCGTTTTGCAGTTTTAGCTGACATACTTAGATGGAAGATATTGTATGAAGAAGGTGGGATTTATCTTGATTTGGACACCTTTTCCCTGCGGAACATGACATCATGTTTAGGCAGCAAAGAGGTCTGGATTCCATTTGAGAGAGCAGAAGGATGGTCTACAAGTCAAAATGTTTTTGCCATTCATGCAGTGATAGCTGAGTCTGGTTCAGAGATACTAAAATCCAGTTATGATTATGCTATGGATAGAATGAAAAGGAACTTTGGTTCTATAAGGTGGACGGAGACAGGAAATCAAGCAATTGAGCGTGCCATAAGGGGAGCAGACCAATCAAAAATAGCAATTGGTTCTCAAGAGCTTTTTATTCCCTTCACTATATGGGAGCAGGACTTTTGGGACAGAGATGATTTGGTTTTAAATCCTAATGCATACCTATTGCATTTAAATGCTACATTGAATGAGAGCAGACTTAAAGACATAACACCAAACTGGATTAAATCATCAACCAATTTGTATGCTCGTCTGGTAAAGAAAATACTTAGTAAGGAGGAATGGGATATATGACAGAGACGGCAATGATAGATTTTATAAAGGAAACACCATATTACACATATATAGACTTGTTAATCGAGGCACTAAACACATACAAGCCGAAAAGGATAATAGAGTGGGGAACAGGTGTATCAACGAAGATAATGGACAGAGAAGGAGTTGACGAAGTTCATACAATTGAACATGATTTAGAATGGTATAACAAATTCAAAGACAAATATTCAGAAAGAGTGAAATGTTATTATATGGTTTTTTCTGATTATTATGCTGCTGGAAATCTGTTTCAAGAGAACTTTTTTGACATGGCTTTTGTTGATGGCGCAGAGCCTCGTCTTGAAAGCATGAAAACTGCAAAGAGACTGGTTAAAAACGGTGGACTGATTTTATTGCATGATTCTGAAACACCACATTATGAAGAGGGAATTAAACAGTTTGTCCCTATCAAAGAAGTGGAGTTGGTGTTCTCATCATATGTTCTCAAAACTATTCTTATGAAGAACAGAAAATAAAAAAATAACCGAGTGGTGATGTTGTCACCACCACACTTCTTCTTTTTTTCTTTTTCCGCCTGCAGCCTTTATGCGGTCTCTTGCAAATAAATAGATGTCTTTTTTCATCTCATAGCCTGTGAAGTTTCTTCCCGTTATGACACATGCTTCTCCAGTTGTTCCACTCCCCATAAACGGGTCTATCACATCTCCACCTTCGGGACACAATATCTCTACAAGTCTTTGAACCATACCTAATGGCTTTGGTGTCACATGCATTTTATCTGCTGGTGCAGTTGCATAGTCGTATCCCCAATTTCTTGTAACTCCTCTTGCTCTCTTTGTGTTGTAAACATCTGCAAATAAAGCACCTTCTTCAAAGTAGTAGTTCTTGGAGAGACTATATTGCATAGCACTCTCATGTGCTGACTGAAAATGCTTGGGGGTTTTCATGCCTGCGGGATACACCATTATTAGTTCTGCTCGTAGTGCAAAATGATACTGTCTAAATATGCCGTCCCATCGAAATTTATCTCGCAAGCCTACAAATATAAGTATATTCCCAGTAGGCTTTAAAATTCTATGAAAGTTCTTAGCCAGTATCTCTTTGGTAAATTGTGTTAGGGGTGGCGTTTTGATGTTTGGTGTTATCATATCATATGGTGGGTCGGTCAAGATTAGGTCTTGTGAGTTCTCTGGAACATCTATTATCAATTCCTTTGCATTTCCACAACGTAGCTTTATATTACTGGGCATTGTCTGGTTTCACCTCGTTGCTTTTCATCCATGCTTTCCTCGTTGTTGGACGGCATTGCACCTCACCACATCTTGAACAGTTTATAAGATAGAGCATTTCTCCACCAGTTCCATCAAAGACCCAACTATTTATGACTCCAGATTTTATCACACTAAAGATGTTCCCGCATTTTGTGCACTGCAGATACATGCGTATGTCGTGTTTTACAAGTCTTGTTCTCATCATTTACACCACCACCTCCTTTGTCTCATATAGTGCCATTATCTCCTCTTCTAACTTTACAGTCTTACCACTATGCACTTCTTCTGACACTTTGTTTCCCTCCTTGTCATATTTGCTCTGGAATAGCACATTCCATTTCTTTGGCAAAGGGGTCATGCATATTCTCAGATAATTGAATATCTCTCTCCTGTAGTCCGAACCAAGTGCTAACTGTATCATCACTTTGTCCTTTGCTGAAGGTTTTGGTTTATCCGTCCAAAAGTAGAGATGAAAACCTTTTCTGGTTTCATACACCACTAATCTTACAAATTCAAATGAAGTGAACATTGTGATAAACCTCAGTCTCTCTGCAAGCTCCTTTGCATCTACATCCTTTTTGTCTATATCCAATAATATATCTGCATCTGTCATCATTTTTAATCACCTCCTGTTAGGCTTTTCTTGAGAGCATCATGCTCTTCCTCTTCTGTCCAAGTTATCACATCTTCCAACATCTCCTCAGTTCTACCATTTATGCAGTTTCCAATTGCATGTTCTGGGTCTTTTCTTCGAGAAGTAGCAACTGTTAGAGGCACTGACAAATCATCGTCTTTCAAAAAGGTGAAGGACGTGATTGAAAAGCTGCTGTGTTCCCACAACTCGTTTAAGAGTGCACTCGACACATTTCCATCTGTCAATGGTGCTTCGAGTTCTTCATATCGCTTTGTGACGTCAACAACTGTTTTTTTGGTTACTCTGCTCCCAACTATGTTGCATCTGACATCTGTGTTCTCTGGATGTGGCATTCCGTATTCAAGATAGCAGTCATCCATAACGCTGCATACCACGCTTCTAAAAACTCTTTCTATTTCTGCATACCAAAAGCATTCATCTTCTGCATACTTTGTTGGCAATAGCGTCTTGAATGTCCCTGAAATCCACATTTCTACGTTCACATCTGCATGAGCTTTCTTTTTTGAATACTCCAAGCTTTTGTGTATCTCAAATTCCACTTCTCTGTATTTATGCCTTATCACTACAGGTATCACTTCAAGTTCAGCTATTTCTTTCTGAATTTCTTTCAGTAGCTCTCCCAGTTCGTTTCTTCTCTCTTTTGCACTGTCATAGCTTACATGTAGTGCCACAATTCTTTCTTTATAGTGATTTACAAGTTTCCAGAGCTCGTTTACTTTTCTCCGTATTGTCCATATTCTTGGAAGAACACTTAACACATCTCTTGCTTGAGCAACATGATGCTTTAGTTCAGGCAGTCTCTCTCTTTCTACTCCAATCTTGATAGAGTAGTGCCTCATCCTTGCTGTATCTAATGCTTTCTCTGCTCTTCTATACCATACTGTATATGCACCAATTCTTCCAATGCATACTCTTTGTTCGTGAACAGCATCCTTGTATCTCTTTTCAGAAGTTACAACTCTATTGAGTAGTGACTCTGCTTTCTCTAATTTCTCACCAGCTTCTATGGACAAATTTCTCACTGCATGGTATCTGCCCAGAGTTGTGGATATAATCGCTTCCTCTTCTTCAAACTCAACACTAACTACATCTTCCAAATCTTTCAGTCGAGTAAACATTTCGTCCACAGGAAGTTTGTTAAAGTCTTCTTCAGTTATTCCCAACTCTTTAAACTTCCAGTTTTTTATTTCTTCTCCCATTTGTTTTACGCCTCCTGTTTTAATCCACCCAATAAACAACCTTTTTTGAAACACTGGCTTTGTTTATCAATCTCTTCTTAACTAAATCGGATAACTGCCTGCTTGTGTATTCTCTGGATAGCTTGAATTTCTTGCCTATTTCTATGGCTCTTACCATGTCATCTTTGCTCACCAAATACATGAATATCTCATAAGCGGTTCTCGTTAAGCTCCTCTTTGCATATCCTAACTCTTGTATTCTCACTAACCACTCAACATTATCTATAATGTCCTCAGTGAGTTCGTTCACTCCTGTTTGGTGTGAGTCCAAAAAAGCTATTCTTGCATAGTCCCACATAGCTCTCGTCATGTTCTCTGCTTTGATGTGTGCGGTCGTGTATTTTGATGCTATCAGCTCTCTTATTTCTTCAGGTATTATGACAGACGTTCCCTTTAGTTCTTCTCTGGTTTTCTTTATCTTGATAGGGTCAATGCCCAACTCTCTGCCTTTAACAAAGAGAGAGGTCTGCTCTTCCTTAGCAGTATCAAGAAACAGTGGAATACAACGACTTAGAAGTGCTGTATCCAATGTTGTTGGTGTTCGGTATGTCATAGAAAATATAACGAAAGATGCTTGAAGAAATATTGAAATCCTTGTTCCTTCTGCTATAAACCCAAATCCCTCTTTCACTATATGCTCTGGTTTTAGGACTTCAAATCCAAGAGTTCTGGTATAAGTGTGGTCTTCCATTAGACTAAGCATGACACCTCTTTCATCCCTTGTTGTGTTCTGGAACTCCTCAAGAAAAGCAGTAGTGTTTGGAAGCAGTTTTATGTCTCCGACTACAGCTAATCCTTCCTTCTTTATTGTTCCAATTAATCCTGGCATTGAGTAGTCTTGGACAATCACACCGAGTTCACCACCCATCATTGAAGTGATAGAGCTTGACTTTCCTGTTCCATAAGGGCTGTTTATCCATAGGTTTATTGTTCCCCTTGTCTTATGTCCTTTTTCTGTCCTGAGTTCCTTGACGGTTGCTGACGATAAGACATACTCGATAAGTTTATTGAGCATTGTATTATCATTCTGGTTTCTCGATGACTACCCTGCCGTCACTTATTCCGACAAGCACCCAGTCTCCTTTTTTCCACTTCAAGTCCTTAAGCTCTGCCGTGATGGTCAAGCTCGGTATTGTTCCATCCTGCCTTGTGGAGCTAACCTGTCTGAGCTTCTTTCCGTTTATCTTCTGCAAATCCACAATAATCTTCTTTATGTGAGTATGCAGTTTCCTTCCATGTAAATCAACTGTTGTTCCCATTCTTACCTATCACCTCCTTTTTCATATTATTTTCCCTCCTTTTTCCATGATACATGCACTATTGCTTCATATGGTGCAAATCCAATAGGTTTGTCATCTTCGTAAAATGTTAATACCCTGCTGGCGTTACCTGCTCTTGCATCATCGTAATGCACAGTATTCCCATCTACGAACTCCACTACAGCTTCTGGCATTCTTCTTCCAACTCCTTCAATGCTTTCTGCTTCTCTCCCAACAGTAGTTCCAACACTCCAATTTGTATGTTCTCGAACTTGTCTGGATTGAACGTCCTTCGCATTGAGTCCATAACAGTTCCCTTCTTCTCACTGACTAACACTTCCAGCACTGTAATTTGTTTTTGCAGCTCTATTCCCTCTCTCAAATCATCTGCTCTTATCATGCTTTTCTCACCTTCTCCCCCACCTTTCTTCCTACTGGTTTCCTGAGGTTCTCTCTCATCTTCTCTGCCACTAACTCTGGCAGTCCACTCGACCAACCTTTGAGTTCCGCTAACACCATTACAGCTATTATCACGTCTGCAGCTTCTGTCATTGTCTGATAACCTCCATATTGAAGCACTGCTTCTTTAAGTTCTATTGCTTCTTCAACAACCACTCCTGCTTGCATATATTCGTCTCTCCAGCCCATCTCATGCTTCTTCACAAACTCCTTTATTGGGTTCTCATCAAGCTCCATTTTGTTTCTCCTCCCCACTCAGCATGCTGATTAGCTCTATTCCTATTGTCTTGATTACTTGATTTGCGGTTGTTCCCGAAGTGTGATACTCACGTGATATTCCCTCTATATTCATCACACCTTTCCATTGTCTCCCAAATGGCTCATCCTCGCTTAATGCTTCCTGCACTTCAGTGGTTATTCTGATTTTTACATTATACTCCATTGTCTTTTTCCCTCCAAAGAGTAGTGGAGAGGAGACAACGCCTCCTCTCTCACCGCAGGGCACTCACTCGTCCCACTCTTCCTCCTCTTCTTCTTCCTCTGGTTCTTCTCGTGGCTTCTTCTTTGACTTCCCTGTTGACTTCCTCTTCTTTGGCTTCTCTGGTTCTCCCTCCTCTTCTTCCTCTTCCTCTTCCTTCTCTGGCTTTCTCTTGCCCTTCTGCTTTGGCAGCTTCTTCAGCTCTACCACATTCGATACCTCTGTCCCGTCATTGAGTTCTTTTGTCTTTAGCTCTGCGTTTCCACGCAAGCCTATCAGCTCATCGAGGTCAATTTCGTCACCAATCTCTGGCTTCTTGCCTAAAAGAGCAGATGCCCATCCATAGGATTTGCTCTTTTCGCTCATACGCTGCGAGGTGATACCACTCACCAGTGTCTCTTCCTCTTCTTCCAACACATCAAATATCCACCTCCATCCGTCACCGTAGCCTGTCTCTATGTCCTTTATTTCCACTAACTCGACAGGATACATCCCCTCATCGAGTAACGACAACCCTGCGGCTTCGTCTACTGTCACTACTCTTCCTTTTCTTTTTCTTGTTCTTTCCATATTCTGTTTCCTCCTTTTTTGTCGCCCCCTCACGCCTTTCAGTCGTTGAGGAGACACTGTTATACTCTGACATTCCACAAATAGGAGGAAAACCAAAGAGACGTGTTGTTACAACGTTCTCCTTCTTCTTTTTGGTTTTCTTCTTTGCAGATGCCTTGATTTCTTTCAGTGATTTTTCACTGTCTTTTCTTCGTATCTTCATACCTCTGGCTATTACATTATATTCCTTATAGCCAATACCAGATAACTTAAGAGACCCACAATCACATGCCAGAGTCTTGAATGCATCACCCTTTAATCCTGCCTCTTTCACTCTGAAGACTTTTCCACATTTCAGACACTTAAAAAATTTGTATCCACTCATTTTAGAGCCACCACCATCCTGCTAATATTGCTGCCCACATCAATCCTGCGATACCTAACGCCCACCACACTGCTCTCATCATTTTTCCTTGCATTTCGTTCATTTACATTCCTCCTTTACAGATAAAAAATATGAGGGGGAATAAGAACCCCCTCACAAACTCTTTCCAATTTTAGGCTTACCCAATACTGCTCTCAATGCATCACTTCTGTCGCCCTTTGCTATGTCAGTCATACTTCTTGTTCCCAATTTATCAAATGCTTGGTCTCTCCAATGCTTCCTTTTTCTGATTGCACCTTTGCCTTTGCCCATTAGTCTCTCTCACTTCTTCTCCTGATACGTTTCTTTCCAGTAGGCTCTTCCACTTTCACTTGCACAAACTCCTTTGCGAACCTCTGAACGGCTGGATGTTGTATTTCCAGCAGGAAGTTCAAGACCTCTTTCATGCAGTCTTCCCACTTATCGTGCTCACCGCTTGCCACTCCCATCATTTCATACGTTGGTTTGGTAGCACCTGGAAACAGTCCCAAGTTTATTTTGAACTCTACTCTCATGTCTGTTCACCTCATTCCCAATTCCAGCACGTCCACAATTTTCTTAGCTCCACGACACTCTGCTGCGTCCATATGCATACTGATTGCCACCACTAACTTAAGCCACTGGAGTTCATTGAACTGCATTACCAATATTTCCTCAAATATTCTCTTTGTCCTCATAGTGATGCTGGGTTCATTGTTAATAACGTCTCGTATATCAGAGCATATGTCATGATAGCTTCGCATGTCCTCTTCTGATGCGGGCTTCCCAAAAAAGCAGTCTCCTATTGTTATCTCATCATTACCGTTTGCTGCAATCTCTTCTTTGGTTTTCATTTCACAGCGTTACACCTCCTGCCATAAATATCCCCAGTGATATTGCCACTATCGTCTCATCGTTCCAATTGTAATTGTATGCCATATTGATAATATCACCAATCGCATCACGTATGTCGTCATATTTATTCACATCCGCAAGAGTATTCATAACTGCATGTCCTGTTACATCCATCCTCTCCACACACCTCTGAATCTCTTCTGCTGTTAGTTTTCTCAGCATTATTCACTACCTCCTTTCTTCCTCACATCGTCCAGATGAAAGGCATCAATAATCCGCCTTTCTTTTGCATCCAGTTGGTGCATTAATTTCTCTCTCACACCATACACCAATCTCATGCTCTCGACTTCACGCTTTGCGTTTGCTATCTCCTCAAGGTCTCGCCCAGCAGCGAGAAACTCACTTATATCAATATCTTCTGTTTTTCTTTCTTGCTTTTCCATTTTTTTACACATCTCCTCCTATTTTTATATTCCCAGATACTCACACACTGCTCTTCTCACTAACCTCAACACTACTTGCTCCTCTGTTTCCTCCTCTGAAGATTCAAGCTCTCCATTATTGTATGCACTAATACTCGCTGATATTTTCTTCAGAAGTTTCTCTTCATCTTCCATCTACAACTTCCTCCCAACCTTTCTCTCCTTGTCCAACTCATCTAACTTCACTCTGTTCCTGTTCAGTTCCTTCCACAGTGCTCGGTTTGATTTCTGCTGTCTTACTCTTGCAACTCCATCATCAATCGGGTATTTCAGTTTAATGTAGTCCCAGATGGTATAAAACAGTGGAACTCTGATATACCACTTCCGCTGTCCATACCCGAATATCACACATAGCTCTCCACTCTGGTTGTTGTAAATGTCCAACTTCTTCTCCTGTCCGCTCCTGTCCTGTGCTATTGGTATAGCCCGCTGGTAGGCATCTTTATCAATGATGCCCATATCCAGCAGCCTCTTCAGTTCTTCCATTTTCAGTTCTCCCATTTCTTATCCTCCTTGCTCTTTTCCTTCCCTATTTTTCAGTTTCCCTCTACTGAAAAAAGTCAAAAAAAAAAATAGATAGTTTTGCTGGCGTTTAAAGCCTTATAAGGCGTTCAATAGCCTAATGACGTGGTTAACAGCCGTCTTACTAAAATTGATGCTCTTGCGGTTGTCCTCGTCGTATTTCACGCCGCCTGCAGCGGTATGTGTCGTTTTGAGCTTCTTTAAAGCCTCTTTTGCGGCAGCAGGGGTCAGTATGCCTTCCCGCTCCAGCCTCTTTAAGGTCTGCTCGCCACTCTCGCCGTTCTTCTTCTCTATGGTCATAAAATCGCTCAGGGTCTCCAATAAGTCCACCGTTGCCTCAACAACCTTCTCATCTGCCTTAAAACCGCTGTCCTTTACCACAGCACCTATATCTTCCACCGTCAGCTTCTCTTTGGTCTCGGTTTCCATTTTTATTCGTTCACCTCCTATTGTTTTTTAAATCCTGTCCTCAGCGTCCTTCCTTCGCTTGTTAAACCGTCCTCGTGTCCTCTTTACTCTAAAAGAGAGCTGCTGATACTTCCCTGCTTCTTCTCGGTAAATATCCACAAAGCGTCGAGTTATGTGGATATAAACCACATCCTGCCTTGTTAAAAAGCCTTCGCTTTTCCCTTTTCTATTCCCGCTTATCTCGCTCGGTTTTCGCATCGGACTATAAAGAGAACTGTTTTGAGAGTATATAAGCTTTTCTACTTTTCAACAGCAAGGGGTCTTTTAAGGCGTTTTTTTCGGTCATGCGTCACTATATCTGCATCCCGCTTTTCGCTCCAGAGTTTGTTAGGGGAAAAGGGGCAAACCTAAAACTTTTAGGACACCCTTAAACGTCATATAAAACAACCCTTAATCCTTCCCCC
>JAGMCL010000044.1 GCA_023129165.1 Caldifarciminota bacterium | reverse complement strand
TTAGCTAACGGACTTGGTGGCATTATAAGAAATGTGAGATGATGAATGTTAAATGTTGAATGTGAGATGTTTAATGTTAAATGTCAATTAACTAATAATAAATAACGAATAACCCATAATCCAGAGTATTTGCTCGGTTGTCTTAATCTCTTGACTTTTAATTAAAGATATGGTATAATTTCTCTATGGGTTGAATTATTTGATTGATTTCTTATGACTGATTATAGAGTAAAGTGGTATTCCGGAAGGGTGTCAAATGAGAGACCCATCTCTATAATAGTAGATGGAGAAGAGATTCAAATTTTGAAAATACTAAAGGAGGAATTTATTGAGGATGCCTTTACACGAAATCGAAAAAGGTTATTTATTGTTAAGACAGAAATAGGTAAGTTCGAAATATTATATAATCAGGATAACTATAAAGATGAGGTTAAACCAATAAAATAGACCTGGTGTAAATGATGAGTATACTGGATAGATACATATCGAAGGAGTTTATAAAGGGATTTATTATTTGCCTTGCCTCACTGATATTTGTTTACATCATAATTGAGTTGTTTGAAAACATCTCTAAGTTTGTAGACAAGGATATTGGAATATTTGGTATCCTCAAGTATTATACCTATGAACTCCCTAACGCAATAAACATATTATGTCCGATAGCCCTACTTGTAGCATGTTTTGTTTCTATAGGAAATATGTCCAGGCATTTTGAATTAGTTGCAATTAGGGGGGCTGGTATTAACCCTCTCCGTATAATGATACCATTAATTGCTATTGGTTGTATAGTAGTCATCTTGATGTTTATACTCTCGCAGACACTTATGCCAAGGTCTCTTGAGGCAAAAGAAAGGTTTAAGAGGGAAGTTATCAACAAGTTACCACCTAAAAGGGCAGCGATCGCACGAGATGTCTATTTTGTCGGGGAAGAAAATAGGTTTTATAAAATAGATTTCGTAGACGGTTCAAATAATACGGTGAAGGGTATAACAATTTATAATTTTTCCAGTGATATGAGGCTTTTAAAGAGAATAGATGCAGAATCTGGCTTGTAT